>JBDSHF010000001.1:0-3254 GCA_039918595.1 Thermoanaerobaculia bacterium
GTACGGGCGACCTCGTGCGGCGGCTGCCGGACGGCGACTTCGACTTCCTGGGCCGGCTCGACCACCAGGTGAAGATCCGCGGCATGCGGGTGGAGCTGGGGGAGATCGAATCGGTGCTCGGCCGACATCCGGAAGTCCGCGAGGCGGCGATGCTGGTGGTGGATGGCTGGCTGACCGCCTACGTGGTGGGCTTCTCGGGGGAGGCGCCGCCGGTCGACGAGCTGCGCGGTTTCCTCGAGCGTCAGCTGCCGTCGTACATGGTGCCGCAGGACTGGGTGCCGCTCGCGGCGCTGCCGCTGACCCCCAACGGCAAGGTGGACCGGCGGGCCTTGGAGCGCATCGAGGTGGCGCGCGACGAGTCCGGCAAGGAAGGGTTCGCGGCGCCGCGTACAGCGGTCGAGGATCAGATGGCGAAGCTGTGGGCCGAGCTGTTGGGCGTGGAGCGGGTGGGAATCCACGACAACTTCTTTCATCTCGGCGGCCACTCGCTGCTGGCGGTGCAGATGGTGTCGCGGGTGCGCCATCTGCTCGGCACCGAAGTGGAGCTGCGGGACCTCTTCAATTCCCCGACCGTGGAGTCGCTGGCGCGGACCGTCGAGCGCAACCTGCTGGAGAAAGCCGGTCCGCGCGGCGGCCCGGCGCCCGCCCGGGCCTCCCGGGGTGACGGCGAGCTGCCGCTCTCCTTCGCCCAGCAGCGGCTCTGGTTCCTCGACCGCCTGCAGCCGGGCTCGTCGAGCTACAACATGCCGACGGCTTATCGTTTGCGGGGGGGCCTGCGTCCGCCGGTGCTGGCCGCCGCCCTCGGGGAGATCGTGCGCCGGCACGAGGCGCTGCGCACCCGCTTCCTGGAGGGAGTGTCGGGTCCCGTCCAGGTGATCGAGCCGGCGGGGCACTTCTCGCTCCCCCAGGTCGACCTAGGGGGACTGCCGGCACCCGCGCGGGCCGGTGAGGAGGTACGGCTGACCCGGGCCGAGGCCCTGCGGCCGTTCGACCTCGAGCGCGGTCCGCTGCTGCGCCCGCTGCTGGTGCGCGCCGCGGCGGACGAATGGGTCCTGATGCTGCCGATGCACCACGTCGTCTCGGACGGCTGGTCGACGGGAGTGCTGCTGCGCGAGCTGGACGCGCTCTATCGGGCGGCGATGTCGGGTGGCTCCTCGCCGCTGCCGGAGCTGCCGATGCAGTACGCCGACTACGCGATCTGGCAGCGGGACCTGCTGCAAGGGGAGGAGCTGGAGGAGCAGCTCGGCTACTGGCGGCAGCGGCTGGCGGGACATCCCTCCGCTCTGGAGCTGCCGTCCGACCGGCCACGGCCGGCGGCGCAGACCTTCCGCGGCGCGACCGAGCCGCTGTCGCTGGGAGAGGAGCTCTCGGAGCGGCTGCGGGCGTTGAGCCGGCGGAGCGGCGCGCCGCTGTTCATGCCCCTGCTCGCGGGCTTCCTGGCGCTGCTCTACCGCTATACCGGCCAGACCGATCTGCTGGTGGGCACTCCGACGGCCGGCCGTAGCCGGATGGAACTGGAAGGGCTGATCGGCTTCTTCGTCAACACGCTGGTGCTGCGCGCCGACGTCTCTGGAGATCCGACGTTCCTCGAGCTGCTGGGGCAGGCGCGGGAGACGGCGCTGGGAGCCTACACTCACGCGGACCTCCCTTTCGAACGGCTGGTCGAGGAGCTGGCGCCGGAGCGCGACCTCAGCCGCACTCCGTTGTTCCAGGTGATGATCTCGCTGAGCTCGGCGGCCGAGCCGCGGTCGCTCGCGGACCTCGCGGTCGAGGAGCTGCCCCTGTCCATCGAGGCGGCCAAGTTCGACCTCACGCTCTTCCTGAGCGAAGGGGCCGGAGAGATCGTGGGTGGCATCGAATACAACGTCGACCTCTTCGATGCGACGACGGTCCGCCGCCTCGCCCGCCACTTGGGGATCCTGCTGGCAGGGGCGGTGATGTCTCCGGAGAGCCGGCTGTCGGATCTGCCCCTGCTGTCGGCGGGGGAGCGGGCCGAGCTGCTGGAGTGGAATGCCACGGACCGTTTCTATCCCTGGGTACCGGTCCACGAGCTGTTCGCGGAGCACGCCCGGCGCCGGCCGGAGGCGCTGGCGGTAGCTGCCGGGGATCGGCAGCTGACCTATGGCGAGCTGGAGAGACGGAGCAACCGGCTGGCCCATCATCTGCGATCGCTGGGGGTAGGTCCGGACGTGGTGGTGGGGATCTGCGCCGAGCGCACCGTGGAGCGGGTGGTGGGGATCGTGGCGGTGCTCAAGGCGGGTGGCGCCTACGCCTCCTTCGATCCGGCCTACCCGGCGGAACGGCTGGCGCTGGCGATGGAGGACGCGCGAGTGCCGGTGCTGCTGACCGAGAGCGGCCTGATCGGCCGGGTGCCGTCGTCGTCAGCCCTGGTGGTTTCCCTGGACCGCGATCTGGAATCCCTGGAAGGCGACGAGTCGCGGCCGCCAGCGGTGGCGGTCGATCCGGATCATTTGGCGTACGTGATCTTCACCTCGGGGTCGACGGGACGCGCGAAGGGGGTGGCGGTGCCGCACCGGGGTCTGTCGAATCTGGTGTCCTGGCATCACGAGACCTACGGCTTGACGGCGGCGGATGTCGGTACGCAGGTGGCGAGTCCGGCCTTCGACGTCTCGGTGTGGGAGCTGTGGCCGCTGCTGGCCGGCGGCGCCGCCTTGAGCATCCCGGATCAGGAGACGCGCCTGTCGCCGCACCGGATGGTGAGCTGGTGGAAACGAGAGGGGATCACCCTGGCCTTCCTGCCCACTCCGCTGGCCGATGGCATCCTGAGCGAGGACCTGCCAGCGGACCTGCCGGTGCGCTACCTGGTGGTCGGCGGCGACCGTCTGCACCGGTCGCCGCGCCCGGGCACGCCGTTCGAGCTGTCGAACATCTACGGTCCGGCGGAGCACAGTGTGGTGACCACGATGTCGATCGTGCCGCCCGGCGGGCGGGTGACGATCGGTCGGGCCTTGGCCAACACACGGGTGCACGTGCTGGACGCGTCCGGCGGTCCGGTGCCGGTGGGGGTGCCGGGGGAGCTGTACGTGGCGGGCGAAGGTCTGGCGCGAGGTTATCTCTGGCGTCCGGAGCTGACGGCGGAGCGCTTCCTGCCCGATCCCTTCGCGCCGGCCGATCGACCGGGCGAGCGGATGTACCGTACGGGCGACCTCGTGCGGCGGCTGCCGGACGGCGACTTCGACTTCCTGGGCCGGCTCGACCACCAGGTGAAGATCCGCGGCATGCGGGTGGAGCTG
>JBDSHF010000002.1:0-8919 GCA_039918595.1 Thermoanaerobaculia bacterium
GAGCTGGTCGTCTACAACCGCACCCGGGAGAAGGCCGAGCCGCTGGCGCGGAAGGGGGCGCGGATCGCCGCCAGCGCCCGCGAGGCGATCGAGGCGGGGGAGTGCGCGATCTTCATGGTCCGGGACGGCAGCGTGGTCCGCGAGCTGCTCTCCGACGGCGGGTTCATCCCCAGCCTCGGCGGACGCACGGTCATCCAGATGTCGACCATCGCTCCGGTCGAAAGCGTGAAGCTGCTGGAAGAGGTCCGCGCCGCCGCCGGCGACTACCTGGAGGCGCCGGTGCTGGGGAGCGTCCCCCAGGCCGAGGAAGGGAAACTGCTGGTGATGGTGGGGGGGAGCTCCGAGCAGCTCGAGCACTGGGGCGATCTGCTCCGCTGCTTCGGGCCGGAGCCGCGTCTGGTCGGTCCGGTCGGCCACGCGGCGACGCTCAAGCTCGCCATGAACCAGCTCATCGCCTCGCTCTCGGCGGCCTTCTCGCTCAGCCTCGGGATGGTGGGACGCAAGGGGATCGAGGTCGATCTCTTCATGGACATCCTGCGCAAGAGCGCCTTCTACGCCCCGACCTTCGACCGCAAGCTCCCCCAGATGCTCGCGCGCGACTTCGCGAGCCCGAACTTTCCGGCCGATCTCCTGCTCAAGGATCTAGACCTCGCGCGCGCCGAGGCGGGCGGGCTTGGCCTCGACACCACCGCTCTCGACGGCGTGCGCGAGGTGGTCAAGAAGACCGTCGAGGACGGTAAGGGGCGGGAGGACTACGCCGCGCTCTACGAGACGATCGATCCCCCCGCCTGACACCGGCCCCGGCGATCTACCGCGACGCCTGGAAGGGCGGGGGCACGTTGGCCGGTGCTTTCATCCGCAGATCCTCCGGCGTCGCCAGGGCGGCGATCTCCCGCCGCATCTCCACCAATTCCTGGACGCGGTGCTGCCAGGGCCGGACCTGCAAACCCAACTGCTGTCGGCGGGCCACTTCCTGCTCGGCGCCACGAATACGGCGGTTAATGATCTTCAGGCATTCGTCGAACCTCATGGTTTACCTCTTGAGTTCGCCCAAACGGGAATTAAACCCAGTATACACCCTTATTTCGGCGAATTTCAAATTTTGCGCGTAGCCTCGATAGATCGAATTTTTCGTATAGATCTTTATGATCCCAGAGGATCGATCCGCCGGGCTGCGATCGCGCGGGAGGCTGTGCGGGCAAGGATTTGCACGGCACCTATCAGATTCGCGAAACGCTCGTCGTGGGTAAGGCCTTGCCTGTAGCGGAAGTAAATCTGCTGCGCGATGACCGCGATCTTGAATAATCCATAGACGTAATAAAACAGGATCCCCGAGACGTCCCGGCCGCTTCGCGCGGCGTAACGTTCGACCACCTCGCCGCGGCTCAGGTTGCCGGGGAGAGTCGTCGGTCCCCCCGGCAGCAGGCGCAGCTCGGGGGCATCGTCCGGGTCCATCCAGTAGCCGAGGCTGGTGCCGAGGTCCATCAGCGGATCGCCGAGGGTGGCCATCTCCCAGTCGAGCACAGCCACGATGCGGCCGAGGTCCTGGGGATGGAGGACGAGGTTGTCGTATTTATAGTCGTTGTGGATCAGCGCCGCGCTGCTTTCAGCGGGCGATTCGACCGGTAAATTCCCGGCGAGCCAGGCGGCGGCGCGGTCGAGGTCCGGCACGTCGTCCGTACGGGACTTCCGCCAGCGCCCGCTCCACCCCTCCACCTGCCGGGCCACATATCCTTCCGGATGCCCGAGATCCTCCAGCCCCGCCGCCCGCAAGTCCACGGCGTGCAGGTCCGCCAGTCCGTCGACCGCCGCTTCGCTGATCGCCCGCATCCGCTCCGGCGGCAGGTCAACTCCCGCTGGGGCCTTCGGGTGGCGAAGGATGACGCCGCGCACCCGCTCCATGAGGTAGAACGGCGCGCCGATCACCGCGGGATCGTCGCAGTGAAGGAGGGCGCGGGGCGCCTTCGGATAGACGGCGTGGAGACGCGAGAGCACGCGGTACTCCCGGCCCATGTCGTGGGCCGTCTTCACCTGCGAGCCGAACGGGGGGCGGCGCAGCACCAGCTCGCGGTCGCCGGCGTGCAGGAGGTAGGTGAGGTTCGAGTGCCCGCCGGGGAACTGCTTAATGGTGATCGGCCCGTCGATTTCCGGCAGCCGGCCGCTCAGCCAGACTGCGAGGGCCGCGGCATCGATCTCCTCGCCGGGACGGACGGCTCGGGCGGAATCGATCGGGATCTCTGCCATCAGTCCTCCCCCCTCTTCATACCGTAGCGTTCCAGGATGCGCCGGGCGGCGGCGGTCTTGTGGACCTCGTCGGCGCCGTCGTAGATGCGGGCGCCCCGCTCGTGGCGCCACCAGAAGGCGAGGGGGGTCGCCTCGGTGAGGCCGAGGGCGCCGTGGGTCTGGATCGCCCGGTCGAGCACCCGCTGGAGCACGGCGGCGGTGTGGAACTTGATCAGCGAGACGTCGTCGCGCGCGGCGGCGGCCCCCTCGCGATCGATGCGCCAAGCGGTGCGCAGTACGAGCAGGCGGGCGGCGTCGATCTCGGCGCGGCTCTCGGCGATCCACTCCTGCACGATCTGGCGGAGCCCGAGCGGCTTGCCGACGCTAAGCTCGCGGCTGGCGGCCCGCTCGCACATCAGGTCGAACGCCCGCTCGCAGATGCCGATCCAGCGCACGCAGTGATGGATGCGCCCCGGCCCCAGCCGCTCCTGGGCGAGGGCGAACCCCGCTCCCTCGGGTCCGATGCGGTTCGCCGCCGGCACCCGCGCGCCGTCGAGCCGCACCTCGGCGTGGCTCATCCACCCCTCCCCCCGCTCGCCCATGACGGCGAGGTTCTGGACGATCTCGAACCCCGGCGTGTCCGTGGGCACCAGGATCTGGCTCGCCCGTGCGTGGGGCTTCGGGGCGTCGGGATTCGTGACCGCCATGACGATGCAGAAGGCGGCCCCCTCGGCGGCGCTGGTGAACCATTTGTGGCCATCGAGAATGTAATCGTCCCCATCGCGGCGGGCGGTGGTGCCGAGCCGGACGGGATTGGAGCCGGCGAACTCCGGCTCCGTCATGCCGAAGCAGCTCCGGATCTCCCCGGCGACGAGGGGGCGGAGCCAGCGCTCTTTCTGTTCGGGGGAGCCGTGATGGAGGAGCAGCTCCATATTCCCCGCGTCCGGCGCCTGGACGTTGAAGACGTAGTGGCCGATCACGCTCCGTCCCAGGGCCTCGCCGATGGGGGCGAACTCCAGGAGCGAGAGGCCGCCGCCGCCCCATTCCTTCGGCATGTGAAGGGTGAGGAAACTCGTCTCACGCAGCCGGGCACGGAGGCGCTCGATCTCCGGTCCGGCCGCGCCGAAGCCCTGTTCCAGCACGGTCCGCTCGACGGGGAGGATCTCCTCGTCGACGAAACGGCGGATGGCGGCGGTGAGATCGCGGATCGGTTCGGAGACGGCGAAGTCCATGGCGCTCCCTCCCTTTGGGCGAAAAGGAGTCTAGCGCGGCAGCTCGATCTCAGCGAATGACGAGACCACCCGGTCCGCCTCTCCCAGCATCTCCGGCCCGTGGGTCGTGGCGAGGCCAATCGAGGTCATGCCGGCGCGGCGGGCGGCCTCGAGGCCGCGGGGGGAGTCCTCGATGACCAGGCAGCGCTCGGGCGGCACGCCGAGCTGGGCGGCGGCGTAGAGGAAGATGTCCGGCGCCGGCTTGGCCCGGCCGCCGACATGGCTGGGGAAGTAGACGCGCCCATCGAAGAAGCGCGCGATCCCCAGCTTGCGGTCGGCGACGGCGAAGAGCTCCTCGGGCATCGAGGTAGCGATGCAGGTCGCGTAGCGCCCCCGCACCTTCTCCTCGTAGAACTCCGGGAATCCCTGGGTGAACCGGACCTCCTGCTCGAACAGCTCGCGGATGATCTCCAGCCGTTCCAGGACCAGGGCGTCCGGATCCCCCGCGACGCCGTACTGTTCCTGGAGCAGGAGGACGCCCGCCCGTTGTCCGAGCCCGGTGATCAGGGGTTTGGTGCGCGCGATGTCGAAAGCGATGCCGCGCCGGCGCAGGAACTCCGTCTCACACCGGTCCCAGATCGTCTCGCTGTCGAGAACGACGCCGTCGCAGTCGAAGAGGATGGCTTCAAGCAAGCGGTTTCTCCTCCAGCCGCGCGATCTCGCGGTCGTGCGCCCGGCCCAGGGTGAGCTGGGCGGTGAGGGCGCCGAGGAAAGCGCAGAACATGTCCCATTGAGTGTCCCACGGGTCCCCCTGGGTGCCGAGGAAGTCGTCCGCGGCCGCGCCGCCGAGCACGGCGGAGCCCCATTCGAAGAACTCGTAGCAGGCGCTCAGGGCCAGGCAGACGCAGGTGACCAGGAAGAAGAGCCAGCCGCCGCGCCGTACCACATCCCGGCGCAGCAGGATCTCCCGCGCCAGGATCGCCGGCACGAACCCTTGCGCGAAGTGCCCCAGGCGGTCGTAGGGGTTCCGCGCCAGATCCAGCAGGTCTTGGAGCCAGAACCCCAGCGGCACTCTCGCGTAGGTGTAGTGGCCGCCCAGCATGAGGATGAGCGAGTGCAGGAAGAGGAGGCGGTAGGCGAGTGGGGTCAGCGGGAAGCGCCGCCGGGTCGCGATCAGAAGAGGGACCCCGAGCAGAATGGGGAAGACCTCCAGGATCCAGGTCACCCGGTCGTAGGCGTTCACCGCCGAGGCGGCAAGGGCCAGGGCGCCCAGCACGAGCAGAACGGCGGGTTCCTTCCGCATGGGGAAGCTCCTCGGGTTTACGGCTTGAGTGTCTGCTCACCATATCAGGACGGCGTTGAGAGCATAGAGTGAGAGGCATGAGACGCGAGATCGAGATCTACTCCCTGGAGATGACCTCGCCGACGGACCTCCGCCCGTCCCGCCCTTCCGTGGCGGGCTTCCGGGTGGAGCAGGCGCGCGTCCCGTGCCCGGAGCTCAACCATTTCTTCTACACGGCCGTGGGCGGCGACTGGTACTGGATCGACCGCCTGGAGTGGACCTACGACCAGTGGCGGGCCTGGGTCGACCGGCCGGAGCTGGAGACCTGGATCGGCTATTTCGAGGGGACCCCGGCCGGCTACTTCGAGCTGGAGCGCCAGCCCGGAGCCCAGGTCGAGCTTGCCTACTTCGGTCTCCTGTCCGGCTTTCTCGGCCGCGGCCTGGGCGGCGCCCTGCTGACCGCCGCCATCGAGCGCGCCTGGGAGATGGGAGCCTCCCGCGTCTGGGTCCACACCTGCTCGCTCGACGGGCCGGCCGCCCTGCGGAACTACCAAGCGCGTGGCTTCCTGCTTTACGAGACGAAGAGGATCGAGAAGGATTTCCCCGCGGAGCCGCCGGGACCCTGGCCGGGAGCGCGGAGCCAGGGCTGACGGAGTCGCTGGTGTATCATCGTCGCGATCATCCTTCTGAATCCTGGAAAAACGGCGACTTTCCGATGTCTCGCCTTTGGCGATCTCTCCGCCCGCTGGCCTGGACGGCCCTGGGCGGTCTTCTGCTCGCCGCCGCTCCGCCGTCTGATTCCGCGTCCCTGATCCCCGGGAAGTCCTGCGAAAGCGGGCTGGGCTCTGGCGAGACTCACGCCTACCGGGCCGAGCTCGCGGCCGGGCACATCTGGCGGATCGCCGTCGAGCAGCGGGGGATCGACATCGAGCTGGCGGCCAAAGGGCCGGACGGCCGGCGCATCGTCGTGGACGCCCCCTTCGACCGCCAGGCGACCGAGATGCTGGTCATCGAACCCACAGTGGATGGCGCCTATGACGTCGAGGTGATCGCCCGCGAGCCGGCCGCTCCGCCGGGCCGCTATGAGATCCGCATCGGCGAGCTGACGCGCGCCACGGAGGCCGACCGCCATCGCGCCGCCGCCGAGGCGGCGATGTCCCTGGCTGGGGAGCGCTACCGGGAAGGGACACCCGCGCGGCGTCAGGCCCTCGCGGAGTATCGGCGGGCGGTGGAGGAGTGGCGGGCGGCGGCGGATCGTCCTCGGGAGGCCCGCGCCCTCTATGCCGCCGCCGTCCTCGCGCGGCTGGTCGACGACACCCGGGAGGCCCTGAAGGCCGGGGAAGAGGTGCTGCCGCTCTGGCAGAGTCTCGGCGACCGGCTCTGGGAGGCGGCCACCTGGAACGAGATCGGGCTCGACCACTGGCAGTTGGGCGCCACCGCCGAAGCCCGGGCGGCTTTCGAGAAGGCCGTGGCCCTGCAGCGGGAGATCGGTGACCGTTACGGCGAGGGGGCCTCGCTGGGCAATCTGTGCGCCACCAACCTGGGAAAGGGGGAGCTGAAGGCGGGGCTCGCCTGCTACGAGAACGCCCTCCCCGTGCTGCGCGAGGTGAAGGCCGAATCGCTGGCCGCCTTCGCGCTCAACAACCTCGGCCGGGTCTACGACATCCTGGGCGAGCCCGACCAGGCGCTCGACCGCTACCGCCAGGCCCGTGAGGGGATGCGCGCCATCGGTGACCGGGCCGGCGAGGCGCGGACCCTCAACTATATCGGCCTGCTCCATCAGGAGCTGGGGGACAACCAGGAGGCCCTCGCCGATTTCGGGGCCGCGCTGGAGGTCTTTCGCTCCCTGGACAACCGTCGCTGGCAGGCCTTCGTCCTCCACAACCTGGGGCTGGTCTATCAGGGGCTCGGCGAGTGGGCGCGGGCGGTCTCGGCCTACCGGGAAGCGCTGCGCCTGCGGCGCGAGGTTGGCGACCGGGCGGAGGAGGCCGCGACGCTCACCAACCTCGGCCAGGTCTACAGTGCCCTCCACAAGAGCCGCGAGGCCCTGGAGTGCCAGCAGAAAGCGCTGATTCTGCGGCGGGAGAGCGGCGACCGCTGGGGCGAGGGGGTCGCGTTGACCCAGCTCGGTCGCGCGGCCCTGGCGCTGGGGGACACCCCTTCGGCGCTCGCCCATTTCGATCGCGCGATCGCGCTTCTCCAGGCGGCCGGCTCCCAGGCTGAGGAGGCCGAAGCCCTGCGCAGCCGGGGCGACGCCGATCTCGCCGCGGGGCAGCCGGCCCGGGCGCTGGAAAGCCTGGAGGAGGCGCTGCGGCTGGCGCGGGCCACCGGGCACCGGGCGAGCGAGGCCCAGGCGGAATTCGGGCTCGCCCAGGCCGAGCGAAGCCTGGGCCATCTCGCCGCGGCGCGTCTGCACGCCGGAACGGCCCTGGAAATTTTCGAGACCCTGCGCACCCGGATCGGCAATCCGGATCTCCGCGCCTCCTACTCCGCCCTTCGCCATCAGGCCTACGAGCTCGATCTCGAGCTGCTGATGGAAAGCCATCGCGCCGATCCCGCCGCCGGGTGGGACCGGGCGGCCCTGGAGGCCGGCGAGCGCGCCCGCGCCCGCACCCTGGTCGAGTTGCTGAACGAAGCCGGCGTGGACATCCGCGAGGGGGTGGACCCCGCGCTGCTCGAACGCCGGACCTCTCTACTGCGCCGCCTGAGCGCCAAGACCGAGCGCGCCCTGCGCGAGCATCCGAAGGGAGCGGACGAACGGGCGGCGCTGGAGCAGGAGCGCTACGCCGTGCTGCGGGAGCTGGACGCCGTCGAGGCCGAGATTCGCGAGCGGAGCCCGGGCTTCGCCGCGCTCACCCAGCCGCAGCCGTTGCGCGCCGCCGAGATCCAGGCCCTCCTCGATCCGGACACGCTCCTCCTCGCCTACGCCCTGGGCGAGGAGCGGAGCTATCTCTGGGCCGTCACGCCGGACCGGATCGAGAGCTTCGAGCTGCCCGGCCGCGCCCGCATCGAGGAGCTAGCCCGCCGGGTGAACGAGGAGATGAGCCGCTTCGACATCGAAAACCGGCAGCGCGAGGCCAGCGACGCGGCAGCCCTCGGCCGTCTGCTGCTGGGGCCCGTGGCCGGCCGGCTCGGCCGCCAGCGCCTGGTCGTCGTGCCGGACGGCGCATTGCAGTACATCCCCTTCGGCGCCCTGCCGTTGCCGGCAGTCAAGGCGTCCGGCGAAGAGGCGAGACCTGTTCTCCTGCTCGAGCGGCACGAAGTCGTCGATCTCCCCTCGGCCTCGGCTCTCGCCGTGCAGCGGCGGGTACTGGCGAAGAGGGCGCGACGCCTGCCGGCGGCGAAGCGGCTCGCCGTGCTGGCCGATCCGGTCTTCGATCGCCGGGATCCCCGGGTGGCCGCGCGCGGGACCACCCAGGGAGATCCCCCCGTTTTCGAGCGACTGCCCGCCTCGCGCCAGGAGGCGGAGGCGATCGCGGCGCTCGCTCCGCGGGGGGAGTCCCTGGTGGCGCTGGACTTCGACGCCGCCCTCCCGCGGGTGCTCGGCGACCGGCTGAGCGACTTCCGGATCGTTCACTTCGCCACCCACGGCGTGATCGACGCCGAGCGCCCGACGCTCTCGGGGCTGGCCCTCTCCATGGTGGATTCAGGCGGCCGCCCCCAGGAGGGTTTCCTCCACCTGCACGACATCTACAATCTGCGGCTCAACGCCGATCTGGTCGTCCTGAGCGGCTGCCGCACCGCCCTCGGCAAGGAAGTGCGCGGTGAGGGGCTGATCGGGCTCACCCGGGGTTTTCAGTACGCCGGAGCCTCGCGGGTCGTGGCCAGCCTGTGGCGGGTGGAGGATCTCGCTACGGCCTCCCTCATGGCCCGGTTCTATCGCGGCCTGTGGATCGAGAAGCTGCCGCCCGCGGCGGCGTTGCGGGCGGCCCAGCTCTGGGTGAGCCGGCAGCGCCGCTGGCGCGACCCCTACTTCTGGGCGGCGTTCGTCCTGGAGGGGGAATGGCGTTGAAAACGGGGTGCGATGATCCGCGCTTTCATACCACTATGTTTTCAAAAGGAGGACGAAGATGAGCATCGGGACTTTCATTGGGAAGTGGTACATCCAGTTCACGGGAGGCGTCGCCTGGCTCCAGGAGGACTGGATTTTGATGATCGGTACGGACAGCGAGTTCGGAGACAAGCCCCCGTTCCTCACCGAGG
>JBDSHF010000003.1:0-36722 GCA_039918595.1 Thermoanaerobaculia bacterium
TTCGCGGCGCTGCCCGGCGCGGCGCTCTACAACCATTACGGCCCCTCGGAGACCCACGCCGCCACCTGGCTGCCGCTGGCGGGGGCGCCCGCGGGTTGGCCCGAGCGCCCGACGGTGGGGCGCCCCCTCGACCACGCCCGCGTCTTTCTGCTCGACGCCGACCTGCGGCCGGTGCCGGTGGGCGTTCCGGGGGAGCTGTTCGTGGGCGGCGCCGGCCTGGCGCGGGGGTACTTCTTCCAGCCGGAGCTGACGGCGGAGCGCTTCCTGCCCGATCCGTTCGACGACGTGGACGGCTGGGAGCCCGGGGCGCGGCTCTACCGGACGGGCGACCTCGCCCGCTGGCGCCCCGACGGCGAGATCGACTACCTCGGCCGCGGCGACCACCAGGTGAAGATCCGCGGCCAGCGCATCGAGCTGGCCGAGGTGGAGACCGCGCTCGCCCGCCATCCGGCGCTGAGCCAGGCCGCCGTGGCGGTGCGCGGCGCCGGCTCCGGCTCGCGCCGGCTGGTCGGCTACGCCGTCTTCCGGGAGGGCGTCGAGCCTCCTGCCTTCGCCGAGCTCAGGGCGTTCCTGGCCGGCAGCCTGCCGGACGCCATGGTGCCGTCGGCGTGGGTGCGGCTGGAGTCCCTGCCGCTGACCCCCAGCGGCAAGGTGGACCGCCGGTCGCTGCCGGCGCCCGAGGTGGAGGGGGAGGACGACCTCTCCCGCGCGCCCCGCGATCCGGCCGAGGAGCTGCTGGCGGCGATCTGGAGCGAGGTCCTGGGGAGCCGGCGGGTGGGCATCCACGACGACTTTTTCGAGCTCGGGGGGCATTCGCTGCTGGCCACCCAGGTGATGTCGCGGGTGCGCGAGGCGTTCAACGTCGAGGTCCCCCTGCGCCGACTGTTCGAGGGGCCGACCGTGGCCGAGCTGGCGCACGCCATCGAGGCCGCCCTCGCCGCCGGCGCTCCGGCCGCCGACGGGCCGATCCCGAGGGTGGGGCGGGACGGCTCCCTCCTCCTCTCCTTCGCCCAGGAGCGCCTCTGGTTCCTCGACCGCCTGCAGCCGGGGGAGACGGTCTACAACCTGCCGCTCGCCCTGCGGCTGCGCGGCGAGCTGGACGCCGCCGCCCTCGCCGCCGCCTTCGGCGAGATCGTGCGCCGGCACGAGGTGCTGCGCACGGTCTTCGCCGAGCGCGACGGCGAGCCCGTGCAGGTGGTGCAGCCGGCCGCGCCCTGGGCGCTGCCGGCGGTCGACCTCGCCGGGCTGCCGGCGGCGGCGCGGGAGCGCGAGGCGGCGTGGCTCGCCGGCCAAGCGGCGCGGCCGTTCGACCTCGCCCGGGGCCCGCTGCTGCGTACCACCCTGCTACGGCTCGGGAAGCGCGAGCACGGGCTGCTGCTCGACCTCCACCACATCGTCTCCGACGGCTGGTCGGCGGGGGTGCTGGTGCGGGAGATCGGCGCCCTCTACGCCGCCGCGCTGGAGGGGCGGCGGTCGCCGCTGCCGGAGCTGCCGATCCAGTACGCCGACTTCGCCCTCTGGCAGCGCCGCTGGCTCGCCGGCGAGGCGCTCGACCGCCACGTCGACTACTGGCGGCAGCGGCTGCGCGGCCTGCCGGCGGAGATCGAGCTCCCCGCCGACCGCCCCCGCCCGGCCGTGCCGTCACACCGCGGGGCGGAGCACCGCTTCGGGCTCGACGGCCGGGCGGCGGCGGCGCTGGCCGCGCTCGCGCGGCGCGAGGGGGCGACGCCGTTCATGGTGCTCGCGGCGTCGATGCTGGCCCTGCTCTCCCGCCTGAGCGGCCGCCGCGACCTGGCGATCGGCATGCCGATCGCCAACCGCAACCGCGCCGAGACCGAGGGGCTGATCGGCTTCTTCGTCAACACCCTGGTGCTGCGGGCGGACCTCGCGGCGGCGCCCGGCTTCCTCGACCTGCTGCGCCAGGTGCGCGAGACCACCCTCGGCGCCTACGCCCACCAGGACCTGCCGTTCGAGAAGGTGATCGACGAGCTGCAGCCCGAGCGCGACCCGGCGCGGACGCCGTTCTTCCAGGTCATGTTCGCCCTCCAGAACGCGCCGCTGCCGGCCGCCGACCTGCCCGGCCTCACCCTCGCCGCCGAGGAGCCGCCGAGCCGCAACGCCAAGTTCGACCTCACCTTCGCGCTGGTTCACAATCAGACCGATGCGGAGGCCGGGCTCTCGGCGGCGATCGAGTACGCGACCGACCTCTTCGATCCGCCGACGATCGTCCGCTTCGCCGGGCAGTGGCGCGAGCTGCTCGCCGCCGCCGTCGAGCGCCCCGACACGGCCCTGGTGGCGCTGCCGCTGCTCGCCGCCGGCCAGCGCCATCAGGTCCTCCAGGAGTGGAACGACACCGACCGCGCCTGGGGGGACGACCCCGCCCTCCACCAGCTCTTCGAGCGCCAGGCCGACCTGCGGCCGGAGGCGCCGGCCGGGATCTGCCAGGGGGAGACGGTCACCTACGGCGAGCTGGAGGCGCGGGCGAACCGCCTGGCCCACCGCCTGCGGGCCCTGGGGGTGCGCCGCGGCGAGCCGGTCGGGCTCTGGATGGAGCGCTCGCTCGACCTCCTTGCCGCCGTGCTCGGCATCCTGAAGGCCGGGGGGCTCTACGTGCCGCTCGACGCCGCCTGGCCGGCCGAGCGGGTGGAGTCGATCCTCGCCGGCACCGGCACCCGCGTGCTGGTCGCCGGCCCGGCGCTCCTGCCGGCGGTCCCCGATTGGGCGGAGCGCCTGCCCGCGCTCGCCCACGTCGTCGTTCCCGGCGAGCCGGCGGAGATCCCCTTCCCGGCGACCCGGCCAGTGGCTGCCGGCGGCGCGGACGACCCCGCCTATCTGATCCACACCTCCGGCTCGACCGGCGCGCCGAAGGGGATCGTCGTCCGCCACCGCTCGGCGGCGAACACCCTGCGCTGGAACAACGAGACGCTGGGGATCGGGCCGGGGGACCGCCACCTGTTCGTCAACTCGATCTGCTTCGACCTCTCGATCTACGACCTGCTGGGCATGCTCGGCGCCGGCGCCGCGGTGCGGGTGGCCACCGAGGAGGAGCTGCGCGACCCCGAGCGGCTGGCGCGGGTGCTGCGGGAGGAGGGGATCACCACCTGGAGCTCGGCGCCCGCGGCGCTGCTGCAGCTCGTCCCCTTCTTCCCGCCGGCGGGGGAGGGGGGCGATCTGCGGCGCGTGCTGCTCGCCGGCGACTGGATCCCGCTCGCGCTGCCGGACCAGATCCGCGAGTCCTTCCCCGGCGCGCGGATCGCCAACTTCGGCGGCGCCACCGAGACCAGCGTCTGGTCGAACTGGTACCCTATCGGCGAGGTCGACCCCGACTGGGCGGGGATCCCCTACGGCCGGCCGATCGCCAATGCCCGGTACTACATTCTCGACGCCGGCCTCGCCCCCTGCCCACCCGGCGTGCCCGGCGACAACTACATCGGTGGCGGCTGCCCGGCCCTCGGCTACGCCGGCCAGCCGGCGCTCACCGCCGAGCGGTTCGTCCCCGACCCCTTCTCGCCGTTGCCGGGGGCCCGCATGTACGCCACCGGCGACCGCGCGCGCTTCGGGCCGGACGGCACGATGGAGTTCCTGGGCCGGGTCGACTTCCAGGTCAAGGTGCGCGGCTACCGCATCGAGCTCGGGGAGATCGAGTCGGCTCTGCTGCGCCACCCGCGGGTGCGCGAGGCGGTGGCGCTGGCGCGCGAGGATGTGGAGGGGGAGAAGCGGCTGGTCGCCTACGTAGTGCCGCCCGCGGGCGGGCCGGCGCCGGTGCCGGCCGAGCTGCGCGAATCCCTGCAGCGGGTGCTGCCGGAGTATATGGTCCCCTGGTCGTTCGTGATCCTCGACCGCCTGCCGGTCACCGCCAACGGCAAGCTCGACCGCCACGCCCTCCCCTCGCCGCGGGAAGCCGCCGCCCTGGCCGCGGGTGCGGGTGCCGATGCCGAAGGCGAGGCCTACGTCGCGCCGCGCAGCGAGCTCGAGCGCGCGATCGCCGAGGTCTGGCGCGAGGTGCTGCAACTGGAGCGCGTGGGGGTGCACGACAACTTCTTCGAATCCGGCGGCAGCTCGCTGCTGATCGTCAAGCTCCACGGCCGCCTCCACGAGGCGCTCGGACGGGAGATCCCGGTCATGGAGCTGTTCCGCCATACCACCATCGACGCCCTGGCCCGCAAGCTGTCCGAGGCGCCGCCGCCGGCGGGCGCCGCGCCGACGGAAGAGGCGAGGACCGGGCAGACGCGCGAGCGGGCGCGCTCCCGTCAGGATTCGCTGCGGCAGCTCCGGGAGGCCCGCGCGGGCCGCCGCGGCAAGACGGACTGAAGGCAGAGAGAGCGAAAGGAAGAGTTTGCGATGAGTGAATCCATGACAGAGACCGCCCCGGCCCAGGGGATCGCCATCGTCGGCATGTCCGGCCGGTTTCCCGGCGCCGGCTCGCTCGAGCAGTTCTGGCGCAATCTTCGCGACGGCGTCGAGTCCATCACCCGCTTCACCGAGAGCGAGCTGATCGAGGCCGGGATCGATCCCGCCCTGGTGCGCGATCCCGCCTACGTGGCGGCCAAGGGGGTGGTCGAGGGGGTCGAGATGTTCGAGCCCGCCTTCTTCGGCTTCACCCCGCGCGAGGCCGAGCTGATGGACCCGCAGCACCGGCTGCTGCTCGAGTGCGCCTGGGAAGCCCTGGAGGACGCCGGCGTCGATCCCGACCGCTTCCCGGGGCGCGCGGCGGTCTACGTCGGCACCGGCACCAGCTCGTACCTGCTGTCGAACCTGCTGCCGAACGCCGAGGAGCTGCGCCGCGCCGGCACGCTCCAGGTGCTGATCCTCAACGACCGCGATTTCGCCGCCACCCGGCTCTCCTACAAGCTGAACCTGCGGGGGCCCAGCGCCCTGGTGCAGACCGCCTGCTCGACCGCGCTGATGGCGGTCCACGTGGCCTGCCAGAGCCTGCTCGCCGGCGAGGCCGACCTGGCGGTCGCCGGCGGCGTGTCGATCGGCGCGCCGGTCAAGGAGGGGTACCTCTACCAGGAGGGGAGCATCTCCTCGCCGGACGGCCTCTGCCGCTCCTACGACGCCCAGGCGGGCGGCTCGGTAGCGGGGACGGGCGCCGGCATCGTGGTGCTCAAGCGCCTGGCCGACGCCCTGGAGGCGGGGGACACCGTCCATGCCGTCATCCTCGGCTCGGCGGCCAACAACGACGGCTCGGCCAAGGTGGGGTTCACCGCCCCCAGCATCGAGGGGCAGGCGGAGGCGATCGCGGAGGCCCTGCTGATGTCCGGCGTCGATCCGGACACCATCGGCTACGTCGAGGGGCACGGCAGCGCCACCGCTCTCGGCGATCCCATCGAGGTCTCGGCCCTGCGCCAGGCCTTCGCGCAGGCCGGGCACGGCGGCGGCCCGTGCGCCCTGGGATCGGTGAAGAGCAACATCGGCCATCTCAACGCGGCGGCCGGCGTCGCCGGGCTGATCAAGACCGCGCTCGCCCTGCGCCACCGCACGATCCCGCCCAGCGTCCATTTCGAGACACCGAACGCGCGGGTCGACTTCGGCCCCTTCCAGGTGCCGACGACGGCCCTCCCCTGGGAGCGGGGGGATTCGCCCCGCCGGGCCGGGGTGAGCTCGTTCGGCCTCGGCGGCACCAACGTCCATGCCGTGCTGGAGGAGGCCCCCGAGCGCGGGCCCTCCGGCCCGTCGCGCCCCTGGCAACTGCTGCCGCTCTCGGCGCGCACGCCGTCGGCGCTAGCCGCTCAGGCCTCCCGTCTGGCGGACCGGCTGGAAGAGGGCGATCTCAATTTGGCGGACGACTTGGCGGATATTGCCTTCACCCTGCAGACCGGCCGCCGCGCCTTCGCCCACCGCCGGGCGGTGGTCTGCCGCGACGTCGCCGGCGCGGTCGCCGCCCTGCGCGAGGGGCGCGGCGCCGCCGGGGTCTTCGAGGGGGGCCAGCGGCCGGTGGTCTTCCTCTTCCCGGGCCTCGGCGATCACTACGTGGACATGGGGCGCGAGCTCTACGATACCGAGCCGGCCTTCGCCGCCGAGGTGGACCGCTGCGCGGAGATCCTGCGGCCGCATCTGGGCGCCGACATCCGCGAGATCCTGTTCTCGGCGGCGCCGCGCGCCTCTGCACTCTCTGACGGCGCGGAGCGCCGGACCGACCTGCGGGCGATGCTCCGCCGCGGCGGGGAGCCCGGGGACGCGGCCTCCCGCCGGCTCGCCCGCACCGAGCACGCGCAGCCCATCCTCTTCGCCGTCGAGTACGCGCTGGCGCGGCTGCTGATGGCCTGGGGCATCCAGCCGCAGGCGATGATCGGCTACAGCCTGGGCGAGTACGTGGCCGCCTGCCTGGCGGGCGTGCTCTCGCTGGAGGACGCCCTGGCCCTGGTGGCGCGGCGGGCGAAGCTGATCCAGGAGCTCCCCGCCGGCGCCATGCTCGCCGTGCCGCTCGCCGAAACCGAGGTGCGGCCGCTGCTCGACGAGCGCCTCGCCATCGCCGCCACCAACGGCCCGCACTTCTCTGTCGCCGGCGGTCCCGAGGCGGCGGTCGCCGCGCTCGAGGCCCGGCTCGCCGCGCGCGGAGTGACCTGCATGCGGCTGACCACCACCCACGCTTTCCACACGCCGATGATGCGGCCGGCCGTGGAGGCGCTCACCCAACTAGCCGGTACGGTGCGCATGGGGGCGCCGAAGATCCCCTACCTGTCGAACGTCACCGGCACCTGGATCACCGCCGCCGACCTTCAGGACCCCGGCTACTGGGCGCGCCACATGGTCCAGCCGGTGCGCTTCGCCGAGGGGGTGGCCGAGCTGCTGCGCGAACCCGGCCGCGTCATGGTCGAGGTCGGGCCGGGCGGAACCCTCGCCGCGCTGGTGCGCCAGCACCCCGAGGGGGGCGCCGGCCGGCTCGCGGTGGGGACCATGCGGCGGGCCAGCGAGGAGGGCTCGGATCTCGCCCTGCTGCTCGACGCCCTCGGCCGCCTCTGGGTCGAGGGCGCGCCGTTCGATCCCGAGGGGCTCTTCGCCGGCGAGCGGCGGCATCGCGTGCGGCTGCCGACCTACCCCTTCGAGCGCCAGCGGTATTGGATCGATCCACCACGGGGGGGCGCGACATCCGCCATGACCCCTGAGGTGGCGCCGGTGTCGACCGGCACCCGCCCCGATCCGGCGGACTGGTTCTGGGCGCCGGTCTGGAAGCAGGCGCCCCTGGCGGCGCCCGCCGCCACCGAGGGGGACGGCGACTGGCTGGTCTTCCTCGATGGCGGCGGCCTGGGCGTCCGGCTGGCCGAGCGGCTGCGGCGCGACGGGCGGACGGTGTCCACCGTCGCCATCGGTACGGGCTTCCAGGCCGACGGCGGTGCGATCACGATCGATCCGGCCCGGCGGCAGGACTACGACAGCCTGGTCCAGCATCTGCGCGCCGGGGGCCGGGAGCTCCCCGCCAGGGTCCTCCACCTCTGGGGGGTGACCGGCGCCGAGCCCAGCTTCGACGAGGCGCAGGCGCGAGGGCTGCTCAGCCTGATCTTCCTCGAGCAGGCGGTGACCGCCGGCGGCGGCGGGAGCTCGCCGGTGCACCTCGCCATGGTGGCCGACGGCCTGCACGACGTGGCGGACGGCGATCCGGTTCATCCGGCCAAGGCGACGGTCCTCGGCGCCGTCAAGGTGATCCATCAGGAGTCGACGCGGCTGACCTGCGCCTGCATCGACGTCGCACCTCCCCCCGCGGGTTCTCCCGCCGAGGAGCGGCTGATCGACCAGCTCCTGGCCGAGGCGTCGCTGGCGGCCGACGGCCGGCTCGACGGCGCGGTCGCCTACCGCGGCCGGCGGCGCTGGGTGCGCGCCTTGGAGCCGGTCGGGCTGCCCGGGGGGGACGCGGCCTCGCGCCTGATCGCTGGGGGCGCCTACCTGGTCACCGACGGCGTCCACGGCGGCGGCGCGGCTCTCGCCGAGCTGCTGCTGCGGTCGCTCGGCGCGCGGGTGGCGCTGGTGGTGCCGCCGCAGTTCCCGCCGCCCGAACGCTGGGAAGGGTGGGAGGGGCTGCCGGCGGTGCCGCCGGGGGCCGACGTCCTCGGCACCGCGGTGAAACGGCTGTCCGGACTCGGGGCGGAGGAGCGGGAGCGCCTGCTGCTGGTGCGCGCCGGGTCCGCGGAGCCGGGCGCGGTCCGCGCGGCGCTGGCAGAGGCCCGCGCCGTCCTCGGCCCGCTCCAGGGGGTGTTCCACACCGCCGGCGCCTTCACCGGCGGGCTGATCCAGCTCAAGACCGCCGAGGCCCTGCGCGCCGCCGTCGATCCCGCGGCGCTGGGCGCCGAAGCCTGGCTGGCGGCCCTCGCGGCCGAGCCCGAGCCGCCGGCCTTCGTC
Source organism: Thermoanaerobaculia bacterium (assembly GCA_039918595.1). GTDB lineage: Bacteria > Acidobacteriota > Thermoanaerobaculia > Multivoradales > UBA5704 > DATARR01. The sequence continues at coordinate 8,338 of JBDSHF010000003.1, forward strand.
CTGCTGATGTCCTCGACCCTGGCGTTCACCGGCGGGCTCGGGCAGCTCGACATCGCCGCCGCCGGCGCCTTCCTGGATGCCCTGGCCCGGCGGCACGCCGGCGGCGACGGCCCGTTCGGCCCGTTCAGCCCGTTCATCGTCGCGGCACACTGGGATCCCTACCAGTGGGACGGCTGGCTGATCGCCGCCGCGGCCGGCGGCGCCGGGTTGCAGCCGGCGGAGATCCAGAAGAACCTGGAGGCCTGGAGCATCGCCGCCGGGCGCAGCGGCGAGGCGATGCGCCGGCTGCTCGCCTCCACCCTGCCGCAGGTGATCGTGGCCTCGCGCGACCTGCCGGCGATGATCGCGGAGGCGGACGCGATCACCGCCGACACCCTGTTCGCCCAGATGGCGCCGATGCACCGCGGCGAGAAGGCGCAGCGCCCCGGGCTCGCCACCGCCTACGCCGAGCCGCGCGACGACCGCGAGCGGCAGCTCGCCGCCCTCTGGGAGGAGCTGTTCGGGATCGCGCCGATCGGCATCGAGGACAGCTTCCTCGAGCTCGGCGGCCACTCCCTGCTGGCGATCCAGATGGTGACCCAGATCCGCGCCCTGTTCGAGGCCGACCTGCCGGTGACGGCGCTGTTCGAGGCGCCCACCATCGTCGAGCTGGCGAAGCTGATCGGGCGGGCCAAGGGGGAGGAGAGCGCCGAGGACATCGAGGCCCTGCTGGCCCTGATCGAGGGGCTCTCGCCCGACGAGGCGGCCGAGAAGCTGGCGGCGATGGGGGCCGCGCTGTGAGCGTCGCCGAGCGCCTCTCGGCGCTCACCCCGGAACAGCGCGCCCTGTTCGAGGCGCTGCGCCGCCGGCAGCAGGAGAGCCAGGCCGCGAAACCTCTCCTGCCGCCGCCGGTGCGCCGGGTCACCGGCCCCACCGCGGCCGGCGACTGGCCGCTGGCGATCGACCAGGAGCGGCTCTGGCGCATGCACCGGGAGAACCCCGCCCTGGTCTCCTGGAACGTCGACGCCGCCAGCCGCATGCGCGGGGAGATCGCGGTGCCGGCGCTGGCGGCGGCCCTGCGCGAGCTGATCCGCCGCCACGCCGCCTGGCGCGCCACCTTCCCGGTGGTCGACGGCCGGCCGGTGCAGCGGATCGTGGAGTCGGCCGAGCTGGATTTCGCGCTGATCGACGTCTCGGCCCTGCCGGCGGAGCGCCGCGAGGCCGCGGGGCGCCGCGCCCTGTTCGACCGCACGCGGGCGGTCTTCGACCTCGAGCGCGGGCCGCTGGTGCGCGCCGCCCTGGTGCGGACGGCGGCGGGGGAGCACCTCTGCCTGCTCACCGTGCACCACATCGCGACCGACTGGATCACCTTCCAGATCGCTTTCCAGGAGCTGATGGCGCTTTACGACGCCGCCCGCGCCGGGCACCTGAGCCCGCTGCCGGAGCCCGCGCTGCAGTTCCCGGACTACGCCGTCTGGGAGCGCGAGCGGTGGAGCGGCGAGACGTTGCGGGAGTACGCCGAGTTCTGGGGTGCCGAGCTCGCCGGCTTCCCGCTCGCGTTCGACCTCCCCGGCGACCGCCCCCGCCCGCCGGTGCAGAGCCAGCGCGGCGGCATGATCCCGTTCACCTCCGGTCCCGAGCCGGCCCAGCGGCTGCGCGCCCTCGCCCGCCGCGAGGGGGTGACGACCTTCATGGCCCTGCTCGCCGTCGTCGACGCCCTGCTCTTCCGCCTCACCGGCCGGGAGAAGCTGGTGGTCGGCTCCAACAGCGCCAACCGGCCGCGGCCGGAGCTGGAGCCGGTCGTCGGCCTGTTTCTGACCCAGGTGCCGTTCGCCGTCGACCTCGCCGGCGATCCGACCTTCCGCGAGCTGCTGGCGCGGGTCAGGAAGTCCTCCCTCGCCGCCTACACGCATCAGAATCTGCCGTTCGACAAGCTGGTGGAGATCCTGCGGCCGGAGCCCGATCCGAGCCGCAATCCGGTGGTGCAGGTGCTGCTCCTCGTCCTCGCCGGGCAGAGCCATGGCGGCGGCGACAGCGTCGACTCCGAGGCGGTGCCGCTGTTCGACGGCAACTCGCGCTGGGACCTGATGTTCGGCCTCTACGACTACGACGACCTGGGATTCTCCGGGCCGGTGGAGTTCAACGCCGACATCCTCGACGGCTCGACCGTCGAGCGCTGGCTCGGCCTGTTCCGCCGCATCCTCGACCGGGTGGCGGCCGACCCCGACGCGCGGCTGTCGTCGCTCCCGTCCCTGCCGCCGCTCGCGGAGACCGCGTGAGCGTCGCCGACCGCCTCGCCGCCCTGACGCCCGAGCAGCGGGCCCTGTTCGAGGCGCTACGGGAGAAGCAGCGCCGGGCCGCGCGCCTTCAGCAGCCGCCGCAGCCGCCGCCGATCGGGCGGGTGAGCGGCCCCACCGGCGAGGGGGACTGGCCGCTGTCGCTCGACCAGGAGCGCTTCTGGTTCGTGGAGCAGCTCTATCCCGGACGGGCGGGGCTCAGCATCGTCGCCGCCACCCGCATGCGCGGCCGGCTCTCCATCCCATGGATGGCCGCCGCGCTGGCGGAGATCGCCCGCCGCCATGCCGCCTGGCGCACCACCTTCCCGGCCGTCGGCGGCACCCCCGTGCAGCGGGTGGCCGCCGATGGCGGACCGCGGCTCGCGCTGATCGACCTCACAGCCCTGCCGGCGGCGCGGCGCGAGGGCGAGGTGGCGCTTCTGGTGGCGGTGGACGCGGCCGCCCCCTTCGATCTCGAGCGCGGCCCGCTCGTCCGCTCGAGCCTGCTCCGCCTGGGCGCGGAAGAGCATGTCTGCCTGTTCACCATCCACCACCTGGTGACCGACTTCATCTCCTTCCAGATCGCCTGGGGGGAGCTGGCCGTGCTCTACGAAGCGCTGTCGGCCGGCCGCCCGGCAATGCTGCCGGAGCCTCTGGTCCAGTACCCGGACTTCGCGGTCTGGCAGCGCGAGTGGCTGCAAGGGGAGGTGCTGGAAGACCTGATCTCCTGGTGGCGCGAGCGGCTGGACGGCTTTCCGCTGGCGCTGGAGCTGCCGGCCGACCGGCCGCGTCCGGCGGTGGCGCGGATGCGCGGCGAGCAACGGCGCGTCGGCGTCCCCCGCGAGCCGTCCGAGGGGCTGCGCGCTCTCGCCCGCGAGGAGGGGGCGACGCTCTTCATGACCGTGCTCGCGGCCACCGCCGCGCTGCTCTGCCGCGACTCCGGCCAGGAGCGGATGATCCTGGGCGCCAACAACGCCAACCGCAACCGGCCCGAGATCGCCGCCGCGCTCGGCTGCTTCCTCACCCAGGTGCCGTTCCCGATCGACCTGACGGGAGATCCGAGCTTCCGCGAGCTGCTGGCGCGGGTCCGCCAGTCGGCGCTCGGCGCCTACGCTCACCAGGACCTGCCGTTCGGCAAGCTGGTCGAGGCGGTGCAGCCGGAGCGCGACACCAGCCGCCAGCCGCTGGTCCAGGCGCTGGTCCAGGTGCTCGACGGCCAGATCTCCGAGGCGAGGCTCGCCGGCATCACCCTCGAGGCGGTCGACTCCTACGACGGCAACGCCCGGTACGACCTGATGCTGACGCTGTTCGACTACCCCGAGGGCATGGCCGGCTCGCTCGAATACGACGCCGACCTGTTCGAGGGCGCCACGATCGAGCGTCTGTTCGCCCGCCTGCTGGCTTTGATGGCGGCGGCGGTGGCCGATCCCGACCTGCGGCTCGCCGCCCTGCCGCTGCTGTCCGCGGCGGAGAGCGACCAGCTCCAGCGCGACGAGCAGGCGTCCGCCTTCGATTTCGGACCGGCCGCTGGGCTGTGCGTCCACGACCTGATCGCCGGGCGCGCGCGCCTCGCTCCCGAGGCCGTCGCGGTGGTCTGCGGCGAGGAGCGGCTGAGCTACCGCGAGCTCGACCGGCGCGCCGAAGCGCTGGCGCGCCGCCTGCGGGCCCTGGGCGTCCGCCCCGAGGTGCCGGTCGCGCTCTGCGTCGAGCGGTCTGCCGGGCTGGTGGTCGGCATGCTCGGCATCCTGAAAGCCGGCGGCGTCTACGTGCCGCTGGAGCCGGAGGACTCGGCGACGCGGCTGGGCTTCGTCCTCGCCGACTCCGGCGCGGCGACGCTGGTGACCCAGGCGGCGCTCGGCGCCAGCCTGCCGGCGGGATCGGACATCCCCCGCGTCCTGCTGGAGGATCTGGACGACCTGGACGTGCCCGCGTCGCCCGGCCGTGCCCCCCTGCCGGACAACCTGGCCTACGTGATCTACACCTCCGGCTCGACGGGCCGGCCCAAGGGCGTGGCGGTGACCCACGCCGCCGTGGCCGGGCATGCCCTGGCCTGCGCGCGGGTCCACGGGATCGAGCCGGGTGACCGGGTGCTCCAGTTCAACTCCGCCAGCTTCGATCCCGCGGTCGAGCAGACCTGCTCGGCGCTGATCTCCGGCGCCACCCTGGTCGTGCGCGGGCCCGAGCTCTGGGAACCGGATGAGCTGACGGCGCGCATCGCCGCGCTGGAGCTGACGCTGGTCGACCTGCCCACCGCCTACTGGGCCCGCTGGGCGGCGGCTGAACACCGGGCCGGGGCACCGCCTCGGCTTCGCCGCGTGATCGCCGGCGGCGAGGAGATGCGCGCCGCGAGCGCGCGCCAGTGGCGCCAATCTCCTCTCGCCGGCGTGCCGCTGATCAACGCCTACGGGCCGACCGAGGCGGTGATCTCCGCCACCCTGCACGAGGTGGGGTCCGAGGAGACCGGAGGGGTGCCGATCGGCCGGCCGCTGCCCGGCCGCGCCGCCCGGGTGCTCGGCCGGCGGGGAGGCCGTCAGCCGGCCGGCGTGCCCGGAGAGCTCGCCTTGAGCGGGCCGCTCGCCCGCGGCTATCTCGGCCGGCCCGAGCTCACCGCCGAGCGCTTCGTCCCTGATCCGTTCGGCGAGGCCGGGGCGCGTCTCTACCGCACCGGTGACCTGGCGCGCCGCCGGCCGGACGGCGAGTTGGAGTTCCTCGGCCGCGTCGACGACCAGGTCAAGATCCGCGGCTTCCGCGTCGAGCCGGGGGAGATCGAGATGGCGTTGCGGTCGCACCCGGAAGTCGCGGCGGCGGTGGTCGTCGCGCGGGCCGAGGCGAGTGGAGAAAAGCAGCTCGTGGCCTACTGCGTGCCGGCCAGAGACGCCGCGGCCTGCGCGGCGTCCAGCCTGCGCGAGCACCTGACGTCGCGCCTGCCCGCCTACATGGTTCCCGCCGCCTTCGTGATCCTGTCCGAGCTGCCGCTCGGCAGCACGGGCAAGGTGGACCGCTCGCGCCTCCCCGCGCCCGAGCGCTCCGCGGAGGAGGCGGGGGAGGCGCCGCGCACGGCGGCCGAGGAGATCGTGGCGGGGATCTGGTGCGAGGTCCTGGGGTTGCCCCGGGTCTCCCGGTCCGCCAACTTCTTCGAGCTGGGCGGCCACTCCCTGCTCGCCACCCAGGTGGTGAGCCGCCTGCGCGCCGCCACCGGCGCCGAGCTGGCGTTGCGCGAGCTGTTCCAGGCGCCGACGGTGGCGGCGCTCGCGGCGGCACTCTCAGCGGGAAGCCAGGCCGCCGCGCCGCCGATCCGGCCCGTGCCCCGCGACGCCGACCTGCCACTCTCCTTCGCCCAGGAGCGCCTCTGGTTCCTGGACCGTCTGGCGCCGGGCAACGCCGGCTACCACATCCCGCTCGCCCTCGCCGCCCACGGCGACCTTTCCCTGCCGGCGCTGGAGGCGGCGCTCGGCGCCATGGTGCGGCGTCACGAGGCGCTGCGTACCACCTATGTGGCGCAGGGGGACGGGCCGGTCCAGCGGATCGCCCCGCCCGCCTCCTGGACGCTGCCGCTGGTGGATCTCGCGGCGTTGCCGGAGGCGGCCCGGCGCGTGGAGGCGCGGCGCTTGGCCGACCAGGAGGTGGCGCGGCCGTTCGACCTCGAGCGCGACCCCGTGCTGCGCGCCAGCGCCCTCCGCCTCGCTCCCCGCGAGCACGAGCTGCTGATGGTCGTCCACCACATCGCGGCGGACGGCTGGTCGCTCGGCGTGATGGTGGAGGAGATCGTCGCTCTCTATGATCCGCGGCCGCCGGGGCTCCCCGCGCTCGCCGTCCAGTACGCCGACTTCGCCGTCTGGCAGCGCGAGTGGCTGCGCGGTGAGGCGCTGGAGCGGCAGCTCGCCTACTGGCGCGAGCGGCTCGCCGGCGCGCCGGCGCTCGACCTGCCGACCGACCGGCCGCGGCCGCCGGCGCAGAGCTTCCGAGGCGCCACCCGCATGCATGCGATCGGCGCCCCGACCACCCAGGCCCTGGCGGCCCTGGCGCGGCGCCACGCCGCCACCCTGTTCATGCTCCTGCTCGCCGCGATGCAGACCCTGCTCGGCCGCTACGCCGGCCAGGACGACGTGGTCCTCGGCTCGCCGATCGCCAACCGCACCCGCGCCGAGATCGAGCCGCTGATCGGCTTCTTCGTCAACACCCTGGCTCTGCGCGGGGACCTGGCGGGCGATCCGCCGTTCGGCGAGCTGGTGGCGCGGGCGCGCCGCGCGGCCCTGGAGGCCTACGCGCACCAGGATCTCCCCTTCGAGCGGCTGGTCGAGGAGCTGCGCCCCGAGCGGCGGCTGTCGCACAACCCGATCTTCCAGGTGATGTTCGCGCTCCAGAACACGCCCCTGCGCGCGATCGAGCTGCCCGGCCTCACGTTCTCGCCGGTCGAGCTCACCTTTCCGGCCACTCGCTTCGATCTCGAGGTCTTCTTCACCGAGTCGGAGGGGGGGCTCGCGGTTCAGCTCACCTATGCCACCGACCTGTTCGACGCCACCACCATCGCGCGCCTGGAGAGCCATCTCGACACCCTGCTGGCGGCGGCGCTCGCCGACCCCTCGCGGCGGCTGTCGGAGCTCTCGTTGCTGGCGGCACCCGAGCGCCATCAGCTCCTGCTCGGCTGGAACGACACCGCGGCGGCGATCCCGGGCGAGGATGTGGCAGCCCTCTTCGCGGCGCAGGCGCGGCTCCGGCCGGACGCCGTGGCCGTCGCCTCCGACGCCGGGGATCTCACCTACGCCGAGCTCGACCGCCGGTCCTCGGGGCTGGCGCGCCGGCTCGCCGCGGCCGGGGTCGGCCCGGAGGTTCGGGTCGCCCTGCTGGCGCAGCGCTCGCCGGCGATGATCGTCGGCCTCCTCGGCATCCTCAAGGCGGGCGGGGCCTACGTCCCGCTCGATCCGTCGTATCCCGCCGACCGGCTCGCCTGGATGCTCGCGGACTCCCGGTCGCGCGTCCTGCTCGGCCAGCCGGAGCTGCTCGCCGAGTTGCCGGAGGAGATAGGGGTGACGGTCATGCCGCTGACGGCCGATCCCGAGGCTCCCGCGGCGCCCGTGGAGATGGAGGGGCCGGAGCCGCTCGGCCCGCTCCCAGGCGGCCTCGCCTACGTGATGTACACCTCCGGCTCGACCGGCCGCCCCAAGGGGGTGGGCGTCACCCATCGCAACATCGTGCGGCTGGTGCGCGAGAGCGGCTTCGCCGATCTCGGCGCCGACCAGGTCTTCCTGCAACTGGCGCCGATCTCCTTCGACGCCTCGACCCTGGAGATCTGGGCGCCGCTGCTCAACGGCGGGCGGATCGCCGTCTTCCCGCCGCGCCGGCCTTCCCTGGAGGAGCTGGGCGAGGCGATCGCGCGCTTCGGCGTCACCTCCCTCTGGCTCACGGCGGGCCTCTTCCATCAGATGGTCGACGACCGCCTGGAGGCCCTGCGGCCGTTGCGGCAGTTGCTGGCGGGCGGCGACGTGCTCTCGCCGTCCCACGTACGCCGGGCGCTCGAAGGTCTTCCGGGCCTCACCCTGATCAACGGCTACGGACCGACCGAGGGGACGACCTTCACCTGCTGTTTCCCGGTCACCGCCCCGGAACAGGTGGAGGAGCCCGTGCCGATCGGCCGGCCGATCGGCAACACGCGGGTCTACGTCCTCGGCCCGGACCTGCGGCCGGTCCCTACCGGGGTCTGGGGGGAGCTCTGCGCCGGCGGCGACGGCCTGTCGCGCGGCTACCTGGGAAGACCGGAGCTCACCGCCGGGCTCTTCGTTCCGGATCCGTTCGCGGCGGAGCCGGGGGGGCGGCTCTACAGGACCGGGGACACCGTCCGCTGGCGGCCGGACGGCCGGATCGAATTCCTCGGCCGGCGCGACGGCCAGGTCAAGCTGCGCGGCTTCCGTATCGAGCTGGGGGAGATCGAGAGCGCGCTCGCCCGGCACCCGGCGGTGCGCGAGGCGGCGGTGGTGGCGCGCGACGGCGGGCCGCTCGGCCGCCGCCTGATCGCCTATGTGGTGCCGCGGCCGGCCACGGCGGCGAGCGCCGGGGGCGGCGAGGGGCTCCAGCACGTCGACCATCACATCGAGCACTGGCGCGAGCTGTACGAGCAGACCTACGCCAAGGGGGTACCGCCAGAGGGGGACGCCGCCTTCAACCTCCAGGGTTGGAACAGCAGCTACACCGGCGAGCCGATCTCCGCCGGAGAGATGGGCGAGTGGCTGGACGGCACCGTCGGGCGCCTGCTCGCGCTGCCGCACCGCCGGGTGCTGGAAGTGGGCTGCGGCACCGGGCTCCTGCTGTTCCGCGTCGCCCCCGAGGCGGAGCGCTATCGCGGCACCGACTTCTCGGGCGTGGCGCTGGCGCAGGTCCATGCCGAGCTCGTCCGGCGCGGCCTGCCGCGGGTCGAGCTGGCCCAGGGGCTCGCCGACGACTGGACCGGCGTGCGCCAGGGTGAGTTCGAGCTCGTGGTCCTCAACTCGGTCGTCCAGTACTTCCCCACGGTGGACTATCTGGTGAAGGTGCTCGCGGGCGCGGTCGCGGCGGTGGCTCCCGGCGGCGCGGTCTTCGTCGGGGATGTGCGCAGCCTGCCGCTGCTCGAGGCGTTTCACGCCTCGGTGCAACTGCACCGCGCCGCGGGCTCGCTGCCGGCGGCCGAGCTGGCGCGGCGGGTGGGCCGCGGAGTCGCGGACGAGGAGGAGCTGGTCGTCGATCCCGAGCTCTTCCTGGCCCTGGCGCGCCGGCTGCCGGCGGTCCGCCGGGTCCAGGTGCTGCTCAAGCGCGGCCGCCACGCCAACGAGCTGACCCGTTTCCGCTACGACGTGATCCTCCACGTCGGCGGTGAAGACACGGAGGCGGGCGGGGACGAGCCCCGCTCCCGCGCCTGGGAGTCGTTGAGCGGGCTGGAACGGCTCCTGGAGGAGCGCCCCGCGGCCCTGGCGGTCTCCGGCATCCCCAACGCCCGCCTCGCCGGGGAGGTGGCGGCCCTGGAGCTGCTGGCCGGCCGCGAGATGGAGACCGCCGGCGAGCTGCGCGACGAGATCGAACGCCGCGCCCGCGCGGCGGGCGAGGCGATCGATCCCGAGGACCTCTGGACCCTGGCGGACCGCCTGGGCTACGACGCCGACCTCACCGGGTCCGTCGCGGGCGGCGCGGACGGCCGCTTCGACGCCACCTTGCGGCGGCGCGGGGCGGGCGTTCCGGCCGGCGTCCCGGCTGGCGTCCTGGCTGGGATAACGCCGCCGCGGGGGGGCGGGATCGAGGAGCTTCCCTGGACCGCCTACGCGAACGATCCGTTGCGCGCGGACCAGGCGCGGCGGCTGGTGCCGGAGCTGCGGCGCGCCCTGGAGTCGGAGCTGCCGGAGCCCATGGTACCGTCCGCCTTCGTTTTGCTCGGCGAGCTGCCGCTCACCGCCAACGGCAAGGTCGACCGGGCGGCGCTGCCGGCTCCCGAGCGCGCGGCCGAGCCCACCGAGGCGTGGATCGCCCCGGCCACGCCGCTCGAGGAGCTGCTGGCCCGGGTCGTCGGCGACGTGCTCGGCTTGGAGCGGGTCGGCATGGGGGACAACTTCTTCGATCTCGGCGGGCACTCGCTGCTCGCCACCCAGCTTGTCTCCCGGCTGACTCAGGGGCACGGCGTTCCGGTGACGCTGCAGATGGTGTTCGACGCCGGCACTCTGAGTGAGCTGGCCGACCGCATCGTCGAGGCTGAGCTCGCCGACGCCGATCCCGGGTTCCTCGACGAGGCCCTGAGCGAAATGAAGGATCTACCCCCCGAGGAACTGCAGAAGATGCTCGAGCAAGTGAAAGGAACGGCGTGAGTCTCACCGATCGGATCGCAGCTCTCACCCCCGAGCAGCGGGCCCTCTTCGAGAAGCTCCGGGAAACCAAGCGGCAGGCCGCCCGCGCGCACCAGCCACCGCCGGTCCGGCGAGTGAGCGGCCCTGACGGCGCGGGGGACTGGCCCCTCTCGCTGGATCAGGAGCGCTACTGGTTCATGGAGCAGCTCCGGCCGAGCGGGGCGGGGCTCAACATCGGGACGGCGACCCGCATGCGGGGCCCGCTCTCCGTGCCGGCCTTCGCGGCGGCGTTCGGCGAGATCCTCCGCCGTCACGCGGCCTGGCGCACCACCTTTCCCATCCTCGACGGCGGCCCCGTGCAGCGGGTGGCCGTCTCGCGCCGGCAGCAGCTCGCCGTCGTCGACGTCTCGGGCCTGCCGGAAGAGAGGCGTGAGGCGGAATCCCTGCGCTTGGTCGGCGAGGACGCCGCCGCGCCTTTCGACCTCGAGCGTGGTCCGCTGGTGCGGACGAGCCTGGTCCGCGTCAGCCCGCGGGACCACGTCTGCCTGTTGACGGCGCACCATCTGATCGTCGATTTCCTCGCCTTCCAGATCGTCTGGTCCGAGCTGGCCGCGCTCTACGCAGCCTTCTCGGCGGGCGGGCCGCCGCTGCCGCCGGAGCCGCCGGTCCACTACTCGGACTTCGCCGTCTGGCAGCGCGAGTGGCTTCAGGGTGAGGTGCTGGCGGATCTGGTCTCCTGGTGGCGGGAGCGGCTGGAGGGCTTCCCCCTGGCGCTCGACCTGCCGACCGACCGGCCACGCCCCGCCGTGATGAGGATGCGGGGCGGGCGGCGGCTGCTGAACGCCTCGCGCGAGCTGTCCGAAGCGCTGCGGACCCTCGCCCGGCAGGAGGGCGCCACCCTCTTCATGACCGTGCTCGCCACCCTGGCGGCGCTGCTCCACCGCGACTCCGGCCAGGAGAAGCTGATCCTGGGGGCGAACAACGCGAACCGGAACCGGCCCGAGATCCAGCCGGTGGTCGGCACCTTCCTGACCCAGGTCGCTTTCCCGCTCGACCTCGAAGGCGACCCGACCTGCCGCGAGCTGCTGGCGCGGGTCCGCCAGTCGGCGCTCGGCACCTACGCTCACCAGGACCTGTCGTTCGGCAAGCTGCTCGAGGCGATCCAGCCGCAGCGGGACACCAGCCGGCAGCCGATCATCCAGACCCTGGTCCAGGTGCTCGACGGCGGCCAGCCCCAGCGGACGGACCTCGCCGGCGTCACCTTCGAGTCGGTCGACGCCTACGACGGCAACGCCCGCTACGATCTGCTGCTGACGCTGTTCGACCACCCCGCGGGCCTGTCCGGCTCGCTCGAGTACGATGCCGACCTGTTCGACCCCGCCACCGCCGAGCGCCTGTGCGAGCGGCTCCTGCTCCAGGCCGCGGCGGCGACGGCCGATCCGGACCTGCGCCTCTCGGCGCTGCCGGTGCTCACCTCCGCGGCGCGCCACCAGGTTCTGGCCGAGTGGAGCGACACCGCCCGCCCGCTGCCGGGCTGGACGGTGCCCGAACGCTTCGCCGGCTGGGCCGCGCGCACGCCGGACGCCCTCGCCGTCGCCGCGGCCGGCGAGGAGCTGACCTTCGGCGAGCTCGACCGCCGCGCGGACGCTCTGGCGCACCGGCTCCGCGCCGCCGGCGTGGGGGCGGAGTCGCGGGTAGCCCTGCTGCTCGACCGCACGGCGGAGATGCCGGTCGCCCTCCTGGGGGTCTGGAAGGCGGGGGGAGCCTGCGTGCTGCTCGACCCCTCCTCGCCCCCCGAACGTCTGGCGGCCCTGCTGAAGGATGCCGAGCCCGCGGTCGAGATCCATCCGGGCCTCCGCCTCGAGGCTTCCTCTTCCAACCAGGAGGATGGCCAGGAGGGGGCCCCGCCCTGTCCCGAGCATCTCGCCTACATGATCTACACCTCGGGGACCACCGGCCTGCCGAAGGCCGTCATGGTCGAGCACGGCAGCCTCGCCGCGGTGCTCGACGCCGTCGCCGACCGCTTCGGCTTCGCCCCCGGCGACCGGATGCCGCACCTGGCGCGCTTCTCTTTCGACATCTCGCTGTTCGAGCTGTTCGCGCCCCTGCTCGGCGGTGGCGCCTGCGAGATCCTCCAGCAGGAGGAGGTCCTGGAGCCCGCGGCGCTCCTCGCCGCCCTCGCGCGGGCGACCCGGTTCCATGCGGTCCCCAGCCTGATGCGCCGGGTCGCGGCCTCGGCGCGGGCCGCCGGAGCGGAGCGCTTCGCGGGGCTGCGGACACTGTTCACCGGCGGTGACCTGGTGCCCCCCGATCTGCTGGTGGAGCTGGGGGAGGTCTTCCCGTCGGCGGAGGTCGTCGTCCTCTATGGACCGACCGAGGGGACGATCGTCTGCACCCGTCATTCCGTGGCGCCGGAAGCGCGGCCGGAGCGGCCGCTGATCGGCCGCCCGTTCGCCAACGCCGGGATGCGGGTGATCGACCGCTGGGGGGACGCGCCCCTGGGGGGGGCGGGTGAGCTCTGGATCGGGGGGCCGGGGGTGGGCCGCGGCTACTTCCGCCGCGACGAGCTGACGGCCGAGCGGTTCGTCGAGCTGGAAGGGCGGCGGTACTACCGGACCGGCGACCTCGTCCGCCATCTGGCGGACGGCACGCTCGAGTTTCTTGGCCGCACCGACCTGCAGGTCAAGGTCCGCGGCTTCCGCATCGAGCCGGGAGAGGTGGAGGCCGCTCTCCTCGCGCACCCCGCGGTGCGGGAGGCGGTGGTCGTGGCAGGCGCGGGCCGGGGAGGGGACGGCAACCGGCTGGTGGCCTATGTGGTCGCGGCCGCGGGCGCCGCGCCGCCGGTCGAGGAGATCCGCGCCTTCCTGCGGACGCGCCTGCCGGAGTACATGGTGCCGGGGATCTTCGTGCCCCTCGCCGCGCTGCCGCTCAGCCCCAACGGCAAGGTGGACCGCAAGGCCCTGCCCGCGCCGGAGCCGGGCGGCGAGGGGCTCGCCGGCTCGACCCCGCCCCGGGACGCCAGGGAGGAGCGGCTGGCGGCGATCTGGCGCGAGGTGCTCGGCCTCGAGCGGGTGGGGGTCCATGACAACTTCTTCCAGCTCGGCGGCGACTCGATCCTGAGCATCCAAGTGGTAGCTCGGGCCCGCCGGGAGGGGCTCCTCATCACCCCCCAGCAGTTGTTCGAGAACCAGACGATCGCCGGGCTCGCCGCCGTCGCCGGCAGCGCGGAGGAACCAGGAACCGCTGACGGCAGATCGCCCTCTGACTTCCCGCTCGCCGGTCTCGATCAGGCGGCGCTCGACCGCCTGCTCGGCACGAAACGGGACCTCGAAGACCTCTATCCGCTGGCACCCATGCAGCAGGGCATGCTGTTCCACAGCCTCTATACCGCCGGCGCGGACCTCTATGTCGAGCAGCTCACCACCGAGCTTTCGGGACCGCTGGACGAACCCGCTTTTACCGCTGCCTGGCGGCAGGTGATTGGACGCCACGCCGTGCTGCGCACCGGATTCCTCTGGCAGGAGGTCGAGCGCCCTCTCCAGCTCGTGCGGCGGGAGGTCGAGCTCCCCTGGACGGCGGAGGACTGGCGAGGCCTGTCGCCCACGGCTCTCGAATCGCGCTGGCGGGATCTCCTCGCCGCCGACCGCGCGCGCGGCTTCGAGCTCGACCGGCCGCCACTCCTGCGTTTCACCCTGGTGCGCGTGGGCGAGGAGGATCGCCGGCTGGTCTGGAGCTCCCACCACCTCCTCTTCGATGGCTGGTGCTTCCCGATTCTCCTGTCCGAGGTTTTCGCGCTCTACGCGGCGGCGGTCGCGGGCGGCACAGCGGCCCTGCCGCCGCCACCGCGCCCCTACCGGGACTACATCGCCTGGCTCGCGGAGCGCGACGAGGCCGAGTCCGAGCGCTACTGGCGGCAGGCGCTCCGTGGTTTCATCGCGTCCACCCCGGTGCCCTTCGACCGCCCGGCGGCCCCGGACGGAGCGGATGGCAATTACGCGGGCGACTACTACGATCGGTCGGTCGTGCTGCCGCCAACAGGTGCCGCCGCTCTGGAGGCCCTCGCGAGACGGCTGCGGGTGACCTTGAACATCCTGGTGCGGGGGGCTTGGGCGCTCGTGCTGTCCCGCTACGCACAGGTCTCCGACGTCGTCTTCGGCGCCGTGGTCTCGGGTCGCCCGGCCGAGCTCACCGGCGTCGAGTCGATGGTAGGCCTGTTCATCAACAGCCTGCCGGTACGGGTCGAGATCCCGGACGGCGAGGCGGCTGCCTCCTGGCTGGCGCAGCTCCAGGCCAGCCAGTTCGAGCAGAGCCAGCACGCCTGGACGCCCCTGGCCCGAATCCAGGCGCTCTCCGAGGTTCCCGCCGGCGAGCCGCTTTTCACCAGCCTCCTCGCCTTCCAGAACTACCCCCTCGACCCCTCGATCTCGGACCGCTCCGAGCCGGTGGGCGGGCTGTGGATCGGCGACGTCGCGCTGAGCGAGCACACCAACTATCCGCTCACCCTGGCCGCCGTGGCGCGTGGAGACCTCACGCTTCGCCTGACCGCCGATCGCCGCTACGAGCCGGCCACGACGCAGCGCATGTTGGCGCAGATCGAGACCCTGCTGGGCGCCCTCACCGCCGATCCCGAGAGGCCGCCGCTCTCCCTGCCACTCCTCGGCGCGGCTGAGCGCCACCAGTTGACGGCCGAGTGGAGCGACACGGCCCGGCCGCTCCCGGGGTGGACCGTGCCCGGGCGCTTCGCCGCGCGGGTCGCGGGCACGCGGGACGCCCTCGCCGTGGTTGCCGGCAGCGAGTCGCTCACCTTCGCCGCGCTCGACGGCCGGGCCGAAGAGCTGGCGCGCCGGCTGCGCGCCGCGGGTGTGGCAACCGGGTCGCGGGTGGCCCTGCTGCTCGACCGCACGGCGGATATGCCGGTCGCCCTGCTCGCGGTCTGGAAGGCGGGAGGAGTCTGCGTGCCACTCGATCCGGCTTCGCCCGCGGATCGCTTGGCGAGCCTGCTGGCGGACGCCGAGCCCGCGGCCGTGATCCATCGCGGTCTTCGCATCGAGGCCGCCGTTTCCCTCCCCATGGCATCAGGAGAAGGTCCGGAGGGGACCCTTCCCCGTTCAGAGCACCTCGCCTACATGATCTACACGTCGGGGACGACCGGTCTGCCGAAAGCCGTCATGGTCGAGCACGGCAGCCTCGCCGCGGTCCTCGCAGCCTTCCTCGACCGGTTCGGTTTCGGCCCGGGTGACCGGATGCCGCACCTGGCGCGCTTCTCCTTCGACATCTCGCTCCTCGAGCTTTTCGCTCCCCTGCTCGGCGGTGGCGCGTGCGAGATCCTGGATCAGGAAGAGATCCTGGATCCCGCCGCCCTGATAGCCGCCCTCGCGCGGGCGACCCGGTTCCATGCCGTGCCCAGCCTGATGCGCCAGGTCACGGCGATGGCGCGGGAGAGCGGGCCGGAGCGCTTCGCCGGACTGCGCACCCTCTTCACCGGGGGGGACCGCGTGCCACCCGACCTGCTGGCCGAGATGCGGGAGGTGTTCCCCGCGGCGGAGATCGTCGTCCTCTACGGACCGACCGAGGCGACGATCGTCTGCACGTACCACCCCGTGGCGCCGGAGGCGCGGCCGGAGCGGGCGCTGATCGGCCGTCCCTTCGGCAACGTCGAGATCCGGGTGACCGATCATGGAGAAGATCTTCCTCCGGGAGCTCCGGGGGAGCTGTGGATCGGCGGCCCGGGGGTAGCCCGCGGCTACTTCCGCCGTGAGGAGTTGACCGCCGAACGGTTCGTCGAGCGGGAGGGCCGGCGGTACTACCGGACCGGCGACCTCGTCCGCCGCCTGGGGGACGGCACGCTCGAGTTCCTCGGCCGGACCGACCTCCAGATCAAGATTCGCGGCTTTCGCGTCGAGCCGGGGGAGATCGAGCACCAGCTCGTGGCCCATGCCGGAGTGCGGGAGGCGGCGGTGGTGGCCCGCGACGCAAGGCTCGTGGCCTATGTCGTCGCCGACGGCGCGGCGGTGCCGGCCGAGGAGCTCCAGGCCTTTCTGCGCGACCGTCTGCCGGAGTACATGGTGCCCGCGGCTTTCGTCGTCCTGCCCGTGCTGCCGCTCACCCCCCACGGCAAGGTGGACCGCAAGGCCCTGCCCGCGCCGGAGATAGCGCGCGAGGCGACCGGAGGCTCGACCCCGCCCCGGGACTCCAGGGAGGAGCGGCTGGCCGCGGTCTGGCGCGGGGTGCTCGGCCTCGAACGGGTGGGGGTCCACGACAACTTCTTCCAGCTCGGCGGCGATTCGATCCTGAGCATCCAGGTGGTGGCGCGGGCTCGCCGGGAGGGGCTCCTGATCACCCCTCAACAGCTCTTCGAGAACCAGACGATCGCCGGGCTCGCCGCCGTCGCCGGCAGCGTGGAAGATGCCGGGGCGGCCGCCGAGGGTCCGGTCGAGGGGGAGGCGCCGCTGACGCCGATCCAGCGCCGCTTCTTCGCCGAGGAGCGGCGGGAGCCGTGGCGCTTCAACCAGGCGGTGCTGCTGATCCCCCGCGAGCGGCTGGCGGCGGCGCCGCTGGCGGCCGCGCTCGCCCGGCTCGCCGGGCACCATGACGCCCTGCGTCTGCGTTTCGCGCGCGAGAACGCGGAGTGGCGGCAGGTTCACGCCCCGGCCACCGCGGCGGGAGAGCCGGTGCCGCTCCTCGAGATCGACCTCACGACCCTGCCGCTGGAAGAGCGAGGTGGGGCGCTCGACACCGCGATGGAGCGGCTCCAGGCGGGATTGGACCTCGCCCGCGGACCGCTGTTCACGGCCGCGCTGTTCCGCCTCGGGGGGAAGGACCGGCTGCTCCTCACCGCCCATCACCTGGTGGTCGACGCCGTCTCCTGGCGCGTTCTGCTCGAGGATCTGATGGCCGTCCACCGGCGGCTCGAGCTACCGGCGAAGACCACCTCCTGGAAGCGCTGGGCGGAGCGCCTGGCTACCCATGCCCGCTCAGGCGAGCTGGCGGCGGAGATCCCCTACTGGCTCTCGCAGAAGCCCGGGCCGCCGCTGCCGGTCGACCTCGACGGCGATGGCAGGGCCGCCACGGCGAGCATCTCGGTCGAGCTCGGTCCCGAGGAGACGACGGCGCTCCTCAAGGAGGTGCCGGAGGTCTATCGCACACAGGTCAACGATCTGCTGCTCGCGGCGCTCGTCCGCACCTTCGCCGCCTGGACCGGCGAGGGCACGCTGGGGATCGACCTCGAAGGGCATGGGCGCGAGGAGATCTTCCCCGGCGTCGACCTCTCGCGTACCGTCGGCTGGTTCACCACCCTCTTTCCGGTCGCCCTCTCGCTGCCGCCGGGGGGAGGTCCGCGGGAGGCGATCCGAGGAACCAAGGAGAGCCTGCGGGCGGTTCCCCACCGCGGGCTGGGTTATGGCCTGCTGCGCTATCTGGCCGCCTCCGAGACCGGCGAGCGCCTGGCCGCGCTCCCCGCGCCTCAGGTCTCTTTCAACTATCTCGGACGGTTCGATCCGGCGATGGGGGAGGGCGGGCTCTTCGCCTTCGCGCCGGAGGCGCCTCGCGGCGCCGGGGGGGAGATCACCCCCGGCCGCCACCTCTTCGCGGTCGACGCGCTGGTACTCGGCGACCGCCTGCGGATCAACTGGACCTACGATCCCAGCCGCCATCTCCCCGCCACCGCCGAGCGGCTGGCGCGCGGCTTCCTCGCCGAGCTCGCGGCGCTGATCGCCCACTGCCGGTCGCCGGAGGCGGGGGGCTTCACCCCCTCGGATTTCCCGCTCGCCGGCCTCGACCAGGCGGCGCTCGACCGCGTCATTGGCAACGACACTGGCGTCGAGGACCTGTACCCGCTGGCACCCTTGCAGCAGGGCATGCTGTTTCACAGCCTCTACACCGCCGGTGCCGATCTTTACGTTGAGCAGCTCACCGCCGAGCTCGCGGGGCCGTTCGATCAAGCCGCTTTCATCGCCGCCTGGCGGCGGGTGGTCGAGCGCCACGGCGCGCTGCGCACCGGGTTCCTCTGGCAGGAGGTCGAATCCCCGCTCCAACTCGTGCGGGGGCAGGCCGAGCTCCCCTGGACGGTGGAGGACTGGCGGGACCTGCCGCCCGCTGCCCTGGAAGCGCGCTGGCGGGGTCTCCTCGCCGCCGATCGCGCGCGCGGCTTCGACCTCGACCGGCCACCCCTGCTGCGGATCACCCTGGTGCGCGTGGGGGAGGAGGACCACCGGCTGGTCTGGAGCTCCCATCACCTGCTCTTCGACGGCTGGTGCTTCCCACTCCTCCTGTCCGAGGTCTTCGCGCTCTACGAGTCGGCGGTTGCCGGTAGAGAGGCGCACCTGCCACCGCCGCCGCGACCTTACCGCGACTACATCGCCTGGCTGGCGGAGCGGGATCAGGCCGCGGCCGAGCGCTACTGGCGGCGGACGCTCGCCGGCTTCACGGCCCCTACCCCGGCGCCGTTCGACCATCCGGCCATCCTGGGCGGAGCGGACGGCAGCCACGCCGCCGACTACTATGAGCGGACCGTCACGGTGCCGGCATCGCGGGCCGCCGGGCTCGAATCCCTGGCGCAACGACTGCGGGTGACGCTCAACACGCTGGTACAGGGGGCCTGGGCGCTCCTCCTTTCCCGCTACGCCCAGACCTCCGACGTCGTCTTCGGTGCCGTGGTCTCCGGCCGTCCCGCCGAGCTCCCCGGCGTCGAATCGATGGTGGGCCTGTTCATCAACAGCCTGCCGGTGCGGGTCGAGATCCCGGAAGACGAGGCCGCCTCCTCCTGGCTGGCCCGGCTCCAGGCCGGCCAGTTCGAGCAGAGTCAGTACGCCTGGACGCCTCTGGCGCGCATTCAGGCATTCTCCGAGGTGCCCGCCGGCGAGCCGCTCTTCACGAGCCTCCTGGCTTTCCAGAACTACCCCCTCGACCCCGCGGTCTCCGATCGGCTGAGCGAGCTGCGGATCGGCGACGTCGCGCTCAGCGAGCACACCAACTATCCGCTCACCCTGGCCGCCGTGGCGCGCGGGGACCTCGCTCTGCGCCTGACCGCCGACCGCCGCTTCGAGCCGGCCACGATCCGGCGCATGCTGGCCCACCTGGAGAATCTGCTGGGCGCTCTGGCGTCCGACCCCGAGCGGCCGCCGCGCTCCCTGCCGCTCCTCGCCAGCGCCGAGCGGCATCAACTGACGGTCGAATGGAACGACACCGCGACGGCCTTTCCAGAGGCTTCGATCCCCGCGCTGTTCGCGGAGCAGGCGGCGCGCCGTCCCGAGGCGCCGGCGCTGCTCGGCCCTGGCCGCGAGGACCGTCTGAGTTATGGCGAGCTGGACCGGCGCGCCGGGGCTCTCGCCCGCGAGCTCGCCCGGCAGGGGATCGGGCGCGGGGACCTGGTAGGCCTTTTCGCCGGGCGCTCGGCCGAGCTGGTGATCGCCGTCCTCGCCATCCTGAAGACCGGCGCCGCCTACCTGCCGCTCGACCCTTCCTATCCGCGCGAACGGCTGGCTCTCATGCTCGCCGATGGCGGAGCGCCGCTGGTGCTGGTCCAGCCCGAGCTCGCGGCTCTGCTGCCGGCCGGTGCCGCGCGGACGCTGCCGCTCGTCCCCTCGGCGTTCGACGGCGCTCCCTGGTCCGGCGCCACCCCCACCACTACCGCCGCCGACCTGGCCTACGTCGTCTATACCTCGGGATCGACGGGTGTGCCGAAGGGGGTCGCCGTGACCCACCGGAGCGTCGTGCGGCTGGTGCGCGACACGGACTACGCCGATTTCGGGCCGGACCAGGTTTTCCTGATGATGGCGCCGGTCTCCTTCGATGCCTCCACCTTCGAGCTGTGGGGGCCGCTGCTGAACGGCGGCTGCCTGGCGATCCTGCCGCCAGGCGAGGTGACGCTCGACGGGCTCGAGAGGGCGATCCACGATGCGGGCGTCACCACGCTCTGGCTGACCGCCGGGCTCTTCCATCTGGTGGTCGACGAGCGCCTCGCGGCCCTGGCGCCGCTCCGGCAGCTGCTCGCGGGGGGGGACGTGCTCTCGCCGCCGCACGTCGCGCGCCTGCGCCGTGAGCTCCCCGGCCTGCGGCTGGTCAACGGCTACGGCCCGACCGAAAACACCACCTTCACCACGTATCACCAGGTGGAACGGGTCGAAGGAGCGAGCGTTCCCATCGGCCGTCCGATCGCGAACACCCGCGTCCTGGTGCTCGACCGCGATCTCGAGCCGGCGCCGATCGGCGTGCCCGGCGAGCTCTATGCCGGCGGCGCGGGTCTCGCCGTGGGGTATCTCGGCCGGCCCGCCCTGACCGCCGCCGCCTTCGTCCCCGCGCGGTTCAGCGAGCGGCCCGGCGAGCGGCTCTACCGCACGGGGGACCTGGCCCGCCGGTTGCCGGACGGCAGCCTCGACTTCCTCGGCCGTGCCGACCACCAGGTCAAGGTGCGCGGCTTCCGCATCGAGCTGGGAGAGATCGAGGCCACTCTCGCGGACCATCCGGCGGTGCGCGAGGCGGCGGTTGTGGCGTTGCGGGACGATGGCCGCGAGCGCCGGCTGGTGGCCTGGGCCGTACCCCGCGGGGCGATGGAGTCGGCGCTCCCCGCGGAGGCGGTGCTCGCCGATCTCGCCGCCCGCCTGCCGGCCTACATGGTCCCCGTCGACCTGATCTGGCTCGACGCCCTGCCGCTCTCGCCGACGGGCAAGGTGGACCGCGCCGCGCTGGCGGCGATGGCGATGGCGGTCGAGAGGGGGGAAGCGGTGGATCTCACCCCACCCCGCGGCGCGGTCGAGGAGACTCTGGCGGCGATCTGGCGGCAGGTCCTGGGGTGCGAGCGGGTGGGGGTGCACGACAATTTCTTCCGTCTCGGCGGCGATTCCATCCTGAGCATCCAGGTGGTGGCGCGGGCGCGCCAGGCGGGGCTGGTGGTGACGCCGCGCCAGATCTTCGAGGAGCAGACGATCGCCGCTCTCGCCGCGGTCGCCACCTCGCTCGCCGCGGCCGTGTCAGAGCAGGGAGTGGTCGAGGGGGACGTGCCGCTCACACCGGTCCAGCTCTACTTCTTCGCGGCACGGCGGGCGGAGCCGCACCACTTCAACCAGAGTCTGCTGCTGCTCGTCGAGGAGCCGCTCGCGCCGGCGCCGCTGGCGCGAGCGGTTGCCGCGCTGGTGGCGCACCACGACGCCCTGCGGATGCGCTTCTTCGAGGCGGAGGGGAGCTGGCGCGCGTGGAACGCGCCGCGTGAGGAGAGCGCCCCCCTCTCCATCCTCGATCTCGCGGCACTGCCGCCGGCGCGTCGCGCCGGCGAGTTGGAGGCCGCCGCCACGGCGCTGCAGGCCGGCTTCGACCTCGCGCGCGGCCCGCTCTTCCGCGCCGCCCGTTTCGTCCTCGGCGGGGGCGAGCCGGAGCGGTTGCTGCTCGTAGCCCATCACCTCGTCGTCGACGGCGTCTCCTGGCGCATTCTGCTGGACGACCTGGAGACCTCGTACAGCCAGGCGGCCGCCGGCTCGATCGTGGCGCTGCCGGCCAAGAGCACCTCGTGGAAGCGGTGGGCGGAGCGGCTCGCCGGGCACGCCCGTTCGACCGAGGCCCTGGGCGAGCTGCCGTACTGGCTGTCGGTGCCCGCCGCTGCCGCCGACGTCGCGCCGCTGCCGCGCGATGGCGAGCCGGAAGAGGGCGGGACCGGGTCCGTTGCGACCGCGCTCGGGCGCGACGCCACGCGGGCGCTGCTCGGCGAGGCGGGGGCGGCGTACCGCACCCAGGTCAACGACCTGCTGCTCGCCGCCCTGGCGCAGGCGTTCGCGCGCTGGACGGCTCCCATCACCGGCGAGACCCGTCTCCGCTTCGATCTCGAGGGGCACGGCCGCGAGGAGATCGAGCCCGGCCTCGACCTGTCGCGCACCGTGGGCTGGTTCACGACGATCTTCCCGGTCACGCTCGCGGCCGACCCGGGCGCCGGACCCGGCGAGGTCCTCCGCGCGGTCAAGGAGACGCTGCGCGCCATTCCGCGGCGTGGCCTCGGGTACGGGCTCCTGCGCTACCTCACCGGCGAGGAGGCCGCGCCGCTCGCCGCGGCCCCTCACCCCGAAGTGGCCTTCAACTACCTCGGCCAGCTCGACGGCGCGCTCGGCGCCTCGGCGCGTTGGCAGCCGGCGCCCGAGCCGGCCGGGCCGGAGCAGAGCCCACGCGCGCGTCCGCGCCACGCCATCGAGATCAACGCCTGGGTGCTCGATGGCGAGCTGCGGGTGGCCTGGGTCTACAGCGCCGTCCGCCACTCCGCGGCGACGATCGAGCGGCTGGCCCGCGACTACGCCGCCTTGCTGAGCGGTCTGATCGAGCACTGCACGGCCGCCGGCACCGGGGGCCGGACCCCTTCCGACTTCCCGCTCGCCGGTCTGGATCAGGGAACCGTCGACCGTCTCGTCGGCACCGGCGCGTCCCTCGACCTCACGATCGAGGATCTCTATCCGCTGGCGCCGCTCCAGCAGGGGATGCTCTTCGAGGGGATCTTCGCCCCGGATTCAGAGCTCTACTTCCAGCAGTTGATCGCCGAGCTGGCGGGTCCCCTGGACACCGGCGCTTTCGCCCGCGCCTGGCAGGCGGTGGTCGACCGCCACCCGGCCCTCCGCACCGCCTTTGCCTGGGAAGGGCTGAAGTGGCCGCTGCAGGTGGTGCGGCGCGGCCCGCGGCTCCCCTGGACGGAGGAGGATTGGCGCCAGGTGCCGCGGCCGGAGGTGCCGGAACGGCTCACCGGCTGGCTGGCGGCCGACCGCGCCCGCTCCTTCGATCTCGCGCGGCCGCCGTTGATGCGCGCCGCGCTGCTGCGCACGGGCGAGGACCGGTACCGGTTCGTCTGGAGCTTCCATCACCTGCTGATCGACGGCTGGTGCCTCTCGCTCATCTTCCGCGAGGTGTTCGCCCTCTACCAGGCGGCGGTCGCCGGCCGCGACGCCCACCTGCCGGCGGTCCACCCCTACCGCGAGTTCATCGCCTGGGTGGCGCGGCGGGACGCGGCGGCGACGGACGACTTCTTCCGGCGGGAGCTCGCCGGCTTCACCGCCGCCACCCGCCTGCCGCTCGACCGGCCGGTCCTGCCGGCCGGCGATGACGGCGCGTCGCCCGATCAGGTGCTGAGGCTGCCGCCGGCGCTGGTCGCCGGGCTGACCGAACTCGCCCAGAGCCGTGAGCTGACTCTCAACACCCTTGCGCAGGGGGCCTGGGCGCTCACCCTCGCCCGCTACGGCGGCACGCCGGACGTGGTGTTCGGGACCGTGGTCTCCGGGCGGCCGGCCGAGCTGCCGGAGGTCGAGTCGATGATCGGCCTGTTCATCAACACGCTGCCGGTGCGCCTCGCCGCCGATCCCGCGGCGCCTCTCGACGTCTGGCTCGCGGGGGTCCAGGAGCGCCTCCTCGAGCTGCGCCAGCATGAGACCGCCGCGCTCGCCCAGGTCCAGCGCGCCAGCGAGGTGCCCCCGGGCGAGCCGCTCTTCCAGAGCATCGTCGCCTTCGAGAACTTTCCCGTCGACGAGTCGCTGGGGGAGAAAGCCGAGGAGATCGCGGTCTCCGAGGTGACGATCACCGGCCGTACCGACTACCCGCTCTCCTTCGCCGTGATGCCCGGCCGGCGGGGCAGCAACGAGCTCAACCTGAGCCTGTCGCACGACCGGCGCACCGACAGTACGACGGCGCGCCGCCTGCTCATCCATCTCGAGCGTCTGTTGGGCGCCTTCGTCGCGGCTCCCCAGTGCCCCTTAAGCGAGCTGCCCACCCTCTCCGCGGCCGAGCGGCACCAGCTCGTGCTGGAGTGGAACGACACGGTCCTGGAGGCCGCCGAAACCGCGGAGGATCTCTGCCTGCACGACCTCATGTCCATCCAGGCGCGGCGCCTCCCCACGGCGGTGGCCCTCTCCGGCGAGGGCCGGGAGATGACCTACGCCGAGCTGGACCGGCGCACTAACCAGCTCGCCAATCACCTCGGCGCGCTGGGCGTCGGGCCGGAGGCACGGGTGGCGATCATGGTGGAGCGCTCGCTCGAGATGGTGGTGGCGGTGCTCGGGATCCTGAAGGCCGGCGGCGCCTACGTGCCGATCGATCCCGCGACGCCGGCCGACCGCCTGGATTTCCTCCTCGCCGATGCCCGGCCGGCGCTCCTGCTCGCCGGGGAAGGGGTGGCGGACCGGCTGCGCGAGGCCGCGGTCGCCGTCGTGGCCCTCGACGCCGAGCGGGAGCGCATCGCCGCGGCGAGCGTCGAGCCCCCCGCGGTCGTGGTCGATCCCGAGAATCTCGCCTATGTCATCTACACCTCGGGATCGACCGGGACGCCCAAGGGAGTCGCCGTCCGCCATCGCTCGGCGGTGGCCTACGTCCGCGCCGTGGCGCGGGAGTATGGGATGCGGGCCGGCGATCGCGAGCTGCAGTTTGCCTCGCTGAGCTTCGACGCCAGCGTCGAGGAGATCTTCGCGCCGCTCGCCGCCGGGGCGACCGTCGTCCCGCGGAGCGGACCGGCCGAGGAGCCGGCGCGGTTCCTTGCTGGCTGCGCGGAGCTGGGGATCACCGTGCTCAGTCTGCCCACGGCCTACTGGCACCAGATCGCGGCGGCGGTCGAGACCGGGAATCCGCCGCTCCCTCCGGCCCTTCGCCTGATCGTCATGGGCGGCGAGCGGGCCCTGCCTGAGCGCTGGACCGCCTGGGGCCGAGGCCCCGGCAGCCGGGTGCGGCTGGTCAACGCCTACGGCCCGACCGAGGCGACGATCGCGGCGACGCTCCACGAGCATCCGGGAACGCCGGACCCGCTCGCCGGACGGCGGGAGGTGCCGATCGGCCGGCCGCTCGCCGGCGTGCGCGCCCAGGTCGTCGATCGCGATCTGTGGCCGGTTCCCGCCGGCGGGATCGGCGAGCTGGTCCTGGGCGGAGTGGGGGTGGCGCGCGGCTATCTCGGCCGTCCCGGCCTGACCGCGGAGCGGTTCGTGCCCGACCCGCTCTCCGGCGAGCCCGGCGCGCGCCTTTATCGCACCGGGGATCTCGTCCAGATTCTCCCGGGCGGCACCCTCGAATTCGCCGGCCGCCTCGACGACCAGGTCAAGGTGCGCGGCTTCCGGATCGAGCCGGGGGAGATCGAAGCCGTTCTCGCCACCCATCCCGGCTTGCGCGAGGCGGCGGTGGTGGTGTACCGCGGCGATTCGCTGCTCGCCTGCGTGGTGGCCGCCGACGCGGCGGCGCCGCCGGCGATCGCGGAGCTGCGGGCCTTCCTCGCCGAGCGGCTCCCCGCGCACATGGTGCCCACGGCCTATGCCGTCCTGCCCGCGCTCCCCCTGACGTCCAGCGACAAGGTGGACCGGCGGGCGCTGGCGCGGCAGGAGCACGTGACCGAGCCCGCGGGTGAGAGGGTCGCTCCGGCCACGCCGCTCGAAGAGCTGCTCGCCCGGGCCGCCGCCGAGGTGCTCGGCGTCGGCGTCGAGCGGGTGGGCATGCGGGACAACTTTTTCGATCTCGGCGGTCACTCGCTGCTCGCCACTCAACTGGTTTCGCAACTGAGCCAGGGGCACGGCATTCAGGTGACGCTGCAGATGGTCTTCGATGCCTCGGACCTCGGCGAGCTGGCCGACCGTATCGTCGAGGCCGAGCTCGCGCGCGTCGATTCCGGGCTCCTCGACGAGGCGCTGCGCGAGATGGAGGGGATGTCCCCCGAAGAGCTCCAGGACCTGCTCGGCGGCGCGGGCGGCCTGGAGGAAGACGCCTGATGAGCAGCGATCCCGTATCCCCTCAGGACCGCCTCGCCGGGCTCTCGCGCGAGCAGCGGGCGCTCCTGTTCGAGCAGATCCGCAGGCGCACGGAGAAGGAGCGCGCCGCGGCGCCGCCGGCGGGTATCCCGCGCCGGCCGCCCGGCCACGAGCCGCTCCCCCTCTCCCTGGCCCAGGAGCGGCTCTGGTTCCTCGACCGCATGCAGCCCGGCAATCCGGCCTTCAACATGGGTTCGGCTCTGCGTCTGCGGGGCTGGCTGGACACGCGGGCCCTGGAGCGGGCGCTGAACGAGATCGTGCACCGGCACGAGGCCATGCGGACCTCGTTCCGCGAGGTCGACGGCTCTGCGGTGCAGTGGATCGCCCCCAGTCTGTGGATTCCCCTCCCCCTGATCGACCTCGCGTCGCTGCCGGAGACGGCTCGCGAGCCCGCCGCCGGCCGGATCACGCAGGTCCTCCTGGCCGCCAGCTTCGACCTGGTGATCGGCCCGCTCGTCCGCACCTCT
Organism: Thermoanaerobaculia bacterium; assembly: GCA_039918595.1. Lineage (GTDB taxonomy): Bacteria > Acidobacteriota > Thermoanaerobaculia > Multivoradales > UBA5704 > DATARR01. The sequence continues at coordinate 34,602 of JBDSHF010000003.1, forward strand.
CTGCTGCGCCTCGCGCCGGATCTCCATCTCTTCCTGCTGGACGTCCATCACATCGTCACCGACGGCTGGTCCGCCGGTGTGATGAACCGGGAGTTGATCGCGCTCTATGAAGCCTTCGCGGCGGGGGAGCCCTCGCCGTTGCCGCCGCTTCCGATCCAGTACGGCGACTTCGCGCGCTGGCAGCGGGAATGGCTGCGCGGCGAAACCCTGGAGGCGCAGCTCTCCTATTGGCGCGGGAAGCTGGGGGGGGCCCTGGCGCCGCTCGACCTGCCGACCGACCGGCCCCGCCCCCCCTTCCAGACCTTCCGGGGGGGCAGCCTGCCGCTCTCCATCCCGGCGGCTACGGCGAGCGCGCTGCGCAGGCTGTCCCAGGAGGCGCGGGCGAGCCTGTTCATGACCCTGCTCGCCGCCTTCCAGGTTCTTCTCTCGCGCCTCTCCGGGCAGGACGACATCGTGGTGGGCTCACCCGTCGCCGGCCGCCATCGCGCCGAGACCGAGCCCCTGATCGGCTTTTTTCTCAACAACCTGGCCCTGCGCACCGATCTGGCGGGGAATCCGAGCTTCCGCGAGCTGCTCCTCCAGGTGCGGGAGACGACGCTGGGCGCCTTCGCTCACCAGGACATCCCCTTCGAGGCCCTGCTGGTGGAGCTGAAGCCGGAACGCGACCTCTCGCGCACCCCGATCTTCCAGGTCTTCTTCAACATGCTCAACCTCCCTCCCGAGAGAGGACGCCTGCCGGCCCTGGAAATCGAGGCCGGCCCGGGTGCCGAGCCGGAGTCGAAGTTCGATCTCACCCTCTACGCGACGGAGCTGGAGGAGGAGATCTTCCTGCTCCTGGTCTACAACGCCGACCTGTTCGAGGCGCCGCGCATGACCGAGCTGCTCCGGCAGTATCAAGCCGTCCTGGCGGCGGTCGCCGGGGAGCCCGGCCTGCGCGTCGAAGACCTCTCGCTGGTGACCCCGGAGGCTGTGGCCATCCTGCCCGATCCTGCCCGGCCGCTGCCGGTGGAAGGGTCCGAGGCGGTCCACCAGCGCTTTCTGGCCCGCGCCCGGCGCCACCCGGATCGCCCCGCGGCCGCCGACATCCATGGCGTCTGGACCTGGGGGGATCTCGACGCGGCGAGCGGCCGCCTGGCCAAGCGGCTCCTGGCGGCGGGGCTCGGGCCCGCCGAGCCGGTCGCCGTATGGGCGTACCGGGCCGCCCCCCTGGCCGCCGCCCTGCTCGGCGTGTTGCGGGCTGGAGCGGCCTTCGTCGTGCTCGATCCGGCCTATCCGCCCGCCCGTCTGGCGGCCCTATTGAGCCGTGTCAGGCCGCGCGCCTGGGTGGAGATCCCCGGAGCGGGACCGATCCCCGCCGAGGTGGAATCCGCTCTCGCCGGCGTCCCCCGTTCGCGGGTGGACGGACCCGGACTGCCGGTGGACGCCGGCGCACCCTGTGTCACGGTCCACCCCGACGCTCCCGCCTGGATCGCCTTCACCTCGGGCTCGACCGGCGAGCCCAAGGGGGTCGTCGGCTCGCACCGGCCGCTGTCGCACTTCCTGGATTGGCATGAGCGGACCTTCGGCCTGGGAGAGGGGGACCGCTTCAGCCTGCTCTCCGGCTTGGCGCACGACCCGCTGCTGCGCGACATCTTCACCCCGCTCTGGGTCGGCGGCGAGCTGCGCGTGCCGGTCCCGGAGCGGATGGGCGAGCCCGGCTGGCTCGCCGGCTGGTTCGCCCGCGAGGGGATCACCGTTACCCATCTCACCCCCGCCATGGCCCGGCTCCTGGCCATGGGCGAGACGGAGCCGCTGACCACCCTGCGGCTGGTCTGCTCGGGCGGCGACGCCCTGACCAGCGACGACGTGGCCCGGCTGCGCCGGACGGCCCCGCGAGCCCGCCTGGTCAACTTCTACGGCGCCACGGAGACGCCGCAGGCGATGGGATGGAAATCGGTGGAGGCTGCGGAGCGCCGGATCCCCCTCGGCCGTGGGATCGACGGCGTCGACCTGCTCGTGCTCGGGCGCTCGGGCCGGCCGGCCGGCATCGGCGAGCTGGGGGAGATCTCGATCCGCACGCCGTATCTCGCTCTCGGCTATCTCGACGATCCCGCCGGCACGGCCGAGCGCTTCGTTCCCGCG
>JBDSHF010000004.1:0-13971 GCA_039918595.1 Thermoanaerobaculia bacterium
CCACGGAGTGGAGAGGGATCGAGGGTGAGGATTCGAAGGGCAGGCCGCTCCAACCGGCAAGCCCCTATGAAAGGCTACGGAGGATTGTAGACTGCCTCCTCCAGGAGGAGGCAGTCATGAGAGCTCACCCCAACCTTCGGCATTCCATCATCCTTATTGTCCTGCTCGCCCTCGCCGCCCAGCCCGGCGCGGCGCGCACGGCCAAGCCGCCGCTCCATGCCCGCCACTGGATGGCGATCACCGGCAAGCCCCTGGCGGCCACCGCCGGGGCCATGATGTTCCAGAAGGGGGGGAACGCCGTGGACGCGACGGCCGCCATGCTCGCCGCCGCCTGCACCATGTGGGACACCCTCGGCTGGGGGGGCGAGACCCAGGCCCTGATCTGGAACCCCAAGACCCGTAAGGTGATCGCCATCGACGCGCTGGGCGTCGCTCCCACCGGCGCCACGCCCGACTTCTACCATGGCAAGGGGATGGCCTATCCGCCGGAGTACGGACCGCTGGCGGCGGTGACGCCCGGCACCCCCGGCGGGCTGCTGGTGATGCTCGCGGAGTATGGCCGCCTCTCCCTCGCCGACGTCCTCGGGCCGGCGATCCAGATGGCCGACGGCTACCCGATCGAGGCGCAGCTCGCGGATACCATCGAGCGGCAGAAGGGGGAGATCAAGAAGTGGCCGGCCTCGCGCGCCCTCTTCCTCACCCACGCGGGCGAGGCCCGGGAGGCGCCCCGGGCCGGCGAGATCTTCCGCCAGAAGGATCTCGCCGCCACCCTGCGCAAGCTGGTCGAGGCCGAGCGCCTGGCCCTCGCCGCCGGCAAGAACCGCAAGCAGGCGATCCAGGCCGCCTATGATCGCTTCTACAAGGGGGACATCGCCGAGGAGATCGTCCGCGCCACCCGCGAGCAGGGGGGGCTCTTCACCCGCGAAGATCTGGCCAACTGGCAGGTGAAGACCGAGGAGCCGGTCAAAGTCACCTACAAGGGGATCGACGTCTACAAGCTCACCGCCTGGACCCAGGGACCGGCCATGCTCCAGGCGCTCAACCTGCTCGAGCCGATGGACCTGCGCGGCATGGGGCTCAACAGCACCCGCTACATCCACACCCTCTACCAGGTGATGAGCCTCGCCTTCGCCGACCGCGATTTCTACTACGGCGACCCCTACTTCCCACCCGCCGAGCCGCTCCAGCCTCTGCTCTCTAAAGCGTACGCCGACGCCCGGCGGAAGGAGATCGACTGGAAGCGGAACGATCCGGCGGTGAAGCCCGGCGATCCTTACGCGTTCGAGGGGAAGCAGAACCCTTATCTCGACCTCCTCAAGACCTGGGGAACGCCGGGGGAGAAGAAAAAGTGGACGCAGCCGCAGAATTCGCAGCTCACTTTTGACGAATCCTTCCGCGCCGGCACGACCTCGGTGATCGCCGCCGACGAGGAGGGTTGGCTGGTCTCGGTGACGCCGAGCGGCGGCTGGACCCCCGCCTTCATCGCCGGCCGCTCCGGCATCGGCCTCTCGCAGCGCATGCAGAGCTTCGTGCTCGACCCGGCGGAGGGACCGTTCAACGTGCTGGCGCCCGGCAAGCGGCCGCGGGTGACCCTGACCCCCAGCCTGGCGGTGAAGGACGGCAAGCCCTGGCTGGCCTTCGCGGTGCAGGGGGGCGACACCCAGGACCAGAACCTCCTGCAGTTCTTCCTCGACGTCGCGGAGTTCGGGATGACCGTGCAGGAAGCGGCGGAGGGGCCGAACATCACCAGCTACCAGATGCACAGCTCCTTCGGCGATCACGCCTCCGAACCCGGACGGCTGACCGTGCAGGCCAGCACCCCACCGTGGGTGCGGCAGGAGCTGCAGCGGATGGGCTACAAGGTGGAGGTCGAGGAGCGCAACTCCGGCCCGATCAACGCCATTCTGCTCGACGCGGAGCACGGCACGATGTGGGGCGGGTCGAGCGATTACGGGGAGGATTACGGAATTGGCTGGTGAGCTGATCCTTCCCGACCTGCCGGATCTCCTGGCCGCCCGCCGCGCGCTGGCGGGGGTGGTGCTGCGGACGCCGGTGCTGCGCTCGGACATCCTGGACGAGCTGGCCGGAGCGCGGCTCTTCTTCAAGGCCGAGGGTCTGCAGATCACCGGCTCCTTCAAGGTGCGCGGGGCCTACAACCGGATCCGGTCCTTCTCGCCGGAGGAGCTGGCGCGCGGCCTGATCACGGTGAGCGCGGGCAATGCCGCTCTCGGCGCCGCCTGGGCGGCCCGCGCCGCGGGAGCCAGGCTGGTGGTGGTGATGCCGGAGAACGCGGTCCCCGAGAAGCTGGCGGCGGTGGCGGCGATGGGCGGGCGCATCGAGAAGGAGGGGATCACCAACGCCACCCAGGCCTTCGAGCGTCTCGCGCGGCTGCGGGAGGAGCACGGCTACACGCTGGTCCACCCCTTCGACGATCCGCTGGTCATCGCCGGCGCCGGCACCGCCACCTGGGAGCTGCTGGAGGACGCGCCCGATCTCGACGCTCTGGCGATCCCGGCCTCCGGTGGCGGCCCTCTCTCCGGCGCCCTGCTGGCGGCCCGCGGGCTGGCTCCGGCCGCGAAGGTCTACGGCATCCAGCCCGCCGGGGCGGACGGCATCGTGCGCTCGCTGGCGGCCGGCGCGCCGACTCCCCCGGAGAAGGTGCAGACCGTCGCGGACGGCCTCACCGCCCCGAAGCCGGGGGTCCACAACTTCGAGATGATCCGCCGCTGGGCGACGGATGTCTTCACCGTCCCTGACGCGGCGATCCTGGCCGCCATGGGGCTGATCCTCCGGCACCTGCGGGTGATCGTGGAGCCGGCCGGCGCCGCCGCCCTGGCCGGGGTCCTGGCGGACGAGCGCTTCCGCGGCCGGAAGGTCGGCATTCTGCTGACCGGCAGCAATACCGGGGCGGAACGGGTGCGCGAGGCGCTGGGGATCTGACGAGCAGAGCGTCCGTAGGGGTGGCCCTGTGGGGCCATCCTCGCAACCTCACTGCGTTACCGGGCCAACGGCCCGGGCTCCTTTAGCCCAGGGCATCGCCCTGGGTTTGACGGTCGGGCAACACCATTCCGCGCCCCAATGGGCCGCGCTAACCGGCGGTCGGAATTTCACCCCAACCTGATAGCGCGGCCCTTCAGGCCGCAACAGGTCATGAGGCGATACCCAAACCCAGGGCGATGCCCTGGGCTAAAGGAGCCCGGGCCGTTGGCCCGGTACTGCGTCACCCTCACCGATAGCCCGCGGCCTGCAACTCGAACAGCTCGGCGTAGCGCCCGCCCCGCGCCAGGAGCTCCTCGTGGGTACCCATCGATTCCACCTTGCCGTCGGCGAGGACCAGGATGCGGTCCGCCATGCGCACGCTGGAGAAGCGGTGGGAGATCAGCACGGCGGTCTTCCCCTCGCTCAGCTCCTTGAAGCGCTGGAACACCTCGAACTCCGAGCGGGCGTCGAGCGCCGCGGTCGGCTCGTCGAGGATCAGCACCTGGGCCTCCCGCATGTAGGCGCGGGCGATGGCCACCTTTTGCCACTCGCCTCCCGAGAGGTCGACGCCGGTGCGGAAACGCTTGCCGATGATCTGGTCGTAGCCGGCCGGCAGCTTCTCGATCACCTCGTCGGCCAGGCTGCGCTCGGCGGCGATGACGATGCGCGCGCGGTCGTCGCGGGCCTCGATGCGGCCGACGGCGATGTTCTCGGCGGCGGTGAGGTGATAGCGCACGAAATCCTGGAAGATGACGCCGATGTTGGCGCGCAGCGCGCCGAGGTCGTACTCGCGCAGGTCGTGGCCGTCGAGCAGGATGCGCCCCTCGTCCGGGTCGTAGAGCCGCGCCAGCAGCTTGACCAGGGTGGTCTTGCCGGCGCCGTTCTCGCCCACCAGGGCCAGCACCTCGCCCCCCCGCAGGTCGAAGCTCATGTGGCGCACCGCCCAGCGCTCGGCGCCGGGGTAGCGGAAGCCGACGTCCTCGAAGGCGAAGCCGTCGCGAATCGGCATCGGGAAGGGGCGCGCGTCCGCCGGCGAGACGATCTCTGGCTCGATCTCGAAAAAGGAGAACAGATCGTCTAGATAGAGCGCCTGCCCCGCCACCTGCGAGAAGCCGATCAGCAGCCCTTCCAGCAGGGCGCGCAGGCGGAGGAACGAGCCCGCCAGGAAGGTGAGATCGCCGATGCTGAACCGGCCGCTCAGCGTGCTCCAGGCGATGTAGGCGTAGGCCACGTAGTAGCCCACTGTGCCGACGGCGGTCAGCGCGCCCCCCCAGCCGGCGCGGCGGATCGCCAGCCGGCGGTTGCCCTGGTAGAGGGCGTTGGCGAGCTGGCGGTAGCGCTCGATCAGGAAGGCGTTGAGGCCGAAGATCTTCACTTCCTTGGCGGTCTCGACGCTGGCGCCGGTCTGGCGCACGTAGTCGATCTCGCGCCGCTCCGGCGTCCGCATGAAGTCCAGCGAGTAGCTCTGGGAGTTGAAGTGCGCCTCGCCGAGGAAGGCCGGGACCAGCGCCAGGATCAGCAGCGCGATCAGCCAGGGCGCGTAGACCACCAGCCCGGCGGCGAAGCTGACGATGGTCACGATGTCCTGCGCCTGGCCGAAGAGCTGGTTCATCAGCGTCATCCGGCCGGTGGTCTGCCGGCGGGCGCGCTCGAGCCGGTCCTGGAGCTCGCTGTCCTCGAAGTCCTCGAGGTCGAGGGTCGCCGCATGCTCCATCAGGCGCACGCTGGTGGCGTTGGTGAACTGCTCCGAGAGGAGGGAGTCGAGCAGGGAGACCAGGCGGCCCAGCCCGTCGGAGAGCACCGCCAGGCCAAACTCGGCCGCCAGCAGCCAGCCGAGGTGGCCGAGCAGGCCGCTGGCCAGCCAATCCCGCAGGTGAGGGGGCACCCCGGGGGTCCCGGCCAGCCGGATCACTTCGTCGATGATCAGCTTGCCGACGTAGAGGGTGGCCACCGGCAGCAGCGCCCGCACCAGGCGCAACGTCAGATCGGACCCGGTCAGGCTGGGGCTGGTCCGCCAGATCAGCTTCAGGAAGGGGGGCAGGTTGCGCAATGCCCCGAAGCGCTCGCGCAGTGACCGCGGCGCCGGTGCTGATGGAGTCATGCGCCCGCTCGGGCTGTTCTCTCGTGCCATTCAGGTCTCTCCGGCCTCCCCGCGCAAGGGTTGCACAGATCGATCCAGGGCCTGCCCCAGATCCGCGATCAGATCGTCGGCGTCCTCGATCCCCACGGAAAGCCGGATCAGATCCAGCGGCGGTCCCAGCCTCCCCCGCAGCTCTTCCGGGATGCTGGCGTGGGACATCCGGCAGGGCAGGCTGATCGAGGAGCCCACCGAGCCGAAGCTCACCGCGATCGCGAACAGCCGCGCGGCCTCCACGATCCTCCGGGAGCGCTCCGGATCGCCCGTGGTGAAGCTCACGATCGATCCCGGACCGCTCGCCTGGCGCTCGTGGATCTCGCGGACCGCCGGCGGTGCCAGCGCGGGAAAGAAAACCTTTTCAACCCGTGGATGGGCGGCGAGGAAATCGGCGATCCGCGCCGCCGTCGCGCCCTGGCGCTCGACGCGCAGCGCCAGCGTCTTCATCCCCCGCAGCAGCAGCCAGCTATCGAACGGCGCCAGCCCCGTCCCCTCGGCGTTGAGGTGAAAGGCGAGCCGCTCGTGGAGGGCGGCATCGTCCGTCACCACCGCCCCGGCGCTGACGTCGCCGTGACCGCAAAGGAACTTGGTGGCCGAATGGATCACCAGGTCGGCCCCCAGCGAGAGCGGACGCTGGAGGCAGGGGGAAAGAAGAGAGTTGTCCACCGCCAGCAGCGCGCCGCCGCGATGGGCGATTCCGGCAAGCCGCTCCAGGTCGGCAATCCGCAGCAGCGGATTGGTCGGCGTCTCCACCAGCAGCAGGCGGGTGGCCGGGGAGAGCGCCGCCGCGACCGCTTGCGGGTCGGTGGTGTCCACGTGGCGGACGCGCACTCCCGACCCCGGCGCCACCCGGGAGAGGAGGCGGACCGTGCCGCCGTAGAGGTCGTCGCCGGCGAGGATCTCCTCTCCCGCCTTCACCAGACGGGTGACGGCGACGAGCGCCGCCATGCCGCTGGCGAAGGCGCAGCCGAAGCGCCCCCCCTCCAGCACCGCGAGATGCTCCTCGGCCAGCGCGCGGGTCGGGTTGGCCGTCCGCGAATAATCGTATTCGCCGAATTCGGCGGCGCTCGGCTGGCGGAAGGTCGCCGTCTGATAGATCGGCGGCGCGGTGGCACCGTAAGGATCGTTCCCGGGCGGCAGATGAACGCAGCGGGTGGCGAGCTTCATGCCGCACCTTCTTGCCACCACTCGACATCCTCTGCCACATCGAACAGATCGGCCATCACCGCCTCGGTCGTGGGCCAGCGGCCGGCGCCGCGGGCCGCGATGCGGATCTGGCCTCCACCTTCGAGCTGGACCACCAGGGCGTTATCCGCTCCCGCCGCCCACGCGCAGGGGTGGTCCGGCGACAGGTCGAGCGGCTGCACGCTGGCCCGCAGCCCATCCTCCCGGCGCTCGCAGGCGGCGACCAGCCGCAGGCGCCTCCCCCGCCGGACCGCCTCGGCCGCGGCGCGTTCGTCGAGATCCGCGATCCCCCGCCGCGGAATGTTCTCCCAGGGCAGTGAAACGCCGAAGGCTTCCCGGACGAGAAGAGAGAGCTTCTGTGCCGCGTCCGAGCCGTCGAGATCGAGGGTGGGATCGGCCTCGGCGTAACCGGCCTCGCGGGCCAGCGCCACCGCCTCGGCGAAGGAGGCGCCGGCCGCGCAGCGATCGAGAACGAAGTTGCAGGTGCCGTTCAGGACTCCGGTGATCGCCTGGACCCGGCCGGAAGCCGCCGCCCGGCGTACCGCCTCCAGGGCCGGCAGCGCGCCGCCCACACTGGCGCTGAAGCGCAGGGAGACGCCGCGCCGCCGAGCCCGCTCCGAAAGGTTTTCCACCTCGCCGGCGAGCAGAGCCTTGTTCGCCGTCACCACGTGGCGCCCGCTGTCCAGCGCCCGAGCGATCCATTCATGAGCGGGCTCGCGCCCCCCGAGCAGCTCCACCACCACGTCGGCGTCTCGCGCCAGCAGCGCGGCGGGATCATCCGTCAACAGACGGCGCGGCACGGCGGGCTCGCGGACACGGCCGAGGTCCCGCACCGCGACCCCGATCACTCGGAAAAACGTGGGGAGGGCGAGGAGCCGGGCCAGCACTCCGCCGCCCACGGTGCCGCAGCCGAGCAGGGCCACGCGCAGGGGCGGACCGGCAACCGGCGGTGGCACGCGGTCCGGACAGGCGGCTCCCAGCTTTCTTGCGAGAAAACGAGCGGTGAGATTCGAGCTGACGTGAGTAACACGGCCGGCGGGGTCCCGTCCGGTACCGCTGGGGACCACCACGATGGCGCGTTCCAGCTCCTGATCGAGATAGGCGACGTCCACCGCGGCGGGTTCGGCGTCCAGCGGGTCGCCATGAGTGATCAGTCCAATCTGGGTAGGATCGAGCAGCGTGGCGGGAAGGCCCGAGCGGTCGAGAGCGAGAGTCAGGAGAGCGGCCGCGGCCGTCTCAACCGTGCCAAGCAGGGCGGCCAGCCCCTCCCGTTGAGGTGGCAGCCCCAGTTGCTGGGCCCGTTTCAGCAGGTCGTCGCTGGTACAGCCCAGGGCGGAGACCACCGCCAGGACGCGGCGGCCGGCCCGCCACTCGCGATAGATCTCGTGGACGGCGAGCGGCAGATCGGCTTCGGAGCGCAGCACGGAACTGTCGAATTTCAGCACGGAAATCTGATTCATGATTCTTCTCCTCTTTGACAAAAGCGCTCACGCCTCCAGGGCGCGGCGCAGGTCGGCGATGATGTCGTCGGGGTTCTCGAGCCCGACGGAGATCCGGATCAGGCCGTCGGTGATGCCGGTCGCGAGACGCTGCTCGAGCGGCACGGCGGCATGGGTCATCGAGGCGGGGTGGGTGACGAGGGTCTCGGCGGCGCCCAGGTTCTCGGCCAGGGCGCAGAGGCGGACGCCGTTCATCACGCGGACGCCGGCCTCCGCCCCGCCCTCGACCTCGAAGGCCATCAGCGCGCCGCCGCTCCCCTGCTGCCGCCGCGCGAGCGCGTATTGCGGAAAGGATTCCAGCCCGGGATAGAGAATCTTCGTCACCCGCGGGTGACTTTCGAGAAAGCGGGCCACGCGCAGGGCGTTGGCCGAATGGCGCTCCATGCGCAGCGGCAGCGTCTTCACCCCCTGCAGGGTCAGCCAGGCGTTGAACGGCGACTGGATCGCCCCGATGGCATTGCGCAGAAAGATCATCTTCTCGTGCAGCTCGGCGTTGCGGGTGATCAGCGCGCCGCCCAGGGTGGCGTTGTGCCCCTCGATGAACTTGGTGGTCGAATGCAGCACGATGTCCGCGCCGAGATCGAGCGGCCGCTGCAGCACCGGCGTCAGCAGCGTGTTGTCCACCACCACGACGGCCCCGGCGTTGTGGGCGAGTTGTGCGACGACCTCGAGGTCGGTGAGCTTGAGGGTGGGATTGGCGGGCGTCTCGATGAAGACCAGGCGCGCCGGACGGCGGAGGGCCTCCTCCCAGGCGGCCGGATCCGCCGCGTCCACGAACTCGGACTCGACGCCGAACTTGGCAAGGATCTTCTGGAAGAGACGCACGGTGCCGCCGTAGACCACGTCGGAGAGCACGGCGCGGTCGCCGGCTTGCAACAGGGCGAGGGCCAGCGCGGTCGTGGCCCCGAGACCGGTGCCGAAACAGCTCGCGTGCTCGGCCCCCTCCAGCGCCGCCAGCCGACGCTCCAGGGCGCTGACGGTGGGGTTCGCCGTCCGGCTGTAGGTGAACCCCTTGTCGCTCCCCACCGCCTCCAGCACGTAGGTGGTCGACTGATAGATCGGCGTCAGCAGCGCGCCGGTGGCGGGATCGGGAGAAGCGCCCGCGTGGAGAGCCAGCGTATCGAGCGACGGATCGGTTTCCAGATCGAAGGAAATCGTCATGACAGTCTCCTGAAAAATGATCGGTTAAAAACAAAAAACCACCGCCGGAGAAGCCGGGCGGTGGTCTTTCGCTGGTGAAAGCTGTGGGGTGGGAGCTCTAGAGGATGACGCACCCCGCGTCCGCGAAAAGGCCAGCGCCCGGCGAGCGCATGCTCATGGGCATTCGCACGCTCATGGGCGCGCTACAGAGGCCGGCGGTCGCGAAACGGAGTTCCATCACGGCATCAATGTATGGGTGGTGGCGGTGGGGTGTCAAGGGCGGCTGATAAGGATCGGAACGATCTGCCCTCCGAATCCTCACCCTCGGTCCCTCTCCACGAAGTGGAGAGGGAGGGCGCGCTGATGAGGCGACAACCTTGATCGAAGGGCCCCCCTTCTCCACTCCGTGGAGAAGGGTCGGGGATGAGGACTCGAAGGGCAGGTCGTCTCATTCAAGACGACACTCTCCCTGCCCCGCCCCCCTACGACTCCGGCGCCGAAGGCGCGGTGCCGCGGTCGACCTCGGGCGGCAGCGCGACGTCGCCCTGGGAGGCGTTGAGCTCGGTCCGCAGCCCCTCGAGCTGCCGCAGGTGGTCCTTCTGGGCGTTGACGACCCGCAGGAAGACGTTGGCGGTCTCCTGGTCCACGTCCTGGATCATCTTCGTGTAGAGGATGTCGTTCTCGTAGCGCTCCTCCGAGATGGCGGTGCCGATGTCGGCGTCGGCGCCGCGCACCTGCCCGGCGGCGTCGAGCAGCTCGACGGCGAGGACGTCCTTGGCGGCGGCGAGCTGCTGCCAGCGGCGGGCGACGTTGGGCATGCCGTCCGCTTGGGCGCGGGTGGCGTTGGCGCGATAGCGCGCGGCGCTCGCGGCCTCGGCGGCAAAGGCGGCCTTCAGGTGCTCCTGGAAACGCGGGATCCTCGACACAGGTTCTCTCCTCTCCTCCGGTTCGCGCTAAGATGCCCTGGCGCTCGTCGGGTAAAGCCTGCCCGCCAGGGGGAAAGCGGGCCAATTCTATGGGAGTTGGAGTCGTTGTCCAACCTCGACCCTCCCCGGCGGCCTCCGGACCCGGGAAACTTTGCCCTCGCCACCCCGTAGTGCCTTTCGGGGCGCCCCTTGGCGACCCCTGGCCGATCCCAAGTGAAAGCACGCCCCCGCCGCTTCCTGACCCTCCTCGTGACCCTCGCGGTCCTGGGTCTCGTCGCGCTGGCGGACATCCCCTACCTGAGCGTCCTCACCCGTGTCCTGCTCGCCGGAGGCGGGGTGGCGCTCCTGATCTGGGGGCTCTGGCGGGCCTACCGCGCCTTCCTCTGGAAGGTCGGACGCCGGCTCGCCTTCTCCTATTTCCTGCTCGGCGTGCTGCCGATCCCCCTGCTCCTGCTCCTGCTGGCGGTGCTCGCCTACCTGCTCTCCGGCTTCTTCCTCGGGCATCTCTATCGCGACGCGGTGCAGTCGATGCAGGGGGATCTCGCCGCGGCGGCCCAGGGACGACTCGGCGCCTTCGCCGCAGACGGGCCGCCCCGCCGCGCCGAAGGGGGGGACGTCGTCTTCGGCTACTACCGGGGGGGCAAGAAGCTCGCCGGCGATCCGCGCCTGCCCGCCGCCTGGCCGGCCTGGCTGGAGCTGCCGGCCCCGCTGCTTCTCCCAGGAAACTACCGGCAAGGGGACCGCCTGCGGACGGTCCCGCGCTTCGTCTCAGTCCCCGGCGGCCGCCCCACCCTGGCGGCGGCGGCCTCGCGCGACGGCAACGGCGTGGTGGCCCTCTACAGCGGCGACTTCGACGCCGAGATCAGCCGGCGCGCCGACGTCTGGACCGAGCTCTTCCGCTCCGACGATCCCGACCTCGACACCATCAGCCTGGAGGTCCGCGGGCGCAAGGTCCCCCTCCATCGCGTCCGCAAGGACCAGCAGGCCGCCGAGGCGGCGCGCTTCTTCAAGCGGCTGGCACGCGGCGACCGCTACTGGGACCGGCCGCTCCTCTGGTGGGGGGAAATCTCAGGCTCGCTGTTCGACCTCTCGACCGGCCGGCAGGTGACCGAATACCTGGCTGCCAACCTGAACGCCACGCCCAACATCGTGCGCACGCACCTGTTCTCCAGCGCCGCCGAGATCGACGGCCTCGCCTGGCTCACCCTGCTCGTCGCGGCGTTCCTGCTGTTCGACGTCTACGCCGCGGCGGCGCTGATGGCGGTGTTCATGATCGTCGGCCTGTCGCGGGCGGTGAACCGCCTGAGCCGCGGCACCGCGGCGGTACGGCGGGGGGATTTCGGGGTCCGCATCCCGGTGCGCCGCCGCGACCAGGTGGGGGATCTCCAGCGCTCGTTCAACGAGATGGCCGGCGATCTCGAGACGCTGGTGGCGACGGCGGCCCAGAAGGAGTCTCTGGAGAAGGAGCTGGAGCTCGCCCGCAGCCTGCAGAAAAGCCTGCTGCCGGGCGATCTGCCGGCCGGCAGCGGCGTCGAATTCGCCACCCTGTTCGAGCCGAGCGCCGCGATCGGCGGCGACTACTTCGACGTCCTCCGCATCTCGGAGGACGAGCTGGCGGTGATCATCGCCGACGTCTCCGGGCACGGGCTGTCGAGCGGCCTGCGGATGGCGATGCTCAAGGCGGCGCTGCTGATCCTGGTCGAGGAGACCCGCGATCCAGAGGAGATCCTCGGCCGCCTCGACGCCGTGGTGCGCTCGAACCGCGAGCGGCGCTTCTTCGTCACCGCCACCCTCGGCCTCTTCAACCTGCGCACCGGCCACCTGCGGCTGACCAACGCCGGCCACCCCCCTACCTACCGGGTGCGGGGCGCCGAGGTCGAGGAGATCCTCCTCCCCAGCTCGCCGCTCGGCGGCCTCGGCCACAACTACGCCAAGGCGACCCTGACGCTCGAACCGGAAGACTCCCTGGTCTGGCTTTCCGACGGTCTGATCGAGGCCACCAACGCGGCCGACGAGCCTTTCGGCTACGACAGCGTGAAGCAGGTCCTGGCGGGCGTGGCGGGCGAGAGCTCGATCGAGATCCGCAATCGCCTGCTCGCCGCGGTCGAGCGGCACACCGCGGGCCACCCCTTACAGGATGACCGGACGCTGATGGTGATGCGGTGGGGTGGGTCGGTTCCTCCCCCTTCAGCGGGAGGTCAGGAGGGGGCCGGCGCCTAAATCCCGGCGACCTTGGCCGTCGTCAGCCCCAGGGTGCCGAAGATGCGGCGGACGTACTCGCGGGTCTCGCGGTAGGGGGGGATGCCGTTGTAGCGCCAGACGGCGTTCTCGCCGGCGTTGTAGGCGGCGAGGACCTTGGAAAGGTCGTTGGGGAACTGCTCGACGAGCCAGCTCAGGTAGGTGACGCCGGCCTCCACGTTCTGCTTGGGGTCGAGCAGCTTCTCCCGGCGCACCCCGAAGCGCTCGGCGGTCGCCGGCATGAGCTGCATGAGCCCGCGGGCACCCTTATGGGAGACCGCCCGGATGTTGCCGGACGACTCGGCGCGGATCAGGGCCGCCACCACCTGGGGATTGACCGAGTGGCGCTTCGCCGCCTCGAAGATCATCGGGCCGTAAGGGCCGTCCGGCACCCTGGCCTGGGTCTCCTCGAAGTGAAGCGGCACCGAGGCCACCTTGAGCTCCTCGGCCACTTCCTGGACGAGTGTCTTCGGCGGCTCGGGCTCGGGGATCACCTCGTCCTCGATGACCCGGTCGACGCGATCGATCGGCAGGGTCATCCGCCCGCCGGTGGCGAGTTGCAGGAGGGCCTGATCGTCGTTGGCCTCGTAGCCGGACACCTTCATCACGCTGCCGTCCACCAGGATCACCAGCTCGGCGCGAGCTGGAACCGCCATGCCGAGGCCGAGCAGGAGGGAGGCGAGGGCGAAGAGCGAGGAAGGCCGGGGGCTATGCATCAGGGCAAAAATCTCCAGTCCGATCGTCAGCAGGTCCAACACATTGTACGGAACAGCGGGCGAAAACGCCTAGTGCCCCGATCGGGAATGTTTGCTCTCAAGAGTTTACAACCTAAAACGGGGCGCTGAAATTCCAGCGGGGGCGGAACCGGGCCGCCCCCGGCAGGGAGCGGCCCCGGTCGGAGCTACTGGACGCAGTGCTGCCAGGCGCCGTTGGAACAGGGATAGAAGGTCAGGGCCTTGCTGGTGTTCGCGGTTGTCAGAGTGCACTCGATGCCGTCCTGGGTCTGATCCAGGATGAACCGGTTGTTGTCCCCCGTCGGCCAGTCCCAGTAGACGGTGATCGGCTTCGTGACGACAGCACCGGTGGTATAGACCGTCTTCAGCGTTCCGCTGCGGACGAAGCTGTCCCCAGTCAGGTTCTGGAAGGTGACGAACGATTTGCCACTCGTGGCGCCCAGCGTCCAGTCGCAGGAGTAGGCGCTCGCGTTCGGCCAGTTCTGCGCCTGCGCTACGCCGGTGCCCAGAGCGAACAGTGCGGCGATCGCGATCCCACGGCCCATAACATTCAGGATCCTCTTCATGACCTCTTCTCCTTGCCATCTGAGTGGCGATTTGAGGTGGTTCCCACCTCGTTGTTCGCCGCCCTATAGGGCAAGGAAACTGCCAGATCCAAGTGGCTGAAAACAAAGGCTGAAGGAAAAACAGCGGTCCCGGGTTCGGGACAGGGGCCAGCGGGGGTGGGTTAGGAGTCCCGGATCTGGGACTACCCCAATTCCAGCTCTTTGAGCTTCCGGTAATACGTCGTCCGCGAGACGCCGAGGATCTCCATCGCCCGGGCGGCGTCCCCCTCGGCGGCGGCGAGGGCGACCGCGAAAGCTTCCCGCTCGGCCCGGCGGACGGTCTCGTCGAGGGTGAGGGAAGCGGTCTGCGCTTCGGAGCCGCGGAGCCGTGGCGAGAGATGAGGGAGGTCTAGGGGCTCGCCCGGCTCGAGGAGCAGGGCCGCTTTGGCGATCTCGTTCTGCAGCTCGCGGACGTTGCCCGGCCAGGGGTGGCGAACCAGGGCCGCGAGGGCGGCGCGGGTGATGCCGGGGCTCGCGGCGCCGCTCTTCGCCAGCTCGCGATGGAAGAAGCGGGCGGCGAGCGCGGGGATC
>JBDSHF010000005.1:0-24500 GCA_039918595.1 Thermoanaerobaculia bacterium
CGCTCGCGGGCCACGATCCAGCGGTCCGGGCCGTAAGCTTCGAGGGTCAGCGGCAGGTCGCGGAGCTCCGGCGGGAACTCCTCGCCGTTGTACGACGGGCAGTCGTCCCGGTGGATGAAGACGGGCCCAGGGGAGGGATAGGAGTCCAGGCCCCGGAACGGATCGTAGGTGAAGAGGATCCGGTCCTCCTCGCCTTCGCGGAACTTCCTCAGGCAGAGGCGGCAGGGACCGTATCCGGCCGCCACCTCGACGTGGGCGGGGTGGCCGTAGCCGGGCGCTTTCAGGGTCGTCCGGACCTTCCGGGCGAGATTCTCGGGGATCGCGATGACGTTATAGCGGCTCATGGGAAGACCTTATCCGGTCCTCCGGCGGGGTTCTAACGGATTTCTCCGCTGGAATTTTTTACTTTTCGACGAGCCGTCAGAAGCAGAGATCGGGTTCCCAGATCGCGATCGCGCGGAGAATGTCCGGCACCTCCGCCTCGACGACCTCGTCGAGGGGCTTGCCGACGAGCGACTCCAGGGCCTCCTCCGGCATCGCGCGATCGGCGACCGCGTCCAGGATCTCGATCAGGTGGAGCGGCGGCAGGAGAGCGAAGAGCTCCGCCTCGCTGAGCTCGATCCCCTCGGGCTCGATCTCGGGGATGTACGCCGGCTTCGGCTCGGCGGCCTGGGCCTGGACCCGCGGCGGCTCGGCCGGGCGGCTCTCCTCGATCTCCGGCGGATCGATCACGATCTCGCCGAGGTCGTCCAGAGCGGCATGCTTCCCGGCCTCGTGGAGATCCGCCAGGGCGGCCGCCTTCCGCACGGCGAACGGCAGGTAGGGGGCGATCCGGCGGATGACGGTCTCCTGCCCCATCTCCGCGTAGCCGTTCACCCAGGCGGAGCCCTCCGCCTGGCCGGCCCGGTACGCCTGATAGCTCTCGCTGCGATCGCGGACCGCGTCCACCTCGCCGCGCGACATCACATCGAAGTGATGGCCGCCGTCCTTGAACTTGGCGTAGGCGTAGAAATGGGTGATCTCTCCGCGGGCGCCGCCGGCCGGGACGTGCTCCAGCCGCTCGTTCAAGCCGTAGGCGTAGTCGAAATGATCGTTGCGGTGGACCGCCTGGGCATGGATCGAGGTGACCTGACCGCTGTTGCGGGCGAGCGCGATGAACCCCCGGAAGCCCGGAACGAGCCGCACCTTTCCCCGCGACGGCACCAGCCACGCCTGACCGAGGAGGCCGTCCGGCTCGAGGCCGAGATGGGCGCAGGTCATCACCGCCTGGCAGAGGCTCGCGCGGTCGCAGTCGAGGAGCGCCGGGGTGCTCTGGAGGGTGGCGATCACGACGCGCAGCAGGCGGTCCACCGTCAGATGAGGCGGCAGCGCCGTGGCGAGCCGCGGCTTCATCAGCTCCAGCTCGCGGCGCACCGATTCGACCGGCGCCGTCTTCCTGGACTGCCGGGGCCTCTTCGCGGAGCGGACAATCGTCTCGTTCGTCATGATGGAACAGGAATCGATAACGCCTGGAGAGGAGGCGAAATTTCCTCCCTGCGGGATAGCGTTGAAGCTCAGTTGACTCGGTAAAAGCGCCGCTTGCGCCCGAGCCGGGCTTGTTCCAGACTCGCGGACCGGTTGATGATGAAAACCATGAACGGCATCGGAGACAGCCCGCCGCGTCCGGACGGCTTCGCCAAAGTGTCGGGAGCGGCGCGCTACGTCGACGACGTCGCCCTGCCGGGAATGTGGTTCGGCGCCACGGTGCGCAGCCCGCATCCACACGCCCGCATCAAATCCATCCGCTTCGATCCCGCGGCGGCCCCCGAGGGCGCCGTCTGCGTCACCGCCGCCGACCTGCCCGGCCCGAACGGCGTCCAGCTCCTGGACGACGGCTGGCCGATCCTCGCCGACGGGTTCGCGCTCCACGTCGCCGAGCCAGTGGCGCTGGTGGCGGCGCCGACGCGCCTCGCGGCGCGCCAGGCGCTGGCGGCCGTCGCCGTCGACTACGAGCCGCTCGCTCCCGTCCTGACGCTCGAGGAATCGGCAAAACTGCCGCCGCTCTACGAGCTCCGCATGGAGAGCGGGGACGTGGACGCGGCCCTGGCCGGCGCGGCGCACGTGATCGAGGGGATCTGGCGGACCGGCCATCAGGAGCACATCTACATCGAGTGCCAGGGGATGATCGCCGCCTTCGAGGACGACGGCTCGCTGCGGGTCCTCGGCTCGATGCAATGCCCCTACTACGTGCACCGGGCGCTGGTCCACGCCTTCAAGCTGCCGGAGGACAAGGTGCGGGTGCGGGCCGCGGTGGTGGGCGGCGGCTTCGGCGGCAAGGAGGATTTCCCGAGCGCCCTCGCCATCCACGCCGCCCTGCTCGCCCGCGCCTGCGGCCGGCCAGTGAAGATGGTCTACGACCGCCACGAGGACATCGTCGGCACCTCCAAGCGCCACCCCGCCGTGATCCGCCATCGCACTGCGGTGAGCGGCGACGGCCGGCTGCTCGCCCTCGACGCCGAGATCCTGATGGACGGCGGGGCCTACAAAACCCTCTCGCCGGTGGTGCTCTCGCGGGCCCTCCTCCACTCCTTCGGCCCCTACCGCTGGCCGAGCGCGCGCATCCACGGCAGGGTGATGCGCACCCATACGGCGCCGAACAGCGCCTTCCGCGGCTTCGGCGCGCCGCAGGTCGAATTCGCGATCGAACGCCAGATGGACCGCATCGGCCAGGCGCTGGGGCTCGATCCGTACGAGATCCGCGCCCGCAACGTCGTCGAGCCGGGCGACCGGCTGCCGACCGGGCAGGTGCTCGACGAGACCACCTCGGCCCGCCTCTGCCTGGAAGAGGCGGAGCGGCTCACCGGTTTCCGCGCCAAGTGGAAGGCCCAGGAGGAGATCCGTCACCAGACAGGCGACGGCGTGACGAGGCACGGGATCGGCCTCTCCCTCTATTTCCACGGCGCGGGGTTTACCGGCAACGGCGAGCGCAAGATGAAGTCCCCCGTCACCGCGCGCCTGCTCGAAGACGGCCGGATCGAGGTGCTGACGGCGATGACGGACATGGGCCAGGGGTGCGTGGCCGTCTTCCCGCAGATCGCGATCGCGGCAGGGGGGCTCGCCCCGGACGATGTGATCTTCGCCGAGCCGGACACCGCCGACGTCCCCGACTCCGGCCCCACCGTCGCCTCGCGCACCACCATGATCGTGGGCGAGCTGATCGCGCGCACCGTGACCGAGCTCCGCGACCGGGTGCTGGCCTCGGTGGATGGAAACTTCGCCGTCCAGGACGGCTGGATCGTGGACGGGACCGATCGCGTCGAGCGCTTCCGCGACGCGGCGCGCCGGCATCAGGAAAACGCCGGCCCGGTGGAGGTCACGTTCCACCACGAGCCGCCGGAGTGGCAGACCTTCGACGAATCGACCTACCGCGGCGCGGCTTACCCCACCTACGCCTGGGGCGCCGACGTCGTGACGGTGGAGATCGATCCGGATACCCTGGCGGTTCGCCCGGTCGAGGTGACCGCCGTCTGCGAGGTCGGGCGGGCGATCCACCCGACCCTCTGCAAGGGGCAGATCGAGGGCGGCACCCTTCAGGCCCTCGGCTGGGCGTTCCTCGAAGAGGTCAAGCTCCAGGACGGCCGCTATCTGAACGACCGCCTCGCCACCTACATCATCCCCACCATCAAGGACACCCCGCGGATCGACGTCCACCTGCTGGAGCAGGGGTGGAAGGGCGGGCCATTCGGCGCCAAGGGGGTGGGCGAGCTGCCGATGGACGGCGGCGCCCCGGCGGCCCTGCAGGCGGTCGAGAACGCCCTGGGAATCCGGGTGGACGAGATTCCGGCCACGCCGGAGCGTTTGATGCGGGCCCAAACCCTCACTCCTGGCCCCGGGTCCGCCCCGAAGGGGCGGCAGACCGGGTCGTAGGGGTGCCCCTACACGTCGTGCACCAGCGGCTGGGGCATGCAGAGCCAGTACCCCTGGGCGTAGTCGACGCCTATTTCCTTCAGGCACTCGAGGGTCTGGCGGTTCTCCACCCATTCGGCGATGGTCTGCAGGCCCATGACGTGGCCGATCTGGTTGATCGACTCGACCATCGCCCGCTTGACCCGGTCCTCCATCATGTTCTGCACGAACTCGCCGTCGATCTTCAGGAAGTCCACCTGGAGGTCGCGCAGGTAGGCGAAGGAGGAGAGGCCGCTGCCGAAGTCATCGAGGATGAAACGGCAGCCTTTGGCCTTCAGCGCCGAGATGAAGCGGATGGCGCTGTCGAGCTTGCTGATCGCCGCCGTCTCGGTGATCTCGAAGCAGATGCGCCGCGAGTCCACCTTGCTCTTCTCGAGCTCGTCGATGATGAAGGCGAGGAAGCTCTCCTCGCCGAGCGACTGGCCGGAGAGGTTGATGGCGAAGAGGATCGGACGCGACCACTCGCGCCGCTGCGCCTCGGCGAGGGCGGAAAAGGCGGTCTTCACGACCCAGCGGTCGATCGAGGTGATCAGGTGATAACGCTCGGCCGCGGCGATGAAGGCCGACGGCTCGATGATCTTGCCGTTGGGGTCGAGCATGCGGATGAAGACCTCGCAGAGGAGGTCGTGGGCACCGCTCTCGCCGCCGATCGGCTGGATGAGCTGGTAGAAGAGGCGGAAGCGCTTGTCCTCGAAGGAGCGGTGGATGCGGTGGATCCACTGCATCTCGCCGTAGCGCTCGGCGACCAGCGTATCGTCGATCTCGTACTCGTGGACGCGATTGCGCCCGCTGTCCTTGGCCACGTAGCAGGCGGCGTCGGCGGCGCTGAGGACGTGGGCGAGGTCGCCGCTGTCGGAGTCGATCGGCACCAGTCCGATCGAGACCCCGACCTCGAAGATCTGGTCGCGCCAGCAGAAGCGGAACTCGCGCACGGTGCTGCGCATCTCCTCGGCGATCCCCCGCGCCTGGTCGAGCGGGCAATCCTCCAGCAGGACGCCGAACTCGTCGCCGCCCAGCCGGGCGAGGACGTCGCTGCGGCGTACGCGGGAGCGCAGGAGGGCGGTGATCTGCTTGAGCATCTCGTCGCCGACCAGGTGGCCGCAGGTGTCGTTGACCACCTTGAACTCGTCGAGGTCGAGGTAGAGCAGCACGTGCTGGCGGCGCTCGCCGCGGGCGCCGCGGATGGCGCGCTTCAGGCGGACCTCGAACTCCCGGCGGTTGATCAGGCCGGTCAGCGCGTCGTGGCTCGCGAGGTAGATCATCTCGCGCTCCATGCCGCGGAGCTGGGTCACGTCCTTGAACACCAGGACGGCGCCGAGCGCGCCGCCGGAGCGGTCGTAGATCGGCGCCACCGAGTCGCGCACCGAGTACTCCTTGCCTTCCCGGCAGAGCAGCAGGGCGTGGCCGGGGGACTCGACGATCCGCTTTTCCTCCAGGCAGCGCGCCACCGGATCGGCCAGGGGCTTGCGGGTGATCTCGTCGACCACCTGGAAGACCTCGAGCACCGGGCGGCCGATCGCCTCCTCGGCCTTCCACCCCGTCAGCCGCTCGGCGACCGGGTTCAGGTAATCGATCTTCCCCTCGCCGTCGGCGCGGATGACGCCGTCGCCGATCGAGGCCAGGGTCACCTGGGCGCGCTCTTTCTCGCGGTAGAGGGCCTCTTCGGCGTGCTTGCGCTCGGTGATGTCGACCGCGATGCCGACGCAGCCGATGATCTCCCCCTCGACCCCGCGCAGCGGCTCGACGCGGGTCTGGAAGGTGCGCCCCTCCCAGGAGTGCTCGAAGCTCACCGACTCGCCGCCGAGCGCGAGCCGGTGGGCGCGGATGGCGTCGGGATTCCGGTCCCCGTAGTGATCGAAGAGGTTGGTGCCGGGGGTGGCGCGGAGACCGAAGGAGGCGTGCCCGCCGCCCAGGCTGGAGGTAAAGCGCAGCTCCCGGTCGGTCGTCCAGACGATCGCGGGCACCGGCTCGATGAGCAGCCGCAGCCGGACGTCGAGGGTCGAATCGCCGTCGAAGGTCCGCGCGAGCGGGGGGAGCCGCTCGTCGAGATCGACCGATTGCCCCGAATCCAGATCGGGCTCGTCGATGGGAAAGGCGTTCAAGGGGGCGAGCATGGATGTCTGTTCGTTGAGACCCATTGAATACAGCAAGAACCGCGCCTATGCGATCCCAAAACCGCTTCTGGCCAGTAGCTCGTGAGGAGATTGTAAGGCAATGGGGGCCGATTCTCGCCATGGCCGGCCCGCCCCTGTGGAAAATTTTTACCCGCGGTCTTGTAAAGTCGCTAAATCAAAGGCTCTGGGAGGGATAGGCCGTACCCCTGGGCGTAATTGACGCCGATCTGCCGCAGGGCGTCGAGGGTGGGGCGGTCCTCGACCGATTCGGCGATGGTGCGGATGCCCATGACCTTGCCGATCTGGTGGATCGACTCGACGAGGGCGCGCTGGACCGAGTTGCCCAGCATGTCGCGCACGAAGCTGCCGTCGATCTTGAGGAAGTCGACCTGGAGGTTCTTGAGGTAGGCGAAGGAGGAGAGGCCGCTGCCGAAGTCGTCGAGCACGAAGCGGAAGCCCAGCTCTTTCAGGACGCTGATGAAGTGGACGGCCTTGGTCAGGTTGCCGACGGCGGCGGTCTCGGTGATCTCGAAGAAGATGCGCTCGGGGGCGATGCCGGTCGCCTCGATCTCGGCGAGGACGTAGTCGAGGAAGGCGTCGTCGCCCACCGACTGCCCCGACAGGTTGATGGCGAAGCGGGTGGTGTCGCCGTGGGAGAGGGTGCCGCAGGCCAGGGTGACGAAGGCGGCGTGGATCACCCAGCGGTCGATCGAGGCGATCAGGTGATAGCGCTCGGCGGCGGGGATGAACGCTGCCGGGGTGGCGATGCGGCCGTCCTCGTCGATCATGCGGATGAAGATCTCGCACAGCGGCGGCTCCGTGCCGTCCCCCTGGAGCGGATGGATGCTCTGCCGGTAGAGGCAGAACCGGTGCTCGGCGAACGCCTTGTGGATGCGGTAGATCCACTGCATCTCGCCGTAGCGCTCGGCCACCGCGGTGTCGTCCGGCTGGTACTCGTGCATCCGGTTGCGGCCGCTCTCCTTGGCGACGTAGCAGGCGGCGTCGGCGGCGGAGAGCACCCGGGCCATGTCGCCGCTGTCGACGGTGATCTGCACCAGGCCGATCGAGACGCCGATCTCGAAGATCCGCTCCTGCCAGCCGAAGCGGAACTGGCGGACGGCGGTGAGCAAGCGGTCGCTGAGCTCGCGGGCGTCGACGAGAGTGGCGTCCTCGAGCAGCACGCCGAACTCGTCGCCGCCCAGGCGGGCCAGGGTGTCGGTCTTGCGCAGCAGGGCGCGCAGCAGCGAGGTCACCTGCTTGAGCATCTCGTCGCCGGCGAGGTGGCCGCAGGTGTCGTTGACCACCTTGAACTCGTCGAGGTCGAGGTAGAAGAGGGCGTGCTCGCGGCGGTCCTCGGCGGCGGTGTCGAGGCAGTGCTGCAGGCGCTTCTCGAACTCGCGGCGGTTGATCAGGCCGGTGAGCGGGTCGTGGCGCGCGAGGTAGATCATCTCGCGCTCCATGCCGCGCATCTGGGTGACGTCCTTGAACACCAGGACGCTGCCGGTGGTGCGCCCCTGGCGGTCCTGGATCGGGGCGACGGAGTCGCGGATGGCGAACTCCCGGCCGTCGCGCCGCACCAGCATGGAATAGCCCGTGTGCTCGATGACCCGCCCCTCGGCGAGGCAGCGCTCGACGGCGTTGGGCATCGGCTTGCCGTTGCTCTCGTCGACGACGTTGAAGATGCGCGTCACCGGCAGCCCGCAGGCCTCGGCGAGGTCCCACCCCGTCAACCGCTCGGCGACCGGGTTGAGATAGTCCACGATGCCGGCGGCGTCGGTGCGGACGACGCCGTCGCCGATCGAGGCGAGAGTCACCTGCGCGAGCTCCTTCTCCTTGGCGAGCGCGTCCTCGGTGAGCTTGCGCTCGATCTCGACGGCGGCGCGGGCGGCAAAGATCTTGAGGATCGACAGCGCCGGCACGTCGTCGCCGACCGGCGTGGTGCTCATCACCGCGATGTGCCCGAGCGGCCGGTCGGCGCGGTCGAACAGCGGCACGGCGATGTAGCTCTCGATCCGGGTCGCCACCAGCCAGCGGTCCTCGGGAAAGAGCTGCCAGACCCCGGACGGATGGAAGGAGATCTGGCGGCCGACGACCTGCTCGCAAGGGGTGCCGCGGAGGTCGTACTCGAACGGCGTGCTGTAGTGGTCGATCTCCCACAGGGCGAGCATGCGGACCCGGGTGACCGTCTGGTCGCAAACCTCGGAGACGGAGGCGTACTCCATGCCGAGGGCGCCGGCGAGATGGCGGACGAGCGAGCGCAGGAAATCGGCGCCGATGGTCGAGGAGGTCCCCTCGACGATGGCGCGCAGCCGCTCCTCCCCCAGCTTGCGGTCGGTGATGTCGACGGCGGTGGCGAGCGCGACCGGCTCGCCGTCGTCGAGGGAGATATAGGCCGACGTCATGTCGAACCAGCGCTCCCGCCCGTCCTTGGTGAAGATGCGCACCTCGTAGCGGTTGGGGACCGGCTGGCCGCGCAACCGGGCGGCGGCGCGCTCGCGGAGGAGCTCCTGGAACTCCGGGGCGGCCATGTCCCCGGGCTTCATCCTGAGCAGCTCCTGGGCGCTGTAGCCGGTCAGCTCCGAGCAGGCGGGATTGACGTAGAGGACGCTGTCGGCCCGGTAGACGAAGATCGCCGTGGAGGTCGACTCCGCCAGGATGCGGAACCAGCGGTCGTTCGCGTCGACAGGGAGCTCCGCCTGGCCGGGCAGGATCTGCCCGACCGGCTGCATCTGGCGTTCTCGACGTCTGGAAATCTCCAGTGGAACCACCCTCCGGGCCTCCAGAAATGAAGGTATGGCTGAGGATACGAGCCTTCTGAAGGTTGCGCAAGGGCGGGGGCGGCGGGGGGTCCCCCCTAATCCCGCACCGCCGGCGCCAGCAGCGCCGCGGCCATCCCCTCCGCTTTTTCGGCGAGGGCCATCAGGCCGCGGATCCCGCCCTGGAACTGGCAGGCGTCGAAGCCCGCCTCGCGCATCTTCTCGGCGAGGTGGGCGCTCTTGAGACCCACCTCGCAGACCAGCACGTAGGGGCGGTCGCGGGAGAAGGAGAGGTAGGCCGCGAGGGCGTGGGAGAGATCCAGGTGGAGGGCCTGAGGGTGGTGCCACCCCCGGTAGGCCGGCGCCGAGCGGAGGTCGATCACCGTGGCGCCGTCCGGGATACGGTCGATCTCCGGAACAGAGAAGTCGAGGGCCTCGGGGTCGACCTGGCGGAGGTCGTGGATGCGGCGGTCGTCCACCAGCTTGTTGAGCAGGTCGGGGTCGAGCCGGGCCTCGTCGCGCAGCACCTCGCGGAGCGCGGCCCGGGTGTTGGGCTTCGGCGGCATCAGGTCGCAGTACTCGGGCACGGCGGCCGACAGCTCGTAGATCCCGATGCCGCGCGCGAGCTCCAGGATCTCCTCCTTGTTGAAGCCGAGGAGCGGGCGCAGGACCGGCATCGCCGGCGAGACCTGGGAGATCACCGCCAGGTTCTGCAGCGTCTGCGAGGAGACTTGGCCGATGGCGTCGCCGGTGATCAGGGCCAGCCGGCCGCCGCGATGGGCGACCGCCCCGCCGGCCTGCAGGATCAGCCGCTTGAGCACGATCTGCCAGTTCGCCGGCTTCACCTTCTCCCGCAGGTCGACCACCATCGGCGCGAGGTCGACCTCGTGGAGGCGGGGGGTGTAGCCGTAGCTCCAGCGCTCGGCGATCGACTTCATCACCTGGAGGACGCCGAGCCGGTGAGCGGCGCCGCCCAGGTTGCAGAAGACGTAGTCGAGCTGCACGCCGCGCTTGAGCATCAGCCAGCTCGCGACGGCCGAGTCGAAACCGCCCGAGACCAGGGCGATGGCCCGCCCCTCGACGCCGATCGGCAGCCCGCCGTGGCCGCGCACCTTGTCGAAGAAGAGATGGGCGCTCCCCGGCTCGAGCTCGACGTGGGCGGTCACCTCCGGCTGCGAGAGGTTCACCCGGCCGGCTCCGGCGTCGAGCAGGGCGCGGCCGAGCTCGCGCTCGATCCGCGTCGAGTCGAAGCCGATGCGGTCGCGCTGGCCGCGGCGGGTGGCGCGCACGGCGAAGCTGCGCCCCCGCACCGCCTCGCCGAAGATCTCGACGCCGGTCGCCACCAGATCCTCCAGGGTCTCCCACGAACGCCGCTCCACCTGGGAGACCGACTGCACGCCGAAGACCCGCGCCAGCACCTCCGCGGCCGCGGGCTCCGAAGTCTCCAGATAAAGCCGGCTCCACGTCGGCTCCAGCTTGTAGGGGATGCCGTGCGCCTTGAGCGCCGCCTCCAGGTTGGACACCAGCCGGCGGAAGAACCGCATGCGGGTGCGCCGCGCCTTGGTGTAGAAGTCGCCGGAGAGGCGGAGGATGAAGAGGTGCGTGGACATGGAGTGCTCGCGTTGCGAATCCCAGATTCTAGCAGGTGGATTTTGTCCAACCCGCCCTTGGTGGTTGGGGCGGTCTGCCCTCCGAATCCTCACCCTCGGTCCCTCTCCCGTGGGGAGAGGGAGGGCCCGCTGATGGAACGACAACCTGGAGCGAAGGGCCCTCCCTCTCCACTCCGTGGAGAGGGACCGAGGGTGAGGATTCGGAGGGCAGGACACTGGATCCTGCAACGCCGCCCTGGACCCCGCCCTACGGTCGCCAGGCCGTGATCAGCCACCACCGCGTCGACCCCTCGAGCTCCCCGAACGGATCGTCGAGAATCCTTGCCACCCCGACCCGCAGGTCAAAGGCGGGGAGGCGGACGACCGGCATGGGGTCGAGGCGGAAGCGGTACTCCAGGCCGGCGAGGGTGAGCCAGTCCCCTCGCGGATCGCCGAAGCCCCAGACGCGGTGGCGCTCGTAGAAAACCGGGGCCGGGAGGAAGCCGAGGGAGAGCTCGGCCCGCTGCCCTTCGTGGTCCGTGCCCACCCGGGCGCCCACCGGCAGGGCCGGGACGAGGATGCGGTTCGACAGCGCCGACTCGGGCAGCAGCGAGGTCTCCGCGCCGCCGAGCTGGTAGCCATCGAAGCCGAAGCCGATATCCCGCGACGAGTCGCGGCGCCAGGAGAGCGCCAGGCGGGTGTCGTCGTGGCCGAGATCGAGCCGGGCGGCGCCCCCCCAGCGGGACCACGCGCCGGTCTCCTCGGTGTGGCCCGCTTCGTAGTGCCCCCACAGGGAGGGCTGGAGGCGCCAGAGGCCGGAGCGGCGGTAGCCGCCCCAGGCGCCGGTGAGCGAGAGGAGGCGCTGGTCCAAGCTCACGTCTCGGGAGGCGGGCGCCACCTGATCCCAGAGCGCGCGGGCGACGAGGTCCAGGGCGCCGCCGCTCCACCGCCAATCCCGGGAAGCGCTCAGCTCGATCCCCTGGCGGTCGAGGTCGAGCAGGTTGCCGCGGCGGGCCACGGCTTCCTCGCGGGCCGGCCGCTCCTCCGAGTGGAAGAGATGGAAACCCACCGCGACCGGCGAGCCCCGCCAGGAGGCCGCGAACGCTCCCCCCTGGGGCCAGCCCTGATGGCCGGTCGCGCCGAGGGCGAGCCAGTCGAGGCGCCCCAGCAGATCGCCGCCGCGCACCCCCAGCTCCCAGACGCCGCCGGTGGACGAGGCGCTGCCTCCGATCACGGGGAACAGCTCCTGGCGTCCCAGGCCGTAGGGCCGGCCCGGCGCCACCTCGGCGCGGGCGTAGGGCTCCGGCCGCGCCGGAGCGGCGGGCGGCGGGACGGCGGGAGCGAGGTCGCGCGGCAGCTCGGGGGCCGGCGGGGCGGCGGCGATCTGGGAGGCGCTCCGGGAGGAGAGCGGCAGCCGGCGGAGGTCGAAGCCGTCCGGCGCCAGCGAGAGATAGAACAGCCCCGAGCCGTCCGGCGTGGCCGCGGGGGCCAGGGCGGCGCCCTGAGTGCGGGTGAGCGGCACGGGTGTCCCCGATCCGTCGGCGGCGAACGCGTAGAGGTCGAGGAAGCCGCGCAGGCCCACCACCCCGTAGAGCGTGCGGCCGTCCGCGCTCCAGGCTGGAGAGGAGACCGTCCCGCCGGTGGGTGGCGCGATCCCGGTCGCCGCTCCGCCTTCGATCCCCTGGACCTCCAGACGCCAGGAGCCCTCGCGATGGCGGGCGCAGGCGACGCGCCGGCCGTCCGGCGAGACCCGCGGGCGGTCGTAGATGATGTCCACCGCGGGCTCGGTCAGCGGCGTGACCGCTCCCGATTGGAGATCCACCCGCACGATCTGGGAGAAGCCGTCCCGGTTGCGCACGGCGACCGCCGAGCGGCCATCCGGCGAGGGGTCGGGGTCGCGCAGGTCGGCCTGGTGAGTGAGCCGCCGTACTTCCCCACTTTCCGGCGTCCATAGAAAGAGGTCGGGGTGGAGGAACCCCTCGGTATCCGGCTCGTAGCGGACGAAGAGGATGGACTTCTCGTCCGGCATCCAGCGCGGCGACGTGGGGTCGGGGCCGTCGTGGCTCTCCAGGGTATAGAGCGCCTTGCGGGGGAGGGGGCCGGTGCGGACGGCGGGCACGTCCTCGGGATCGCGCCTGGCGATCTTCTCCCGCTGTTCCTTCCACTTCTTCTCCGCCTCCTCGTCCGGCGCCGTCTTCCAGACCACCAGCCGGGCGGGGCGGTCCTTGGAGTGGAGGACGACGGCGAGGCGGGCGCCGTCCGGCGAGAGGGCGGGGGCGCCGGTGGTCCAGGCGAGGTCCTGCCAGAGCTCCCCCTCGATCTCCTTGCCGCTCCGCCGCTCGGCCTCGATCGCCCGCCAGGTCAGCTCGGCCCGGAAGCGGTCGTAGAGGTTCTCGGGGGAGTCGCCGAAGACGCCGCGGAAGGCGCCGTCGAAATCGCGCGGGGCGCGCGCCGTCATCCGCGCCCAGAGGTTGCGCAGGCTCCCCGGGCCGGCCCGCTCCTCCAGCCATTCGAGATAGGCCGAGCCCAGCAGATAGGCCATCGACATCCCCCGCCAGGTGCCGGAGTCGGACGCCAGGCGCGCGTAGCTGGGGAGCTTGCCCCCCTGCGCCCAGCGGCGGAGGATGGCGGCCCGCAGGTCGCCGTTGGGCCGTCCCGAGCCGGTGAGCCGCCCCTCGACCACGGTGGCGTACCCCTCGAAGACCCACCGGGGCGTGCCCCCGAGAACGATCGGCCCCACGGGGAGGATCCGTTCGATGAGCTGCCGCGCCGGGTTGCGCGACGGCCGCAGCAGGTGGACGAGGTGGGTCTCCTCGTGGGTGATCAGAAGCTCGGTCCAGTCCGAGTAATGCCCGATCTCCGACTCCGGCCCGGGCGGGCTCGTCCACAGGATCATGCGCGGCCAGCCGAGAATGGGGAGCGCCTCGCCGTTGGCGTCCGCGACCGGATCGGAGACCAGCACGTCCACCACCTCCGGCGGGTCGTACCCGACCTCCGCCACCACCCGCTCGCGGATCGACTCCAGCCGCGCCGCGGCGCTCTGCGCCCAGGCCTCGGAAGCGGCGGGGTAGTGCACCCGGAAATGAGGCGTCGCGAGAGTGCGCCAGTCGGCGGCGGGCCCCTGGGCCCGGGCGGCGAGGGGGAGGAGGAGGAAAAGGACGGCGAGGAGGAAGGACCGCGGTTTCATGGCTGGGAAAAGATATCTCAGGCGCTATGGGCCTGAGCTTCAGGGCGCCCTTGCCCTTTGGGTCGGCGTGCCCTCCGAATCCTCACCCTCGATCCCTCTCCACTCCGTGGAGAGGGAGGGCCCTTCGATTCGGCATAATCCTGCGGCGAAGGGCCCTCCCTCTCCCCCGGGAGAGGGACCGAGGGTGAGGACTCGAAGGGCAAGCCGCTCCAACCGGCAGGGAGATCTGGACAGGCTCCTTACACCACCTTCTTCGGCGGCAAATCCCGGGCTACCGGCTCGTCCGCGAATCCGTGATGGTTGTGGCTGCCGTCGCAGAACGGCTTGTTGGCGGACGCTCCACAGCGGCAGAGCGATACGACGGTACGACCGCCGAGGCCGAAGGCCTGGCCTGTGGGGTCGAGGATCTGCAGGTTCTCCCCTTCCAGGCGGAAGGGGCCGTTCTTCAGGACGGTGATCTTGGAATCGGCCATGGGTCTTTGTCTCCTCCTGCGGCCCATCCTAACCCGGGCCGGTGCGCTATCCTAAGCGGCCCGCCCGGACGATCCTCATGACCCCCTGAAGAAATGATCCCCGAAGACCCGATCCCCGAAGAAGACGCCCCGGAATCGCGCCTCCGCGTCTGGGGCGTACGCCTGCTCAAGGGGGCGGTGATCGTGCTGGCGGCGTACTTCACCTACCGATTCTTCACCCACTCGGACCTTGATTGGTCCAAGCTCGCCGAGCGGGTGGCCGCGGCCCGGACGCCGTTCGTGGTGCTCGGATCAGTGCTGCTCTTCGCGCGCTACGCCATCTGGGACTGGCGTTATCAACTGGCGGTGAAGTACGTCCTCGGCCACAATTTGGGGCCGGTGCTCGGCTTCTTCGTGCTGCTGGCCTCGGCGGCGCTCAACCTGATCACGCCGACCGCGCGCGTCCTCGGCGGGCTGATGCGGGCCCGCTACTTCGCCCGCTCGCAGGGGCGCCCGTTCAGCCTCCTCTACGGCGTCGTCCTCTACGACCAGGTGGCCCACCACGCCGTGATGAGCGTCTGCACCTGGATCGTCCTGATCGCGGGGGCGTTCGCCATCCATCGCGCCGGCCTGGGATTCCTGCTGCTGGCGGCGCTGCTCGTCTCGCTCGCCGTCCTGGTCCTTTGGAGCCGCCGGGCCGGGAAGGGCGAGGAGCACCCGATCGTCCGCTTCCTCGCCCGCCGGGCCGAGCGCGCCGAGGGGAAGCTCCAGCGCCTGTATGCCCACGGGCACGAGGCGGTCGGCGTCTTCGTCCGCCTGCTCGGGGTGAACCG
This sequence comes from Thermoanaerobaculia bacterium, assembly GCA_039918595.1. GTDB lineage: Bacteria > Acidobacteriota > Thermoanaerobaculia > Multivoradales > UBA5704 > DATARR01. The sequence goes on from JBDSHF010000005.1 coordinate 14,877, forward strand.
GCTGCGCTTCCAGGCGGTCACCATCGGCATCCTCTACTTCCTCGTCAACGCCGCCGGCCTGTGGGCGATGTTCCTGGCCATCGGGGCGCCGGTCGGCCCGTTCGCCGCCCTCGTCGCGGTGACCATGGGCACCGCCGTTGGGACGCTCTCCGGCTCCCCCGGCGGCGTCGGCACCACCGAGATCGCGATGCTCGAGTCCTTCAAGCTTCTCGGCGTGGACGAGGTCTCGGCGGCGGCGGGCACCCTGCTCTATCGCGGGCTCCACTACGCCGGCGTTCTGGTGATCGGCCTGCCGGCCCTGGCGCTGCTGGAATGGCGCGCGGCCGGGGACCCCAACCTTCCGGAGGAGACGTCATGATCCGCACCCTCGACCTGCTGCGCCTTCGCGACGAGGAGTTCCCTGTCACCCGGGAGTGCGTCTACCTGAACCACGCGGGAGTGGGACCGCTCTCCCAGCGCGCCGCCACGCGGATGGCGATGATGGCCGAGACCGTCTCCCGCTCCGGCGACCGGCTCTGGTCCGACCGCATGGAGGAGGCCGACCGGGTGCGCGGGCTCGCCGCCCGCCTCCTCGGCGCCCGCGAGAGCCACGAGGTGGCCTTCGTGGAGAACACCTCGAGCGCGCTCTCCCTGGTAGCTGAGGGGCTCGACTGGCAGCCGGGGGACAACGTCGTAGGCGCGGCGCTGGAGTTCCCCTCCAACGTCTACCCCTGGATGAGCCTCGCCTCGCGGGGAGTGGAGTACCGGCAGGTGGAAGAGCGCGATGGGCGGATCGATCCCGACGAGATCCTCGCCCGGCTCGACTCCCGCACCCGCATGCTCGCCCTCTCCTGGGTGCAGTACGCGAGCGGCTTCCGCTCCGACCTCGCCCGCCTCGGCCGCGCCTGCCGCGAGCAGGGCGTCCTCTTCGTGGTGGACGTCATCCAGGGATTGGGCGCGCTGCCGCTCGACGTCGAGGCCGACTTCGTGGACGTCGCGGCGGCCTCGGCGCACAAGTGGCTCCTCGGACCGGAGGGGATCGCGCTGCTCTACGTCTCCGACCGGGTGGTCGAGCGCCTGCGGCCGGCGCGCTCCGGCTGGCGCTCGATGCGCGATCCCTTTCAGTGGACCGCCTACGACCTCACCTGGAACGAGGGTGCCAGGCGCTTCGAGAGCGGCACGCTCAACGCCTACGGCATCGTGGCCCTGGGCGGCTCGCTGGAGGTCCTGCTCAAAGTCGGTGCCGAGGAGATCGAGCCGCGGGTGCTCGCGCTGGCCGGCCTCGCCGCCCGGGGGCTCGAGGAGCTGGGATTCTCGGTCGTCAGCTCGCGCCGGCGGGGGGAGACCTCGGGCATCGTCACCGCCGTCCCGCCCCGCCATAGCGCCCAGGAGCTGATCAAGCCGCTCGACCAGCGGGGGATCGTCGTCGCCGCCAGGGCCGGCCGCCTGCGGATCGCCCCCCACTTCTACAATACGGCGGACGAGATCGAGCGCTGCCTGGGCGAACTGGCTGAGCTGACCTGAGCCCCGCGTTCCCCGACCCATGAATCGAGGAATTGGACCCACGGGTCGGAGCACCGGACCCGCGGTCTGGAGCACCGGACCCACGGGTCGGAGCGCCGGACCCGCGGGTCGGAGTGCCGGACCCACGGGTCGGAATCCTGGACCCACGGGTCGGAGCACTGGACCCCCGGGTCGGAGCACTGGACCCCCGGGTCGGAGCACTGGACCCCCGGGTCGGAGCACTGGACCCCCGGGTCGGAGTCCCGGACCCCCGGGTCGCGGACTTGGACCCACGGGTCGGAGTGCCGGACCCGCGGGTCGGAGCACCGGACCCATGGGTCGGGAGAGTGAATTCGCGGGTCAGACTTTCTGCGATTCCCACCGGATGATCCGCATTTCGTCGAGCAGTGCCCGATTCACTTCCCCTGTCGTCCGCCAGAGTTGCCGGAATCGGGAGAACGCTTCCTGGGCGCCCCGCGGATCGCCGCGTCTCCGCCGGGCGTCTCCCACGTGCGCCCAGGCATACCCTTGAACCCGCGACCGCCAAGCGTTCTCGCCAGGAATCCGCTCGGCGATGAAGACTGCCATCTCGGCCAGATCCAGGGCCCGATCCGCACTTTCTTCCAGGCTCTTGTCGCATAATAGCTCACAGAACGCCCAATTCCGATACTCCTCCCCCTCTTCGACCAGGAGCCGCCGGGTCTCCGCCTCGTAGCGCTCCAGCCGTTCCCATAGGCCACGTGCCTGCTCACGGTCCTCCACCCTGGGCGGGGCGCCCGTGACCGCCGGCCCGGGCCGGATCGATTTCACGGCGGCGTGGGCGAGCGACTCCAGCCCCCGGGAGAGCTTTTCCGCCGCCTCCTCATAGGGGTCGGCCGGGTGCGAGTGTCTGTGGGCTCCCATGAATTCCCGCAGGTCGCGGATGGCCTCCAGGATCGGGTCGACCTTCTCGACCGCGACGCCCGCGGCTTTGGCGGCCCGAACCATGGCGCGGCGCGAGGGGCGCCGCGCCCCGCTCTCGTACTCCGAGATCACGCTCGGGGCCGTGCCGACCGCCTCCGCCAGCTCCCCCTGGGTCCAGCGGTGGATAGCGCGGAAGAGGATGAAGATGAGTCCCGACTCGTCCGGCAGCTCGTCCCGCCGCATTCACACTCCTTTCGCGAAGAAGTTCGCATTGTAGGTGTTTTTTCCCTCCGGTTCGCGCACCATATTCCCGGAAGAGGCGACGGGCCGTCCATGGAGGCCGGTCCCGGTTGTCTCAAGTAGGGAGAAAGCCATGTCCAGCTCCATCCTCCGCCGGCTGATCGTCGTCCTCGCCCTTTGCGCCTTCCTGGGAGCTCCCGCCACCTCGCTGGCCGGGCCTCGTAGCGCGGCGACTCGTTTCTCTGAGGAGCGGACCGTTAGCGTGTCGCTGCTGTCGAGACTGTGGAACGCCGTGGCAAGAGTTTGGGAGGCCGTTGGTCGTCCCGCTACAAAAGCTGGCTGCTCAGCCGACCCCTACGGCCGGTGCTTAGATAGCCTTGAGAAGGCCGATAACGGTTGCGTTATAGATCCGAACGGCCGGTGCCTACCCGGGCACTAGAGATCAAGCGAGGAGCTCTCCTAGATCGCCAGTTCTTTTTATGGGGGGCGCTCTCGATCGGGCGCCTCCTTGTCCAGATCCCTGCTAGAGACCATTCTGGATATCCTCGAATCGTAAGCCCGGGTCATATTGCGCGCGAAGGAAGTAGGCAACGAGTTTGCGGGCAAATTCCACGGTCACCACTTCACGCTCAACCGCATCCAGGAAGAGCCTGAGGGCTGCCAGAGCTCCTTTATGGACTCCCTGGGCTTGGAACACCGGCGTCATCTGGCGAGCCAATGTGCGGACTTCCGGGGTTCTTTGCTGCTCTAGATAGAGAACCGCCAGCTCTAAAGAAACCAAAGCCATGTCATAGGCAATGCCACGGGAAGTGAACTCCTCTCTCACACGGGACAAGCCCTCAATGGCCTGCTCTGTTCTGCCGAGCCCCGTCGATACCCGCGCCTCCAACCAATGCAGCCTGACGAAGTCGAGGTCTTTCCCCCATTGGTTTACCAGCTTCCATAGCTGAGGCATTAGTGCCTCTGTTTCGTCATACCGGCCTAGAAAATAAAGATCCGCGGCGAGGTTGAACTTCAAAGCGAAGAGAAGCCTAGACTCGCCATCCGCTTCGACCAGTGGTGTCGCCTGGTGGAGGACGGCGATGGCCTTTTCGAAATCTCCAACACCGAGCAACGCGTTCGCTTTGTTGACGAGGAGATGCTTCGCCAAGACGCCCCGGTCAACCGCCAGCGCTCGATCAAGGAGTTCCAAGGCTTCCGCAAACCGGGTTTGCTCCCGGCGCAGAGAGGCTTCCAAATCAAGCACCCGCGCCTCATCGAGCAAACCAGAATTCCCCGTCACACCGGCGCGCCAAAGCTTCTGGGATTTTCCAAACGCCTCGTCGGCTCCAGGCAGATCCCCCTTGACCCGTCGCGCATTTCCCGTATGCGCCCAGGCATAACCCTGCACTCGCGAGCGCCAGGGTTCCTCTCCAGGGATGAGCTCGGCCACGCGGAGGGCCAGGTTGGCCAGCTCCAGGGCCCGGTCCGCGCTGTCGGCCGCCGCCTTGATGCTCTCTTCGCACAGCAGCTCGCAGAGCGCCCAGTTCCGGAACTCCGCAAGCTCCTCGACAATGGCCCGCCTATGCGCCACGCTGTACCGCTTGAGCCGCGCCCAGAGGGACACCGCCTGCTGCCGTGCTTCCAGGGCCTGCGTCTCGGCCGTCAACATCCCCAGCATCTGGCGGGTGAAGTCGGACATCAGCCTTGCCGACTGGGCGGCGACGGCCTCGATCCGCCAGTTCTGGGCGCTCGGAGGACCGGGCTCCCGGGAGCCCTCGCGGATCGCCTGCAGGAACCCGAGCGCCGTGTCCACCGCGCCGGACGGAAGACCCATGAAAGCGGCCATGGTCTCCAGCCGCTCGCGGGAGAGCGTCTTGCGGCCCCGCTCGTAGTCCGAGAGCAGGTTGGCCGGGATGCCCGCGGCCTCGGCCAGCTCCTTCTGGCTCCAGCCCTGGGCCGAGCGCAGATAGCTGAGCGCGAGGCTCAGCGGGGGTGGGATCGTACGCGGCATGGTTCCTCCGGGAAGTTTCGCCTTCACACAATAAGTGTGCTCGATCTCGGCGGTCCGTGACAACTCTCCGTGACAGAGTCTAGGCCGCATTACGGGTTCACGGTACGAGATTCACCGCTGAAAGCGAAGATCTTCGCCCTTTGCCCTTCCCGAACCCTCCAGGCGTTCTCCCTTCCCGCGCGATTGAGTAGGTTCCTGCCGGAGGGGGATGACGATGACGCGAGAAGAAGCGGAAGCTCAGGCGGATCTCCGGCGGGTGGTCGAGGAGCTGAAGGGGATCCGCGCCCGTTTGCGCGCGATCGCCGGGAGCCTGCCGGTCTCGCCGGAAGAGCTGGCGATGCCGATCGGGGAGGAGGACCCGGACGTGGCGACCGAGGTCCGCTCGATCATCGAGTGCGTGCTGGCCGACCAGATCGGCCCCGCGGTGCGGGATCTCGGCTCCGCGGTCGAGTACCGGGTGAAGGAGGGGTAGGAGCGGGTAGGAGTAACCGCCCGCAGGGCGGAATTTATCCAGCCTGGGGTGTTAACCCCAGGTAGGGAGGTGGCGGCCCGTTCGGGGCTTCAGGGGATGGTGGCGGCCCTTTCGGGGCTTCAGGAGATGGTGGCGGCCCGTTCCTGGGGTTGACACCCCAGGCTGGATAAATTCCGCCCTGCGGGCGGTCCACATCCAAGAACCCAGAGACGCTCTTCCCTCCCCCGGCTCCCCGGGGGAGGGAAGAGGCGCTTCTTATCTCCCCTGCGTCCGCACCGGCGGCGCGGGGCGCTTCGGGAACGTCTTCGGGCTCTCCTGGAGCTTCTTCATCACCTCGGCGACACCCCGCTCGAGCTGCGGGTCGCGGCCGTCGAGGAGGGACTCGAGGTCGTTCTCGACCACGATGTCGGGATCGACGCCGTGCCCTTCGATGATCCACTCGCCGGCCATGGAGACGGCGCCGGCCTCGGGGACGAAGATCTGGCCGCCGTCGATCATCGGGCCGTGGTCGTTGATGCCCACCACGCCCCCCCAGGTGCGGGTGCCGATCAGCGGGCCGAGGCCGAGCTCGCGGAACATGTAGGGGAAGATGTCGCCGTCCGAGCCGGACCCCTCGTTGAGCAGGCAGGCCATGGGGCCGTAGAAGACCACCTGCGGGTAGGGCTGCGGGTCGGCGTTGTTGCGCCCGTAGTCCACGCTCAGCGGCTTGCGGGCCAGCCGCTCGAGGAGCATCGGGGAGATGAAGCCGCCGCCGTTGTTGCGGACGTCGACGATCAGCCCCTCCTTGCGGATCTGGCCGAAGTACCACTTGACGAACTCCCGCATCCCGTCCTCTCCCATGTCGGGGAGGTGGATGTAGCCGAGCCGGCCGCCGCTGAGCTTCGCCACCCGCTCGCGGCTCCGGCTCACCCAGTCCATGTAGATCAGGTGCTCCTCGGTGCCGATCGGCTGGAAGGTGATCTCCCGGGAGCCGTCGAGGGTGGGCCGGGCGTTCACCGTCAAGCGGACGGGGCGGTCCGCCTTGTGGCGCAGCAAGCGGTAGGGGTTGTCGTTGGCGGCGAGCTCCTCGCCGTCGATCGCCAGCACGTAGTCGCCGGGGTGGACGTCCACCCCTATCTCGGTCAGCGGCGAGCGATAGATCTCCTCCTCGTTCTGGCCGGCGAAGATGCTGGAGATCCGGTAGCGGCCGGCCGCGCGGTCGAGCTCGAACCGGGCGCCGGGGAGGGCCACCCGGGGCCGGGAGGGCAGCTTGTAGTCGCCCCCCGCGATGTAGGCGTGGGAGTTGTTGAGCTCGGCGAGCATCTCGCCGATCACATAGTTCACGTCCGAACGGTGGCCGGCGTAGGCGAGCAGCGGCTCATACTGCCGGCGCAGGGCCTCCCAGTCGTAGCCGTTCATGGTCTCGGTGTAGAAGTAGTCGCGGTACCGGCGCCAGGCCTCGCGGAAGACCTCCGCCCACTCCTCGGCGGGCACCCGGTCCACCACCATGCCGCCGGTGGCGATCGTCTTCTTCGAGTCCTTGCCGCCGGGGCTGGCGTCGTAGACGTTGAACTGGCCGTCCTGGACGGCCAGCACCTTGCCGCCGTCCTGGGACAGGGCGTAGCCGGCGATCCCCTCGGCCAACGTGGCGGCCTTGCGGTCCTTGAAGGTGAAGATCTGCAGCGCCGGCCGCGACGGCGGCTCGCCGAATCCATTCGAGGGCTGCTTGACGTAGAGCAGCTTTCCCTCGGCGGCGCTCAGGGAGCCGTAGTTGTCCGCCGGCACGGGCACCCGGGCCACCCGCGAGGCGAGGCCGTCGAAGTCGATCCGGGTGAAGGCGGGAGCCTTCTTTTTCTCCTCCTTGCCCGGCTTCTTGTCCTCCTCCTCCTCCTTCTTCTCCTCGCCGACCGTCACCTTGTCCTCTTCGGGGGGGAAGGGGTTGGCCACGTCCTTGCGCAGGCCGAGAGCGAAGAGGCCGATGTTGCGGTCGGCGGCGAAATTGAGGTCGAAGGCGTCGAACCGCGGCAGGTAGGAGCGGGCGGACAGGTAGTAGAAGTAATCCCCTTTGGGGTCCCAGGCGGGGCTCGAGGCGTGGAACTGCGGGTCGGTGATCCGCCGGAGCTTGCCGTCCTCCACGCTCCAGATCCAGACCGAGCGGAAGCCGCCCGGGTTGGCCATGCTGAAGGCCAGATGGCCGCCGCAGGGGGACCAGGCGTAGTCGCGGATCTCGCCGCGGACGTCGCGGGCCACCTCGGCGAGCTTCTTGCCGGCCACGGTGACCACCCAGAGCCGGCCGTCCTTGTCGGAGAAGGCGAGCCGCTTGCCGTCCGGCGCCCACTCGGGGGCGAAGCGCAGGGACTTGCCGCCAGTGGTGAGCGGCTCGGGCTTGCCGGCCCCTAAGGCGTCGGCGAGGTAGACCTCTTCCTCGCCGCTGCGGTCCGAGATGAAGGCGATCCTGCGGCCGTCGGGGGACCAGCGGGCCCACTTGTCGTGCGCTCCGGAGGAGTGGGTCAGGTTGCGGGTGACCCCCTTCTCGATCGGCGCGTTGAAGACGTCGCCGCGGGCCACGAACACCGCGCGCTCACCCTTCGGCGAAAGGGCGACGTCCTCGATCTGGTCGTTGGCCCCGATCTGGGACGGCCGGGTATCGAGGCCGTCGCCGGGGACGTCGATCGCGAGGTGCCGCGCCTGCCCGGTGCGGGTGTCGAAGACGTTCAGCTCGCCGTTCATCTCGTAGGCGATCTGGCCGTCCGCGTCGGCGCTGGGCCAGCGGACGTCCCACTGCGTGCTCTTGGTGAGCTGGGCCGTGGCCCCGTTCGCCGGGTCGTAGGAGTAGAGGTTGAGGGTGCCGGTGCGGTCCGAGTCGAAGTAGATCTTGTCGCCGATCCACATCGGATCGCGCTCGGTGCGCGGGGTGTCGGTGATCTTCTTCGTCGCGCGGGTGGCGAGATCGAGGATCCAGAGGTCCTGGGCCCACCCCCCCTGGTAGCGCTTCCAGGTGCGGAAGTCGCGGGCGAACGGGGTGTAGACGACCTTCTTGCCGTCCGGCGAGAGATCGGCGCCGCCGCTCAGGGGCATCGGGAGCGGCTCGCCGAGCCCGCCGGCCACCGGCACGGTGTAGATCCGGCTGTCGCTGTGGTGCCAGCCGTCGCGCAGCGAGCGGAAAACGACGGACTTGCCGTCCGGCGTCCAGCCGAAGACCTGGTTGTCGTACCCCCACCGCGGAGGGAACGGTCCGCGGGCGGGGTAGAAGGTGAGCTGCCTGGGAACCCCGCCGGCCGCCGGGATGACATAGACCTGCTCGTCGCCGTCGTACTGGCCGGTGAAGGCGATCCACTTGCCGTCCGGCGAGAACCGGGCGGACATCTCGAGGCCGGGATGGGCGGTGATGCGGGTGGCCGTCCCGCCGGTCGACGGGGCGGTCCACAGGTCGCCGGCATAGGTGAAGACCACCTTGTCCTTGTAGATGTCCGGGAACCGGAGCAGCTTCGTCTGGGCGGAAGCCGCGCCGGTGGCGAGGCCGGCGGCCGCGGCGAGGCAGAGAACGAATCGGGTGACGCGATGCATGGAATCTCCCCTTGAGCGGTTCGGGATGACAGGCGCTCAGGGGAGTACGAACGGGAAAGGGTGGAGTTGCAGGGTTTGCCTACAAATGTCGCTGCCGCCCTCAGCGGACGTTGCTCAGCATGACGGGAGCCTCGCGGTAGAGCTCCGGGTAGACACTCTTCAGGGCGCCGATCTTGGGGAGATCGTTCCGCACGATATAGGGGTGGTTGGGGTTGTGGATCAGGAAATCCTGATGGTAACCCTCCGCCGGATAGAACGCTTTGAGGGGCTCGATCTTGGTGACGATAGGGCCCTTGAAGACGTTCGCCTTGCCGAGCTGCTCCACGTAGGCCCTGGCGATGCGCTCCTGGGCCGGGGAATTGAAAAAGATCTCCGAGCGGTAGCTGGGGCCGGAGTCCGGACCCTGGCGGTTGAGCTCCGTGGGGTCGTGGGCGACCGAGAAGTAGAGCCGCAGGAGCTGCCCGTACGAGATCCGCTTGGGATCGAAAGTGACCTCCACCGACTCGGCGTGGCCCGTCGTCTCGGTGCCCACCATCTCGTAATGCGCGGTCTCCTGGGTGCCTCCCGAATAGCCGGCGACGACCTTCGTCACCCCCTGGGCGTGCTCGAACATCCCCTGCAGGCCCCAGAAACAACCCCCGGCGAGCACCGCGGTCTGGAGCCCGGCCGCCTGGGCGGCGGGCGTGTCGAGCGCCGGAGCCGGGATCACCTTGTTGACAGCGTCAGCCCCAGCCCCGCAGGCCCATCCGCACGCCGCGAGCGCCAGCGCCGCGACGGTAGTCTTGATCTTGGTATGCATCGTAGTCCTCTCTGAAGAGCGCGGGCCGGCACGCGAATGCGCCGGCACACAATCTCAATACGCTTCCCACGCGAGCCGTGGATTCGAGAGAGGGCCGCCGGCTCTATCCTTGACGAGACTTAGGAACCAGGATAGGCTCTATAGTAATCCAGCAAGACATTTGATTGAAGTGCCTTGACTACCAGAGCG
>JBDSHF010000006.1:0-15517 GCA_039918595.1 Thermoanaerobaculia bacterium
CCGGCCGGCCCGCTGCGCGGCGCGCCAGGGCAGCCGCCCGAGGGTAGAGGAGAACACCCAGAGGCCGGCGTTGAGCAGGATCGGTTCGAGCCGGGCTTGCAGACGGCTCTTCTTACGGCGGGGCATGAAATCGGCCTGCCGATCGCCTACCAGTCGACGAGGAGGTGGGCGACGAGCTGATCCCAGTGGCCGCGGGCGTGGAGGATCAGCTCGCACATCTCGCGCGCCGCGCCCCGGCCGCCAAGCGCCGTCAGCACCCGGTGCACCCGCTGCCGGACCTCGGGCGCGGCATCGGCCGGCGCGAAGGAGAGGCCGCAGCGGCGGATCACCGGCAGGTCGAGCAGATCGTCCCCGGCGTAGGCCACCCGCTCCGGCGCCGCGCCGTGCTCGGCGAGGAAGGCGGTGAAGGCGGCGTCCTTGTCATGATGGTTCTGGATCAGGGCGTCGAAACCGACCTCGCGGGCCCGCGCTTCCAGGGCGGCGTTGCCGCGGCCGGAGAGGATGCCGATCTTGAGCCCCGCCTCCTTGGCAAGCTTCAGGCCGACGCCGTCGCGGACGTTGAAGACCTTCCAGTGCTCCCCCTCGGGGCCGTAGACCAGGGAGCCGTCGGTCAGCACGCCGTCGACGTCGAACAGCAGCCAGTCGAGCTCCCGCGCCCGGCGGGCCAGATCCTCGTCGGCGATCTTCATGGTAGACGCCTCATTGGATCAGAACAGCTCCAGGCGCCAGAGGTCGTGCAGGTGGACCACCCCCTCGAGCCGGCCCGCCTCGTCGCAGACGAAGAGGGAGGTGATGCGGTGGTCCTCCATCACCTTGAGGGCCGCCGCCGCCAGCTCGCCGCCGGGGATGGTGCGCGGATGGAGGGTCATGCGCTCGCCGGCGGTGTGATTGAGGATGGTCCCGTCGTCGGTCTGCAGCAGGCGGCGGAGGTCGCCGTCCGAGAGGCAGCCGGCGAGGCGCCCCTCGGCGTCGACGACGGCGGTAATGCCCAATCCCTTTTTAGACATCTCGTAGATCGCCTCGCGCATCGGCGTGTCGACGGCGACCTTGGGGAGCGCGTCGCCGGCGTGCATGAGCTGCTCGACCTTGAGCAGCCGCTTGCCGAGCTGGCCGGCGGGGTGGAGGCGGGCGAAATCCTCGCGGGTGAAGCCGCGCGCCTCGACGACGGCCATGGCCAGCGCGTCCCCCATCGCCAGGGTCGCCGTGGTCGAGGCCGTGGGGGCGAGGCCGAGGGGGCAGGCCTCGCGGTCGATCGCCACCGGCAGGTTGAGATCCGCGTGGCGGGCGAGCGGGGAGGCGGCGTTGGCGGTCATCGCGATCAGCGGCACGCCCAGGCGCTTGAGGGTCTCGACCAGCCGGAGGAGCTCCTCGGTGGTGCCGGAGTAGGAGGCCGCGAGCACCACGTCGCCCGGCACGATCATCCCGAGGTCCCCGTGCACGGCCTCAGCAGGGTGGAGGAAGAAGGCCGGCGTGCCGGTGGAGGAGAGGGTGGCGGCGACCTTCTGCAGGACCAGTCCGCTCTTGCCCATCCCCGTGCAGACCACCCGGCCGGCGCAGGAGCGCAGCAGATCGACGGCGCGGTCGAAGTGCTCGTCGAGCTGCCCGACCAGGCCGCGGATCGCCGCCGCCTCGGTCTCCAGGACCTCGACGGCAACCTCACGGGCCGTTCTCCCCCTCTCCCGGTGAGGGAGGGGGGAGGGGACGGGAGAGGGGGCCGGGGGGTGAGGGTTCACGCCAGGGCCTTTCTCAATCCGAGCAGCGACTCCAGCAGCCGCTCGGCCCGCTCGGGGTCGAGCTGCACGGCGCTGTCGGAGAGGGCGTGCCCGGGGTCGGGGTGGATCTCCAGGAAGACGCCGTCGGCGCCGGCCGCGACCGCCGCCCGCGCCAGGGGCTCGGCGTAGCGCCGCAGCCCTCCGCTCTCGGCGCCGCCGCCGGGGAGCTGGAGCGAGTGAGTGACGTCGTAGATCACCGGAATGCCGTCTTCATGGAGCATGGCGAAGCTGCGCATGTCCACCACCAGGTTGTGGTAGCCGAAGGAGACGCCACGCTCGGTAACGGTCACGCCGCCGTCGCCGGCGGCGCGGGCCTTCTCGACCACCTTGAGCATGTCGTCCGGGGCCATGAACTGCCCCTTCTTGATGTTGACCGCCCGGCCGGTCCGCGCCGCCGCCACCACGAGGTCGGTCTGCCGGCAGAGGAAGGCGGGGATCTGGAGGACGTCGCAGACCTCGGCGGCCGGCGCGCACTGGTGCGGCTCATGGACGTCGGTGATCACCGGCAGCCCGGTCTCCTGCTTGACCCGCCGGAGGACGCGCAGCCCCTCTTCCAGGCCGGGGCCGCGGAAGCTGTTCAGCGAGCTGCGGTTCGCCTTGTCGAAGGAGGATTTGAAGACCAGCGCCACGCCCAGGCGCTCCGCCATCGAGGCCAGCGCGTGAGCCATCTCGACCACCAGATCCTCGTTCTCGATCACGCACGGGCCGGCGATCACGGGAAACGCGCCGCCGCTGCCGCCTCCAATAACCACCCCCGGCGCGAGCTCCACGGGTTCTACCGCTCCCTCCTGGCCCGGCATCAACCCTGGACCCGGAGCTCGGAGGGGACCTCCGGCGGATGATCCTTCACCGTCACGGCGGGTGCCTCGATCGTCTCACCGTGCTCCCGCCTTTTCTGCTGGGCGAGCGCGGCGGCGATGTAGGAGACGAAGAGCGGGTGCGGCTCGGTCGGCTTCGACTTGTACTCGGGGTGGAACTGGCAGCCGAGGAACCACGGATGGTCCGGCAGCTCGACCATCTCGACGAACTTGCCGTCCGGCGACAGCCCGGAGATGACGAAGCCGTGCTCGGAGAGCGTCTGCAGGTACTTCTGGTTGACCTCGTAGCGGTGGCGGTGGCGCTCGCTGATCTCGGCCGTGCCGTAGATCTTCCGCGCCAGCGACCCCTCCTTGAGGCGGCAGGGGTAGGCGCCGAGGCGCATGGTGCCGCCCAGCTCCTCGACCCCGAGCAGGTCGCGCAGCTTGTAAATGACGGCGTGCTCGGTGGCGGCGTCGAACTCGGAAGAGGTGGCGTCCTTGATGCCGCAGACGTTCCGCGCGTACTCGATCGTCATGCACTGCATGCCGAGGCAGATGCCGAAGAACGGCACCTTGTGCTCGCGGGCGTAGCGGATGGCGCGGATCTTCCCCTCGGTGCCGCGCTGGCCGAAGCCGATCGGCACCAGCAGGGCGTCGACCTCGAACAGGTTGTGCGGCCAGCTCGGCCCCTCCATCTCCTCGGCGTCGATGTAGACCAGCTCCACCTTCGCGTCGTTGGCGATGCCGCCGTGGATCAGCGCCTCGTTCAGGCTCTTGTAGGCGTCGGGGAACTCGACGTACTTGCCGACGATCCCCACCCGCACCCGGTGATGGGGGTTCTTGACCCGCGCCACCAGGCTCTCCCAGCGCGAGAGGTCGCGGTCGTAGTGGGGGAGGTTCAGCAGCTCGAGGACGACGTCGTCCAGCCCCTCGCGGGAGAACATCAGGGGGACCTCGTAGATCGTCGAGACGTCGCGGGCGGCGATCACCTGCCGGGTGTCGACGTTGCAGAAGAGGGCGATCTTCTTCTTCATCTCGTCGGGGAGCGCGCGGTCGACCCGGCAGAGGACGATGTCGGCCGAGATGCCGATCTCGCGCAGCTCGCGCACCGAGTGCTGGGTCGGCTTGGTCTTCAGCTCCTCGGCGGCGGCGATGTAGGGCACCAGCGTCAGGTGGATGTTGACGGCGTTGCCACGCCCCAGCTCCTGGCGGAACTGGCGAATCGCCTCCAGGAAGGGGAGCGACTCGATGTCGCCCACCGTGCCGCCGATCTCGACGATCACCACGTCGTGCTCGTCGGCCACCCGGCGCAGCGCCTCCTTGATCTCGTCGGTGATGTGGGGGATCACCTGCACGGTCTTGCCGAGGTAGTCCCCGCGCCGCTCCTTGTCGATCACCGAGGAGTAGATCTTCCCCGTGGTGTAGTTGTGCCGCTTGGTGGCGAGATTGTGGGTGAAGCGCTCGTAGTGCCCGAGGTCGAGGTCGGTCTCGGCGCCGTCGTCGGTGACGAACACCTCGCCGTGCTGGTAGGGGGACATGGTGCCCGGATCGACGTTGATGTAGGGGTCGAACTTCATCAGCGTCACCGAGAAGCCGCGGGCCTCCAGGATGGCTCCGACGGAAGCGGCGGCCACTCCCTTGCCGAGGGACGAAACGACGCCGCCGGTAATGAAGATGTACTTGGTCGGCATGTGTCTCTTCTCCTTGCTCCGTCAGATCCGTTCAGTCAGAATTTTTTCCACGCGCTCCAGATCCTCCGCCGTATCCACCCCGATCGACGCCCGGTCAACGATCAGCACCCGGATGGGAATTCCGTTCTCCAGGGCGCGAAGCTGCTCCAGCGACTCGCCGCGCTCGAGCGGCGTCGGCTCCAGGCCGGCCAGGCGCAGCAGGGCGTCCCGCTGGTAGCCGTAGATCCCCACGTGCTTCAGCGGCGCGGCGCCGCCCTCGCCCCGGGGATAGGGGATGGCCGAGCGGCTGAAGTAGAGCGCCGAGCCGTCGCGGGCCAGCACCACCTTGACCGCGTTCGGATTCGCCATCTCCTCCGGTGCCGCCGGGGTCGCCAGGGTGACCACCGGATCTTGCGGATGGGCCGCCAGGTGAGCCGCCAGCCGCGAGACCTCTTCCGGGTCGATCAGCGGCTCGTCCCCCTGGATATTGATGATCGCCGCAGTCGCCGCGGCGTCCCAGCGGCGGGCCGCCCAGGCGATGCGGTCGGTGCCGCTCACGCAGTCGGCGGGGGTCATCTCCCACTCGCCGCCGAAGGCTTCCACCGCGCGGGCGATCCGCTCGTCGTCGGTCAGCACCACCACCCGGTCGAGCCCGCGGGCCTGTGCCACCCGGGTGTAGACGTGCTCGATCATCGGCCTTCCGGCGATCGGGAGCAGCGGCTTGCCAGGGAGTCGGGTTGAACCGTAACGGGCCGGGATGGCGCCCACGATACCCGTGCCTCCACTTGGGGGCGAGGGATAAAACGCGTTGGGGTGCACGGCCTAATCTAATGGCTTAGACGGGGGGGTGTCAACGACCCGCCGCGGCGCCGGCAGGGGACGGAAGGGCCCAGCGGGAGCCCAGGGCCCCCGCTGGACGGTACAGACCTCTTCGGTCAGCAGGTGTAGCGCGACGTCGCGCAGACCCGCACCGAGACCGGATCGCAGCTGTATTCACAGGATGCGTTCGTGACCCCGCCGTTGACCTCCTGGAGGTGGTTGTCGTCCAGGCCGCGCAGCGTCTCACGGTTCAGGTTCAGCCGCTTCGAGGTCTTCTTCATCAGAAACTCCTTGTCAGGAAACCCGCACCCTCCCTGGGTGCGGGGAAATCGACCGCCTTGCCTACCTATGCGCTTTTCTCATATCCATTTCGTCTCTCCTCCCAACAAGGGCCGCGAGCGGATGCTGGGTTTGGCACAGGTCGTGATAAGAGAAACGCAGAATGAAGCCGAAAGTTTTTTTCCTGCTCGCGGGAGCCCTGTTCGTCTGCGGCGGTTGCGGCCGGGAGCCGCGGGCCCGTCTCCTTCTCGACGGCGATCACGCCCCCGACGTGTTGACCGAGCAGCGGCGGCTCGCCTATCCGCCGTCGCTCGGCGGCAACCGCTTCCTCAACGGCTGGTGGCCCTGGCTCCGCGACGGCCGGCTCGTCCTCTCCCCCCCGGCTCGCGGGGCACGGATGCGCCTGGAGGTGGTCCACCTCGGCGGTAGTCCGCGGCGCCCGCGGCGGCTGATTCTCGATCTGCTCGAAGCGGCCCCGGACCGCACGGTCAGGGTGCTCGCCGCCGGGCGCGATCTCGGGGCCTTCCCGCTGACCGATCCGCTCGAGGTGCCGCTGCCGGCCGACCTGCCGCTGGGGCGGGTGCCGATCGACTTCGAGTTCGACGATGTCTCGCGAGGCGTGCTCGCCGCCGGCATCCAGCCGATCCTGCCGGCGGGGACGGTCGCCCTGCGCAAGGTGGACGTCGTGCAATCCGGCGACTCGCTGGTCGACTTCGTCCGCCACGTCGCCGGCGGCGAGACCCTGGAAGGCGCTTTCGATCCCCCGCGCTCGCCGCGCCCCGGCCAGAGCTTCGAGCTGATCGTCGAGCGCGAGCCCGACCGGCCGGACCGGCGGTTCGTCTGGTCCGGCAAGGAGAGCCCGCGGGAGATCTCACTGCCGGTGGGGGAAGCCCCCGGGCTGGTGCGGGTCCGCCTGCTCGCCCACGGCACGGGTCCCGCCGGACGCTGGGCGCGTCTGCGGCTGACCGGCGGGCTGACCGGCGGCCCCTCGGGGGGCTCGCGCGAGCCGGAGCCCACGGCGGTCGCGGAAACCGCGGAGATCAAGCCGCCGAAGCCGCCGCGTCTGGTCATCGTCTACGTCATGGATGCCCTGCGGGCGGACATGGTCGGCGGCACCGCGGGGCACCCCGGGATCGCGCCCACCTGGGACCGTCTGGCCCGCGAGGGGGTGAGCTTCCGGCGGCACCGCAGCGTCGCCCCCAACACCATCCCGTCGACCAAGGCGCTGTTCACCGGCCGCACTTTCGTGACCGGCGGCGATTCGAGCCTCGCGCCGGACGAGGGGACCACCCTCGCCGAGCGCTTCCGCGGCGCCGGCTACCGCACCGGCCTGTTCTCGGGGAACGTCTACATCAGCCCCTCCTTCGGCACCGACCGCGGGTTCGAGCACGTGGCGGGCGACGTGCTGATGGACGCCGACGCGGCGGGGCCGGACGCCCTCAACGACAACGCCGCCCGCGTCCAGGCCGCCGCCCTCGGCTGGCTGAAGAAGCTGCCCAGGGGTGAGCGCGCCTTCCTCTATCTGCACACCATCCACCCGCACAACCCCTACGCCCCGCCCGCTCCCTACCGCACGATGTTCACGCGCGACATCCCGTCCTCGATCGACGGCAGCACCGCGACGCTGATGGCCGTGCGCAAGCGGTATATCTCGGTGGACGCCGCCGACCGCGAGCGGCTGCGCGGGCTCTACCGGGGCTCCCTGGCCTTCAACGACGCCGAGCTGGGGCAGTTCCTCAAGGAGGTGACCGCCCAGGCCCCCCCGGGCGAGGTCCTGGTCGTCCTCACCTCGGACCACGGCGAGGAGCTCTTCGATCACGGCGGCGTCCTCCACGGCTACACGCTCTACGAGGAGATGCTCAACATCCCGCTGGTCCTCTGGTGGCCGGGGCGCCTCGCCCCGCGGACCGTCGACGAGCCCACCGACACCCTCGACCTCCGCGCCACCCTGCTGGACCTCTGCCGCCTCGGCCGGCCGGACGGCGACGGCCGGCCGCTGCTGCGCGGAACGCCGCCACGCAAGGGGTACGTCCACCTGGCGGCGGCGTCGAGCGTGATCGGCGGCATCTACTCCGCCCAGGCGGGAAAGTGGAAGTTCGTCTGGGCCCCCCGTTTCGGCACCGAGTGGGGGATGGGGGACGGCAGCGGCCGTACCCGCGATCCCGAGTACCTCTTCGACCTCGAGAAAGACCCTGGCGAGAGGATCAACCTCGCCGGCGACCGCTCCCTCGAAGCCGCCTGGCTGCGCTCCCGCCTCCTCGCCTGGATCCAGAAAAACCGGCACCAGGAGCCCCCCCGCAAGCAGGAGCCGATCAATGCCGAGACCGAGCGGCGGCTGCGGGCGCTGGGGTATGCCAACGCGAAGTGAGGGGGCGAAATAACGAAACGCTGGGAGAGTGCCGCCCCTTCGGGGCTGAACCCTCACTCCCCAACCCCTCTTCTCCCAGCCTCCCCCCCCGTCCGCCGGGAGAGAGGGGCTTAAAACAACGATGCTTCTAAACTAACTTCTCCCTCTTCTCCCGGCGGGAGGGGGGGAGGCTGGGAGAAGAGGGCCGGGGTGATGAGGGCCAACGGACCGGGAACACAAACGCCCGCCTCCCGCAACAGTCCCCCCGCCCGATTCGTATACAGTCTCGCCGTGTCTTCCGACCTCCGTCCGCTCTCTACTCGTCCGCAGGCCCGCGCCTGGCTCGCGGCCTGCCTGGTGGTTTTCCTCCTGGCGCTGGTGACGCACGCGCTGCCGGCGATCCGGGCGCGGGCGCTGCCTACCGGGGAGGCGCAGTGGATCTGGAAGCCGCTCGACAATCTGGATCACAATCCGACCGCCTTCTACGCCGTCCGCGATTTCGACCTCGTCTCGCCGCCGGACCGGGCGCGGCTGCTGGTGACCGCCGACGAGGAGTACGTCCTCACCCTGAACGGCAAGCGGATCGGCGCCGGCGCTTTCGAGCCGGGCGCGCCGCTCGACGTCTACGAGGTCGGCCCGCTGCTGCTGCCGGGGGGCAACCGGCTGATGCTGGAGTTGCGGAGCGGCCGCGGGGCGGGCGGACTGCTCGCCAGCCTGACGGACGAGGCGACCGGGCGGCAGATCCTGGGGACCGACGAAGACTGGCGGATCTTCCCGCACCACGAGCTCGGCCTGGTGCGTGGGTGGCTGCCGCTCCGGGGAGGCCAGCCGGCGTTTCGCTGGGGGTATCCACCGATCGGCCGCTGGGGCGGGCAAAAGGCGGGGTCCCCCCGGCTGCTGCTCGGCGAGGCGGTCGGCCCGCGCCTGCCGGCCACCGCGATGCGCCCGCTCTCCCTCCCCGCCAGCCTGGGCGACGGGCGTTCCCCGGGCTCGCCCATCCTCTATGACTGGGGGCGGCCGGTCGAGGGCTTCGTCACTCTCGAGCTGCCGGCGGGCAAGGACCAGGGCCCGGCCTTGCTGTTCACCGGGGAAGAACTGCCCGATCCGCTGACCGCCCGCCCCACCGCCGCCGTCCTGATCATGCCGGGACGGCGCGACTGGATGGACGCTCGCCCGCGCCGCTTCCGCTACGCGCTGCTGGTGGGGCTGGAGGGGCCTGCCGCGGCCCTGGTGCAACCGGTGCCGGCGGGAGCCGTGCGCACCCCGCGGCCGCTGGCGGACCGGGTTTTCGGGTTCAAGGGGCCGCCGCTACGAACGCCGGTGGAGGACGAAGTCTGGAGCAAACTCCAGAGCTTCCCGGGCGTCGCTGGGCGGAAAGAACTCTAGCTCGCGCTTGGCGGTGGCCGCGTACTCCTCGGCCATCGCGGTGACCTCCTCGATCGTCCCCTCCGCCCGCACCAGCTCCAGGATCTCCTGCGGCGAGACCCGGCCGAAGCTGCGGTCCTCCAGCACCCGCTCGACCTGCCGGCGCTGCGCGGCCTGGACGCGCGGCAGCAGCAGCAGCAGGGGGAGCGTCAGCTTCCCCTCCTTCAGGTCCGAGAGCACGGGCTTGCCGATCTCGCTCTCGCGGGCCGTGAAGTCGAGCAGGTCGTCGACGAGCTGGAAGCAGATGCCGAGCGAGCGGCCATAGCGGGAGAGCACCTGCCCGGCCTCCGGGCGCTGCGGCGGGATGAGAGCCGGAATCGACACCGCGGCCGAGAAGAGGTGGGCCGTCTTGCGCTCGATGATCTCGAAATACTCCTCGATCGTCAGGTCCGGAGCGCCCAGCCGCTGGAGAGCGAGGAGCTCCCCCTCGGTCATCCGCAGTGTCGCGTTGCAGAGCCGCTGGATGATCTCGACCTGGCCGTGCGCCAGCGCCATCTGCATCGCCTTGGTGTAGATCCAGTCCCCTAGGAGCACCGTCAGGTTGTTCCCCCAGAGGTCGTTGAGCGTGCTCTGCCCCCGGCGCAGCGCCGCGTGATCGATGACGTCGTCGTGGATCAGCGTCGCCGTGTGGATGAACTCGACCACCGCGGCGTAGGTGACCTCCTCCTCGCCGTCGTGCCCGAGCAGGCGGGCGGCGAGCAGCAGCAGGGCGGGACGCACCCGCTTGCCGCCCCCCTCGGCGATGTAGATCCCGGCCTTCTCGATGAACGGGACGTCCGAGCCGAGGTGAAGGCGGAACACCGCCTCGGTGGCGACCAGCTTGTCCGCCACCAGATCGACGAAGCGGGAGGCCTGGGCCGAGCGGGAGCCCGCCGTCAGGGCGGCGCCGGATTGGGCTTCCGTGAGCGGTTGATCGGGCAACGGATCGGTCTTCATAGGGCGGAGATGATTCGGGAGAGAGCTCAAAGGCCGTGGACCGGATCGAAGGGGGTGATCTGCTCCAGGCGCCCGTCGCGGAAACGGTAGACCCGGCCGCTCTCGAAGTACCACCAGGAGGACTCGAGATGGCTCGGATACTGGACGTTGCGGATGCGGTCCGGCTTGCCCATCTCCTGATAGATCTTGCGCTGGTCGTCGGTCTGGATCGAGGCCAGGAACTGGCGGACATTGTCGAGGAGTTGCCGGTTCTCTACCGTGACGCCGATCACCGCGGGAGTGCCCGCGTCCACCCGGCGGGTGACGTCCTGGCGTGCCAGCTCCTGCACCGTCTCGCCGGTTTTCGTGCGCACCGGTACCCCGGCCACCAGCTCGAAGTGATTGAAATAGCTGTCCCAGGGCCACTCGACGGTGTAGTTGCCGCGGGCGTCCGTGGTGGCGCTCACCCGCCGAACGTCCGGGCCGGCCGTCCGCCGCAGCTCCCGCATGCTGAAGTAGGTCCGGGAGACCTCGAGAACCACGCGGACGTTGTTGATCGGCTGCCCCTGCGAGTCGGTGACGACGCCGGTGACCTGAATGCGCTGCCCCTGGTCATAGCGGGCCGCGGCGGCGGTGGTGAGGGAGCCGGCCACCAGCAGGCCGAGCAGCCAGAGCAGGGCCGGCTGGAAAGCTGTTCGTCGGAGATGTATTTTCACGGGAATACCGTTGCTTTATTGGGAACGATAATTGGAGAAGGTGAGCGGCACGTCGAGCTCCATGGCCTTGAGCGCCGCGATGACCGTCTGCAGGTCGTCGCGGTTCTTGCCGGAGACCCGTACCGTGTCCCCCTGGATGGCGGCCTGCACCTTGAGCTTCCTGGTCTTGATCTCGGCGACGATCTTCTTGGCCGTCTCCGTGGGGATGCCCTGCTGCAAGGTGATCTTCTGCCGGGCGCGGCCGTGGCTCGCCGCCTCGATCTTGCCGTAGCGCAGCGACTTGAGCTGGACCCCGCGCTTCATCAGCTTCGACTGCAGGATGTCGAGGCACTGCTGGAGCGTGTACTCGTCCGACACCTCGAGGACCATCTCCTCGCCTTCGAGAGTCAGCTCCGCGGCGGCCTTCTTCAGGTCGTAGCGGTTGCCGATCTCCTTCTCCGCCTGTTGCACGGCATTGCGGACCTCCTGGAGGTCCACGGTGGAGACGATGTCGAACGAGTTCTCTGCGGCGGCCATGATCTGTCGTCACCTGCAAGCTGAGCGTGATCCGGATTTCCCCCGGGCTGGGCGCCATTATACGGAAACCGGGCTACTGCGTGCCGTCGACCCAGCGGAGGTTGCCCGGCGGCGAGAAGCTCCCCTGCCGCGCGAGGTCCTGATAGCCGGTGATCTCGAAGCGGGTCAGGTTCCCCTCCCGGTCGTGATAGGCGACGGCGACCACCCGGCGGCTCGCGGGATCGACCGTGAGCGTCGCGTCCGTGAGCTCGGCGATGTCCTTCTTCTTCGGGGTGAGGGCGATCTCGACCTTGCTGTCCGCGACCGCCCTGGCCGTGGCCTGGTAGCGCGACTTCAGCTCGTCGACGCCGAGCAGGAGCAGGTCGAGCCCGGGCTCCTTCTTGCGGTCCACCCGGTAGCGATGGCCGGTCTGGTCCCCCTCGTTCCAGGCGTGCACCGTGCCGCCGCAGAGCAGGAAGCTCTTGGGGAACGGGGTGGTGTAGTCCCAGCGCATGCAGTCCGGCAGCGACAAGGCGAGGCGCCCGGACTCCTGATCCCCCGAGGAGAACCCGGCCGCGGTGAAGGTCTGAACGAAATTGGCCCCCGTCGGCCCGGCGTCCACCAGGCTCTGGCGCACATTCTTTAGCGTCATCCAGGGATCGGCGTCCTGGGCCGCGGCTCCCAATGGGAGCAGGGCCAGGGCGGCGAGAAGCAGGAAGCTGGGTCGTCTCGGTTGTCTCATCAAGAGTCGGTCCTCCGTGCGTCGTAACAGGGGAGGGTGGTGGAAGCTTCCCGGGCCCTCACGGTCGCCTTCTCTTCACCCTTTCGATCCCCCTCCCTCAATGCCGGAAATGCCGGACCCCCGTCATCAACATCGCCATCCCGGCCTCGTCCGCCGCGGCGATGATCTCATCATCCCGCTTGCTCCCTCCCGGCTGCGCCACGGCGACGACCCCCGCCTTCGCCAGCACATCCAACCCATCGCGGAAGGGGAAAAAGGCGTCCGAGGCGGCGACGGCGCCGGCGACCGGCAACTGCGCCTTCTCGACGGCGAGGCGGCAGGAGTCCACCCGGCTCATCTGGCCGGCGCCGATCCCCACCGTCTGGTCGGCATTGGCGACCACGATCGCGTTCGACTTGACGTAGCGCACCACCCGCCAGGCGAACTCCAGGGCCCGCCGCTCCTCGGGAGAGGGTTGGCGCCGCGTCGGGCAGGTCCAGGTGGCGGGATCGTCCGGAAAGGCGTCTGGCGGCTGGGCCAGGAAGCCGCCGTCGATCGCCCGCAGCTCCACCGCGTCGCGCGCCGGCTGGTAAGTCGGGCACTCGATCAGCCGCAGATTCTTCTTGGCACCGAAGCGGGCGCGCGCCTCGGCGTCGAAGCCGGGGGCGAGCAGCACCTCCACGAAGAGGTCGGCCATCGCCTCGGCGAGCGCGCCGTCCGCCGGCCGGTTGAGCGCGATCACCGAGCCGAAGGCCGAGACCGGGTCCGTGGCGACAGCCCGCCGGTACGCCTCGGCCAGATCCGCGCCGCGGCCGATGCCGCACGGGTTGTTGTGCTTGACGATAACAACCGCAGCTTGCGCCGGCTCCACCCTCTGGTTAAACAGGCCGGCCATCTTGCGCGCCGCGTCGGCGTCCAGGAGGTTGTTCCAGGAGAGCTCCTTCCCCTGGAGCGCCTGGAAGCCGCCGAACACCCCAGGGCCGCTGGCGTCCGCGTAGACCGCCCCGCCCTGGTGGGGGTTCTCGCCATAGCGGAGCACCATCTCCCGCCGCAGCCCGAGCGAGGCCTGCGCCGCGAACGGTCCGTCGCCGTCTGTCTTCGCGGGGGCGGGGCTGGTGGACGCCTGCCCGCCCAGCCACTCCGAGATCGCCGCGTCATAGCTCGCCGTCTGGCGGAACGCCTTGAGGGCGAGCTCCCGGCGCAGCGGTTCCGGCACCACGCCGCGCCCCTGCTCCAGGGCGGCGAGCACGCGGGGGTAGTCCGCCGGATCCACGATCACCGCGACGCCGTCGAAATTCTTGGCCGCCGCGCGGACCATGGTCGGGCCGCCGACGTCGATCATCTCGACCGTCTCCGCGAACGAGGCGCCGCGCGCGACCGTCTCGCGGAAGGGGTAGAGGTTCACCACCACGAGATCGATGCGCTCGATCCCATGCTCGGCGAGGGCGTCGAGATGCTCCTGCTCCGACCGCTTGGCCAGGATGCCGCCGTGGACCTTGGGGTGGAGCGTCTTCACCCGCCCCTCGAGCATCTCGGGGAAGCCGGTGACGTCGGAGACGGCGACCACCGGGATCCCCTTTTCCTGCAGGAACTTGAGCGTGCCGCCGGTCGAGACGATCTCGACGCCGAGGCGGTAGAGGCCGCGGGCCATCTCTTCGAGGCCCGTCTTGTCGAACACGGAGACCAGGGCGCGGCGTGCCGGGAGCATGGGGACTCTCCTAGGGAATTCTCGCTGTGAAGGAGCTAGCGGGCGCGGCCGGTCCGGGGCAGGAGCATCAGGCGCGAGCCGCCGGCCGGCAGGTTGGCGCGATCGTCGACACCGCCCGCCGCGAGCCAAATATACCGCAGCGCCAGGGCGACGTCGGTGACGGCGTGGCTGAAGGCGACCGAGGCGATGCCGAACGCGGTCGAGCGGTCGTCGAAGCGGCCGAGGCCGGAGGCGAAATCGATCCGCCGGTACTCGCCGCCGATCATCGGGTAGAGCTCGCGGCCGCGGCGCAGGGCCGCGTCGATCAGGGGGGAGAGGTTCCGGCTCCCATCCAGGCCCGGCGGCAGACCGTAGAAGACCAGCGGGAAGCGGGGCTCGGCCGTCTCGGCATAGCGGAGATAATCGACGAAATAGCGCCGCTCCTCGGCATCGTCCCCCGAGGCGGCGAGGGGATTGTTGGCGTCCGCCACATAGTGGGAGACGGCGCCGAGCCGGCGGACGACCTCCTCGAACGGCTTGTGGCCGCGGATCGCGGCGATGGCGGCGGCGACCTCGGCCGCGACCACCCGGTCGAGCTGGCCCGAGCCGTCGGCGTTCTTCATGTGGCGGGAGGAGTCCGTATCCGTGAACGGGGCGTTGACCCCTTCCAGGAAGGCGTGTCGATGCTTCTCGATCTGGCGGGCGAGATCGGGGGGCGCCAGCCGCGCCGCCTCGCGGGCGATGACGGTCTGGGTGGAAGGGGTCCAGGCGAGAGCCGGCGAGACTGATCCCGAGGCCAGCCCGAGCAAGGCGGCCAGCCCGCCGGCCCAACGGATATACAATCTTGTGTGCATTTCAGGCCTATTCTAAACGGGAAATCTCTTTGTCCAAGCCGATCCACCGCCTCGACGTCACCGGAGCCCTCTGCCCCCTGCCGATCCTGCTCTCCGCGCGGGAGATGAGGAAGCTCGCGGTCGGCGACCTCCTGGAAGTCCTGGGGGACGACCCCGGCATCCGCGAGGACATGCCCGTCTGGTGCGAGAGGGCGGGCCACCGTCTCCTGGAGATGAAGGAAGAGGAAGGGGGGTGGATCCGTTCCCTGGTGGAGAAGGGTCAACCCCGGGCCCGGCCGGGAAGCGCTTGACTTCCGCCCGTCCGGCGGGTAAAACTCTCCCCCCTCGGAGCCGCCCGGCTCCCCTGTGCCCAGGTAGCTCAGTTGGTAGAGCACGTGACTGAAAATCACGGTGTCGGCGGTTCAATTCCGTCCCTGGGCACCATAAGTTCTCTAAAATCAAGCACTTATGGATGACTTCTCTGTGCCCCTTTGGCGGGTTCTTTTCGGGGCAGCATTAGGGCAGCACGCGGAAGTTCTTTTGTCCGGGTCCAGATGTGGCGACCATGAGACTGCCCCCCTCCGTTGAGCTTCAGCCCGTAGCAGTCTGGACAGCCACTACCAAAGGCAGCATCGAGGTGTTCACGCGCCTTGAACCGGGTCCGGGTGCTTTGGGAAGTGGTCTACAACCCTCTTCAGTGCTACCCGATGCTGCCCTATCGAATTCTCTACAATTAGGATGGTATCCGCCCCTCCCGCCTCAATTCCCACCACACCCCCTAGACCGTCCTCCTGGTTCTCGATCCGGAAGGTAACCAGATCCCCAACAGTAGGAGTCTTTTGGTGGTTGGGCACTAGCTAGGTTGTCTCAGTCCGTACTTAATGAGGGGATGATCTCCTTGGTCATTGGGTGGGATGACCTGAGAAAAGAAGGTCCCGGGGTCCTCCCTTAGCACATAGAGGATTGCGAACAGGTGTTCAAACCCTAAAGCGAGCTTTCCAGAAAAAATGAGCGCATGAAAGCCGGATGGCCTAGCGAGTC
>JBDSHF010000007.1:0-3281 GCA_039918595.1 Thermoanaerobaculia bacterium
GACACCACGTCGGTCGACCGGCAGGACTCGCGCAGGGTCCTGGCGACCGCCCGCAGCGCCTCGTCGCCGCCGGCGTGGCCGTAGGTGTCGTTGAACTTCTTGAAGTGATCGATGTCCAGCATCGCCACCGCGAAGCGGCCGTTCTCGCGGCGGCCGAAGGCCACCTCGCGCTCGAGCTGCTCGTTGAAGACGGCGCGGTTGAGCAGCCCGGTGAAGCGGTCGCGGGTGGAGAGCAGCCGCAGCTCGCGCGAGCGCACGACGATGGTCGCCGCGATGACGGTGGCCCCGGCGAGCTGGGCGAGAGGGGCGAGGGCGATCGCCTGCAGGTGCCAGCGCCAGCCGGCGTAGACGATCAGGCCGGCGTACTGCGCGAGCGCCAGGGCGCCGGTGAGGAGGCAGATGCGCGCGTCGTACCGCAGGCTGGTCGCGGCGATGGCCAGGAAGTAGATCGGGAAGACGGCGAGGTTGTTGGTGGTTTCCTGGGGCCGGCCGAGGATCAGGAAGATGGCGAGCATGGCGCTCACCAGACTGACGTCGAGGACGCTGCTGGCGAAGCCGATCCAGCTCCGCGCCCATTGGCGGGTGGTCGCCGAATAGACGACGAGCGCCAGCAGCAGCCCGATCGTCGCCGTGGTCAGCAGCGCCAGCGGATCGTACCCGCCGGGCTTCTTCAGCAGCTCGTGGATCGGGAAGTAGAGCAGAACGACGACGATCAGCAGGCGCACGCCCGCGACCAGCAGCTCGCCCCCGAAACCGGCGGAAGAAATCTCCGGCTCGGGCGGGCTCCAGACGCGCCGCCACAGGGACGGCTCCGGCGCGGCGTTCTCCAGTTGACTCATCGCGAATTCAGTGGCCGGACTTTAGCACGGCGGGGGGCCGCCCGGTCACGCTTCCCGGAGGCTGGCGAGGGGGTGGGGGGACCGCGGCGGGTTGGCGCGCCGCGGTCCTCGGAGCTGCCGTTCAGAAGGGGATGTCGTCCTCTTCCGGCTCGCCGCCGCCGCTGCTGTAACCCCCCTCGTCATACGAGGGACCGGCGGCCGGGGCCGCGGCGTGGCCACCCTGCTGCTGGTAGCCGCCCTGGCCCTCGAATTCGCTGCCGCCGCCGCGCGCGCTGAGCATCTGGAAGTTGTCGCAGACGACCTCCGTCTTGTACTTCTTCTCGCCGGTCTGGCGATCGTCCCAGGAGCGCGTCTGCAGGCGCCCCTCGACATAGACCTGCTTGCCCTTGGTGAGATACTGCCCCGCGATCTCCGCCTGCTTGCCCCAGACGACGACCGTGTGCCACTCGGTCTGCTCTTGCTTCTGGCCACTCTTGTCGCGCCAGCGACGGCTGGTGGCCAGGGTGAAGGTCGCGACCGGCTGCCCCGACGGGGTCGACCGCACCTCCGGGTCACGGCCGAGATTGCCGATCAGGATCACTTTGTTGACCATGCGTCCGTTCTCCTCTTCGAATCGGTTACGGTATCACAACCGTCCCGGTGCCCAGGGCAGCTTCGGCGGGGCAGGGAACGGTCGGGCGGAACAAATCTTCTATCTATAGGATCAAAAATGCGCCTTGTCGTACAGCGGGTCAGCTCGGCGTCGGTGAAAGTCGCCGGCGAGACCGTCGGCGAGATCGGCCGCGGCCTCCTGGTTCTGGTCGGTATCGAGCGCGGCGACCGCCCGGAGGCGGTGCGCGCCGCGGCCGAAAAGCTCGCCGGCCTGCGCATCTTCGAGGACGGCGCCGGCAAGATGAACCTCGACACCGCCGCCGCCGGCGGGGCCTTCCTGATCGTCTCCCAGTTCACCCTCGCCGGCTCGCTGGCCCGCGGCCGCCGCCCCTCCTTCGACCGCGCCGCGCCGCCCGAGGAAGCGCGGCCGCTGGTCGACGCCCTGGTCGAGGATCTCCGCGGCCGCGGCTTCCAGGTGGCGACCGGCCGGTTCCGCGCGGCGATGGAGGTGGCCCTGGTCAACGACGGGCCGGTGACGCTGGTGGCCGATTTTAAGGGAGAACCCTAGAATTTCACGTAACCGATCGGCACCGGCATGAACGAGAGCACGAAGATCACCAGCGCCACCCAGGCGAGCGCCCGCCGCTTGCGGTCGAGGGGGAGGTTCTCGTCATAGACCGGCGGGTGGCGGAGGCCGATCACCAGCACCACCACGCTCCAGAGGAGCCAGCCCGGCCAGTAGAAGCCGAGCAGGGCGAGGGCGAGCCAGCAGGGGAGGGCGAGGCGCCGCTGCAGGCGGCCGGCCGCGGCGTAGAGGATGTGGCCGCCGTCGAGCTGCCCGAGCGGCAGCAGGTTGAGCGAGGTGGCGAACAGCCCGAGCCAGGCGGCGAACGCGGCGGGGTGGAGGTTCAGGATCATCCCTTCCGCCAGGGGGCCGTGGAAGAGCCGGGTCGCGAGCTGGATCGCCAGGCAGCGCCCCGGCAGCAGCAGCTCCATCCCGCCGCTTCCGGTGGCCGCCATCACCGGCCGCGAGTGGGCGATCCCATAGAGCAGGAAAGGGATCAGCGCCACGAAGCCGGCGATCGGGCCGGCGACCCCGACGTCGAAGAGCTGCCGCTTGCTGTGGATCGGCGCCTTGATCCGGATGAACGCGCCGAAGGTCCCGAAATTGACCGGCACCGGCAGGAAGAACGGGAGCGTGCAGGGGATCCCGTAGATCCGGCAGGCGATGTAGTGGCCCAACTCGTGGCAGAGCAGGATGAGGAGGGCGGGGATGGAGAAGGAGAGGCCGATCTTGAGCATCTCCGGATCGCGCCAGACGGCGGAGACCACCCCGGGGGTCAGGAAAGGCGAGAGCGTGGTGGTGACGTCCGTCCGGCTCAGCAGGACCATCACCGGGCTCAGCGTCGTCGAGCACAGGAAGGTCAGCGCGAACAGCAGCAGCGCCCGGCCGTAGCGCGGGCGGTCGGACCGCGGCGCGGCGGCGTAGACGTTGCCCGGCGCGGGGAGCAGGTCGATGAGGGGGGAGGAACGCGGCATCCCCGGCTGCCCGTCGCGGCTGCCGTCGCTCATCGCATCGCTTCTGGGAGAGGGAAACCGGACCCGCTCAGAGGTTCTTGAGGTCCTTGCCCGGCTTGAAGCGCACCGTCTTGCCGGGGGAGATCGCCACCTCGACACCGGTCTTGGGGTTGCGGCCGACGCCCTTCTTGCGGTCGCGGACCTGAAAGACGCCGAAGCCGCGCAGCTCGATCCGCTTGCCGTCGCAGAGCGCGGTCTTCATAGCCTCGATGATGGTGTCGACGGCCTGCGCCGCCTTCACCCGGGGTACATCCGTGATTTCCGCGACGCGGT
>JBDSHF010000008.1:0-7659 GCA_039918595.1 Thermoanaerobaculia bacterium
GGCTCGCCGGCTACGACGCCGCGGCCGTGGTGGAGGTCGTCGAGCATCTCGATCCCCCCCGGCTCGCCGCCTTCGAGCGGGTGGTCTTCGAGTTCGCTCAGCCCCGCACGGTGGCGCTCACCACGCCGAATCGCGAGTACAACGTGCGCTGGCCGTCGCTGCCGGCGGGGCGCTTCCGCCACCGCGATCACCGTTTCGAGTGGACGCGCGAGGAGTTCCGGCGCTGGGCCGAGGCCGTCGCCGCCCGCTTCGGCTACGCCGTGCGCTACCTGCCGGTGGGGGACGAGGATCCCGAGGTGGGGGCGCCGTCGCAGATGGGGATCTTCTCCCGGGAGGGTAGCAGGTGAACGTCGCCCTCCCCGAGCTCGCGCTGGTGGTGCTGGTCGGTCCTTCCGGCTCCGGCAAGTCGACGTTCGCCCGCCGGCACTTCAAGCCGACAGAGATTCTGACCTCCGACTTCTGCCGGGCGCTGGTCTCCGGCGACGAGAACGACCAGTCGGCGACGACGGACGCCTTCGCCGTCCTCCACTTCATCGCCGGCCGCCGCTTGGCCCGGGGGCTGCTCACGGTGGTCGACGCCACCAACGTGCAGCCCGAAGCGCGCAAGCCCCTGGTCGAGCTCGCCCGCGAACACAACGTGCTGCCGGTGGCCATCGTCTTCGACCTGCCGGGGGAGATCCTGGAGGAGCGGAGCCGCACGCGCACCGACCGCAATCTCGGGGCGCATGTGGTGCGCAATCAGCGGAGCCAGCTCCGGCGCTCGCTGCGCGATCTCCAAAGGGAGGGCTTCCGCCACGTCTGGACCCTGCGCTCCCAGGAGGAAGTGGAGGCGGTCGCCATCGAACGCCGCCCGCTGTGGCCCGATCGCCGTTCCGATTCTGGCCCTTTCGACCTGATCGGCGACATTCACGGCTGCGGCGACGAGCTGGAAGAGCTGCTCGGCAAACTTGGCTACGCCCCGGACTCCGCCGGCATCCGGCGTCATCCGGAAGGGCGGAAGGTGATCTTCCTCGGCGACCTGGTAGACCGCGGCCCCCGTGTTCCCGCCGTGCTCCGCATCGTCATGGCGATGGTCGAGGGGGGCTCAGCCCTCTGCGTGCCGGGCAATCACGATCAAAAGCTCCTGCGCTGGCTGAGGGGGAAGAAGGTCACGATTGGCCATGGGCTCGAACGCTCGATCGAGCAACTGGAAGAAGAGAGCCCCGACTTCCGGGTCCGGGTCGCGGCTTTCCTCGACGGCCTGGTGAGCCATTACGTGCTCGACGGCGGCCGGCTGGTGGCCTCCCACGCCGGCATGAAGCAGGAGATGCAGGGGCGGGCCTCCGGCCGGGTGCGCGATTTCGCTCTCTATGGCGAGACCACGGGCGAAGTCGACGAGCTCGGACTGCCCGTCCGCCTCGACTGGGCCGCCGAGTACCGCGGGCCGGCCATGGTGGTCTACGGCCACACGCCGGTCGCCGAGCCGCGGTGGCTCAACCGCACGATCAACGTCGACACCGGGTGCGTCTTCGGTGGCGCCCTCACCGCCTTGCGCTACCCCGAGCTGGAGCTGATCTCCGTGCCCGCCCGCGAGGTCTACGCCGGAACGCCCCGCGACTTCCTGACGCCGCCGGCGAGCCTGACTCCGCAGCAGGAGCACGACGACGTGCTCGACCTCGAGGACGTCACCGGCAAGCGGATCATCCACACCCGGCTGCGCAACGACGTCACCATCCGCGAGGAGAACGCGGCGGCGGCCCTGGAGGCGATGAGCCGCTTCGCCGTCGATCCCAAGTGGCTCGTCTATCTGCCGCCGACCATGTCCCCTTCCGAGACCAGCAGCCGGCCGGATCTGCTGGAGCACCCGGCCGAGGCGTTCGCCTACTTCCGCGCCGAGGGGGTCGAGCGCGTCGTCTGCGAGGAGAAGCACATGGGCTCGCGGGCCGTCCTGGTCGTCTGCCGCGACGCCGACGAGGCCCGCCGCCGCTTCGGGATCTCTAGGGAGGGGGACGAGGGGATCGGCACCTGCGTCACCCGCACCGGCCGCCGCTTCTTCGACGATCCGGCCCTGGAGCGGGGGCTCCTGCTCCGGGTGCGCGAGGCCCTCGACCGTTCCGGGCTCTGGGAGCGCCTCGAAACCGGCTGGGTCTGCCTCGACGCCGAGCTGATGCCCTGGTCGGTCAAGGCCCAGGAGCTGATCCGCGAGCAGTACGCCTCGGTGGGAGCCGCGGCGCGCATCGCCCTGCCGAAGGTGATCGCCCGGCTGGCCGAGACCGGGGCCCGCGGGCTCGACACCGGGGAGCTGCTCGCCCGCTACCGCGAGCGCTACGAGCTGTCGAAACGCTTCGCGGACGCCTACCGGCGCTACTGCTGGCCGGTCGCCTCCGTCGCCGACCTCCGCCTCGCGCCGTTCCACCTGCTGGCGAGCGAGGGGGCGGTGCACATCGACAAGGACCACGTCTGGCAGATGGAGACCCTCGCCGAGGTCTGCCGCGCCGATCCGGAGCTGCTCGTCGCCACCCCCTACCGGGTGGTGGACCTGGCGGACCCGGCGAGCGAGGCCGCGGCCACGGGCTGGTGGGAGGAGCTCACCGGGAAAGGGGGCGAGGGGATGGTGGTCAAGCCCTTCGACTTCGTCGCGCGCGGCCGGCGGGGGTTCGCGCAGCCAGCGCTCAAGTGCCGGGGGCGGGAGTACCTGCGGATCATCTACGGCCCGGAGTACACCCTGCCGGACAACCTGGAGCGCCTCCGCCAGCGCGGGCTCGGGGCGAAGCGCTCGCTCGCCATGCGCGAGTTCGCCCTCGGCATCGAGGGGCTGGAGCGCTTCGTAAACCGCGAGCCCCTGAGGCGCGTTCACGAGTGTGTGTTCGGGGTGCTGGCTTTGGAAAGCGAGCCGGTGGATCCTCGGCTGTAGGGCCTCTCAGAGCAGCCCGCGCAGCAAATGCATCAGCCGGTCGGTGACGAAGGCCGCCTCGATCTTCTCCATCCCGTAGGTCTCCTCCTCCCGGGCGCCGGAGCTCCAGCCGTATTCGACCTTGAGCTTGAGCTCTGAGGGGTGGAGCGAGATCTCGATAGCGCCGCGCTTGGGGACGCGGGTCTGGATCTGGACGTCGAAGCGGAGCTTCTCCGGGGTCTTCTCCCACAGCCTCGTCAGGTGCCCTTTGCGATCGAGGTCGACCATCAGGGCCCGCAGAGTGGGGAGGATGATCTCCTTCTTGATCTCCTGGAAGCGATAGACCTGACGGTTCCGCTCGAGGAGGCGGTCGCGCTCGCCGAGCTGGTCCTGCTCGGCGTTGACCTCGAGAGTCGTGAGGAGCTGGCGAAACTCTTTGATCTTTCCGTCTTCCAACAGGTTCTCCAAGATGAGCCGGGACTCAGTGATTTTACCATCCTGGTTTGCCATCCCGGCACGGGACCCTCGTTATACGATTCGCCGCTGAGGAGGTTCCTTCATGATTCAGACCCTCGACCACGGCCCCGTCCGCGAGCTGCGGCTCGACCGTCCGCCGGCCAACGCCCTCTCCCCGGAGCTGATCGCGGCCCTGCGCGACGCGGTCGAGGCGGCCCCCGGCGACGGCGCCCGGGCGCTGGTGATCTCCGGCTCCCCCCGCATGTTCTCGGGCGGTCTCGACGTGCCGCTCCTGGTCCAGCTCGACCGGCCGGCGATTCTGGCCGCCTGGCGGGATTTCTACGCCATGATGCGCGCCCTCGCCACCTCGGCCATCCCGATCGCGGCGGCGATCACCGGTCACAGCCCGGCCGGCGGCGCGGTGATCTCCCTTTTTTGCGACGCCCGGATCATGACCGAGGGGGACTTCAAGATCGGCCTCAACGAGGTCCAGGTGGGGTTGTTCCTGCCGCCCGTCATCTACAAGACGATGCGGCGGCTGGTGGGGAGCCGGCAGGCCGAGCGGCTCTGCGTCGGCGGGCTGCTGATCCCCGGGGCCGAGGCGGTCCGTATCGGCCTGGTGGACGAGCTTGCCCCTCACGAGCGGGTGGTGGAGCGGGCCATCGAATGGTGCCAGTCGCTCCTCGCCCTCCCCCCCAAGGCGATGACCGCCACCCGCCGCCTCGCCCGCGCCGACCTTGCCGCCCTCTTCGCGGGCAATGACGAGGAGGAGATCCTGGGCGTGCTGGACGAGTGGTTCAGCGAGGAGACGCAGAGGGTGATGCGGGAGGTGGCGGAGCGGTTGACGAAGAAGAAATGACGTGCGGAGGTTTGGTGTTACACTCCGCACAGGTTGTGCCGAAACGGCACCCGCTTGAAACCCATGAACCGACTCCGGTCTTCCGCCACCCTGCTTCTGGTCACCGCGTTCGCGGTGTTCCAGTTGCTTGCCACGGCTCCGCTCTTCCATTCCGCTCGTTGCGAGAACCTGGAGTCGTTGACCCAGGCCCAGCACCAGCGCGAAGCTCCGACCTTTCGCGATGGCGGAGGAGTAGAGCTCGAGAGAACGACCGAGTGTCCGGTCTGCATGGTCTCGGGGCTCGCGGCGATCCTCTCGCCCGGCCTTTCGGTCTGCGCTCCCACGGCGCATCGGGCCGCCTCTCATCTGTCGCCCGACGTTACCGCAGGCCCCCTGTCCAGCGAAAACCTCCGCAGCCGCGCTCCTCCTGCCGTCTAAAGGCTTCCGTTCCGCTCGCATAGCGCCGGCCTCCTCGTCGTGAGGCTGCCCGGCAGCAACGGAAATTTTTGAAGATCGGGATGTTGCCGATCGGGAGAGACGCACATGGCCGTCTGGAATCCCGCGTATCGCTCCATTGCGCTCGCGCTGATCCTTTTTCTCGGGCTCGCCGCTCTGCCGGTGAAGCCCCTCGTGGCACAGGAACCGGTGCCGGCTCCCCAAGCCGCGGCGCCGGCGAATGACCCCGTCGCCGACCTCCGCGCTCAGCTCGATGCCCTCAAGGCCGAGTACGAGCGGCGGATCGCCGACCTCGAGAAGCGCCTGACCGAGATGCAGGGACAGGCCCCGGCGCCAGCCCCCGGCGAGCCGACCGCCGAGGCGACCCCGCCGACTGAAGCGACTCCACCGGCTGAGACGCCGCCTCAGCCCGCCGCACCGGAGCCGTCCGAGCCGGGCTCGGGAGCGAGCGGTGGCGGCGCCTCGCAGACCGGGAACTACTTCAATCCCGCGATCTCGGTGATCGGCAACTTCCTCGCGGTCGGCGGCCAGAACCGGGTCGAGAATCGCCCCTCCGCGAGCCTGCGCGAGTCCGAGGTCGGCATCCAGGCGATCGTCGATCCCTATGCGCGCGCCGACTTCTTTCTCTCCTTTGGCGAGGAGGGGGTCGACGTCGAGGAGGGCTTCCTCACCTTCACCGCGCTCCCCCAGGATCTGCTGGCCAAGGTCGGCCGCATGCGCGCTTCCTTTGGCAAGGTGAACACCCTCCATCTCCACGTCCTGCCGTGGCCGGACGAGCCGCTGCCGGTGGTCAACCTGCTGGGCGGCGAGGAGGGGTGGATCGGCACCGGCGTCTCGGTCGCCCGCCTCTTGCCGGTGGGGGACACTTTCACCGAGGGGACGCTGCAGGTCTTCAGCGGCCAGGAAGGAGGGCCGTTCGCGGGGGAGCAGCGCGGGGACCTCGCCTACAACGGCCACTATCGCGTGTTCAAGGACCTGACCGACGCCACCAACCTGGACCTCGGACTTTCCTACGGCGTCGGCCCCAACAGCTCGAAACCGGACGCCCGCACGCGGCTGGAGGGGCTCGACCTGGCCTACCGCTGGAAGCCGCTGCAGACCGGCTCCTACCGCTCGGCGATTTTCCGCGGGGAGATCTACCGGAGCCTCCGCGATCAGCCGGGCGGCGTTCAGACGGCGCTCGGCTGGTACGCCTCCGGCGAGTATCAGCTCGCCAAGCGCTGGTTCGTGGGCGCCCGCCTCGAGGCCGCCGATCATGCGGATGACGAATCGGTGCGCGACACCGGCGCGGCCGGCATTCTGACCTTCTGGCCCAGCGAGTTCTCGCAGCTCCGGGCCGAGCTCCGGCGCCGTCACTACGGCCTGACCGACTACACCGCCAACGAGCTCCTCCTTCAACTCCAATTCGCGATCGGCGCTCACGGCGCCCATCCGTTCTAGAGGTATGCCATGAAAAAGATCTTCCCGATCCTTCTGATCTTCGCCGCGCTCGCCGGCTTCGGCTCCGCCGCCGAGGCCGCCAAGCTCCGCGTCGTCTCCTCGCTCCAGGACCTCTCCTCGATCGCGCAGGCGATCGGCGGCGACCGCGTGGAGACCTTCGCCCTCGCCAAGGGGTACCAGGACCCGCACTTCGTCGACGCCAAGCCCTCCTTCGTGCTCCAGCTCTCGCGCGCCAACCTCCTGGTCGTCGCCGGCCTCGAGCTCGAGATCGGCTATCTGCCGCCGCTGATCGACCAGAGCCGGAACGACAAGATCCACCCCGGCAACCCCGGCTACCTGGACGCCTCGGCCGGCACCGACATCCTGCAGCGGCCGACGACGCAGGTCACCCGCGCGATGGGCGATGTCCACCCGTACGGCAACCCGCACTACTGGACCGACCCCGAGAACGGCCGGGTGGTCGCGCGCTCGATCGCCGCCCGCCTGTCGCAGCTCGATCCGGCCGGCAGCGCGGTCTTCCAGAAGAACCTCGCCGCCTTCGAGGCCCGCCTGACCCAGAAAGAGGCGGAGTGGCGGACCAGGATGGCCCCTTACGCGGGCACCCGGATCGTTACCTTCCACGACTCCTGGCCGAACTTCGCCAAGGCGTTCAAGCTCAACATCGTCGGACACGTCGAGCCCAAGCCGGGTATCCCGCCGTCCCCCTCGCACACGCTGGAGATCATCAACCTGATCCAGGCTCAGAAGGTGCCGGCGATCCTGGTCGAGCCCTACTTCGACCGCAAGACGCCGGACTACATCGCCGGCAAGAGCGGGGCGACGGTGGTGATCTTCTACCCCTCGGTGGGCGGGACGCCGGCGGTTGGGGATTACTTCACGCTGTTCGATACCAACATCAACGCGTTCATCGCGGCGGCCAAGGGAAAGAAGTAAGAGGCGACTGATGAGTATCTTCCAACTGCTCCTGCCGGCGTTCGTGGCGAGCCTGATCCTGACCGGCATCCACGCCTACCTCGGCGTTCACGTGGTCGAGCGCGGGGTGATCTTCGTCGACCTTTCGCTCGCCCAGATCGCCGCCCTGGGGTCGACCGTCGCCTACCTCCTCGGCCACGACCTGCACTCGACGGCCGCCTACCTCTTCTCACTCGGTTTCACCTTCCTGGGGGCGGCGATCTTCGCCTTCTCGCGGGTCCACCGGAAGACCCGAATCCCCCAGGAGGCGGTGATCGGCATCGCCTACGCGGTCGCGGCGGCGGTGGCAATCCTGGTGATGTCGAAGGCGACCCAGGAGACCGAGCACCTGAAGGAGATGCTGGTCGGCAACATCCTCTCCGTGACCTGGCCGGAGCTGGCGAAGACCGCTGTCCTTTATGCCCTGGTCGGCGTCTTCCACTACATCTTCCGCGAGCGCTTCCTGATGATCTCGATGGACGAGCAGGGAGCCGAGCGGCGGGGCCTGAACATCCGCTTCTGGGACTTCCTCTTCTACGTCTCGTTCGGCTTCGTGGTGACCTCCTCGGTCGCCATCGCCGGCGTGCTCCTCGTCTTCTGCTTCCTGATCGTCCCCTCGGTGACGGCGATGCTCTTCGCCGAGCGC
>JBDSHF010000009.1:0-6546 GCA_039918595.1 Thermoanaerobaculia bacterium
CCTCGTCCTCTGGCGAGAGGTCGCGGCGCTCTACGAGGCCTTCGCCGCGGGACGGCCGTCGCCGCTCCCCGAGCTCCCCTTGCAGTACGCCGACTATGCGCTCTGGCAGAGGCTGCACCTCGCGGGCGAACCGCTCGCCGGCGAGGTCGATCCCTGGCGGCGCGAGCTCGCCCCGCCGCTTCCCGTCCTGCGATTGCCGGCCGACTTCGACCGCGCCTCGGCGCATGGGTTCCTCGCCGGCGAGGTCTACCACGTGCTGCCGGCGCCGCTCGCCGCGGCCCTCCGCGAGCTGGGCGGCCGGTGCGGGGCGACGCTCTCTTCGACCCTCCTGGCTGCCTGGGCCGCCGTCCTCGGGCGCACCGGCGGCGAGGAGGACCTCCTCGTCGGCACGCCGATCGAGAGCCGCCGCCCGGAGGCCGAGGGGCTGATCGGTCCCTTCCGCAACACCCTGGTCCTCCGCGCCCGCCCGCGGCTCGACCGAGGCTACGGCCCGCTCGTCGACGAGGTCCGGGAGGCGGCCGCCGCCGCCGCGAACCAGGACCTGCCGCTCGAGATGCTCCTCACGGCCCTGGGCCTGCCGCGCGACCCGCGCCGCGCGCCGCCGTTCCAGGTCATGTTCCTCCTCCGGAGCCAGCCGGCGCCGCGGCTCTCCTTCGCGGGCCTCCGGATCGCCGTCTCGCCTCCCGATCCCGCGGCGGACCTGGCGGGGGAGGTCTTCGAGCTCGGCCTCATCGCCGAAGAGAGGTCCGATCCCCGCGGCGAGGGAGATGGCGGTGGCGGCATCGGGCTGCGGCTCGCCTACGACGCCCTCCTGTTCACCGAGGCGACGGCGGCGCGCCTCCTCGACCACTTGGCGGCCTTCCTCGCCGCCGCGCTCTCCGCGCCGGAGCGACCGCTCGCCGAGCTCCCCCTCCTCTCGACGTCCGAGCTCCGCCAGCTCCTCGCCTGGAGCGACGGCGGCGACGGCGGCGAGGACGGCCAAGCTGGGGCCCAGCCGCCGCTGGCCCATCACGCCTTCCTCGCCCAGGCGGCGCGTACGCCCGGCGCGCCGGCCGTTGTCGCAGAAGGTGCCGAGGGTCGGGAGGTCTTCTCCTATGGCGAGCTCGCCCGCCTCGCGCGAAGCTTGGCGCGCCGGCTCGTCGCCCAGGGGATCGGCCCGGAGAGCCGGGTGGCGATCGCCCTCGAGCGCTCGCCGCGCATGATCGCCGCCGTCCTCGCCGTGCTCGCCGCGGGGGGAGCCTACGTACCGCTCGACCCGGCGAGCCCGGTCGAGCGCTTGGCCGTCATCCTCAGGGACATCGGGGATATGGGGCGGGACACCGGCCAGGACGTCGGGCGCGGCGCCGTCGCTGCGGCGCTTCTTACTGGCGGCGGGGACGGCGGGCGCGCGGCGGCGCGCGAGGCGGCCAAGCTCGCCGGCCTGCCCGTCGTCGACCTCGACGAGATCTGGCCGGCCCTCGAGGCCGAGCCGGCGCCGACGGGCGAGCCGGCGAGCGACCCGACGCTTGGGGCCGGCCGCGAGGGCCTCGCCTACGTCATCTACACCTCGGGCTCGACCGGCGCGCCCAAGGGGGTGATGATCCGCCACGGCGGGCTCGCGAGCTACGTCCTCGCGGCGCGGCGGGACTTCGCGCTCACCCCCTCCGATCGCATGCTGCAATTCGCCTCTCTCTCCTTCGACGCCAGCGCCGAGGAGATCTTCGGCTGCCTGGCGAGCGGCGCGGCGCTGATCCTCAGAAACGACGCGATGCTCGCCGGAGCGCCGGCCTTCCTGGGTGCCTGCGCGAGCTGGGGGGTGACCGTCTGCGACCTGCCCACCGCCTTCTGGCAAGAGCTGGTCGACCGGGTCGACGCCGGCGAGGCCGCCTGGCCTCCCTCCCTCCGCCTCCTCGTCATCGGCGGCGAGCGGGCGCTCCCGGAACGCGTCGCGCGCCTGCGCCGTCAGCTCGGCCCCGCGGTGCGGGTGATCAACTCCTACGGGCCGACGGAGGTCACCGTCGCCGCCACCTCGCACGCCGTCCATGGCGAGCCGGACGGCCCTCTACGCCCGCTCCGCGAGTTCCCGATTGGCCGGCCGCTGCCGGGCGCCCGCGCCTACGTCCTGGACGGCGCGCGCGAGCTCTGCCCGCCGGGGATCCCCGGCGAGCTCGCGATCGGCGGCGAGAGCCTCGCCCGCGGCTACCTCGGGCGCCCGGACCTGACCGCCCGCGCCTTCCTTCCCGACCCCTTCGCGGGCCGCTCCGGCGCGCGGATGTACACGACCGGCGATCTGGTGCGCCATCGTCTGGAGGGATGGGAGGACGGCGCGCTCGAGTACCTCGGCCGCATCGACCGCCAGGTCAAGGTGCGCGGCTTCCGCATCGAGCTGGCGGAGATCGAGGGGGCGCTCGCGCAGCACCCGGCGGTCGCGGAGGCGGCCGTGGGGGTCGACGAGCGGCGCGCCGGCGAGCGCGCGCTGGTGGCCTGGTGGGCGGCGCGGCCGGGGGAGGGAGCCACGGCGGCCGAGCTCCGCGGGTTCTTGAAAGAGCGCCTCCCCGAGCCGATGGTGCCGTCGCTCTTCGCCCTGCTTCCCGCCCTGCCGCGGAACGCGAGCGGCAAGCTCGACCGCCGGGCTCTTCCGGTCCCCAAGCTCGAGGCGACCTCGGCCGGCGGCTACGAGGCGCCGGCGACGCCGGCCGAGGAGGCGGTGGCGTACGTCTGGCGCGACGTCCTCGGCGTCCCGCGCGTCGGGCGGCAGGACGACTTCTTCGCCCTGGGCGGCCGCTCGCTCCTCCTCCCTCGTGTGCGCCATCGCCTGGAGCAGGAGCTCGGCGTCCACCTGCCGCTCGCGAGCCTCCTCGAGCGGACGACCGCCGCGGCGCTCGCCCTGGCCGCCGAGGAGCTACTCTTGGACGAGCTCGAGCGCGAGCTAGCGGCGGCCCGCTGAGGGGATGCCGGAGAGCCGAGAATAAGACTCCGTCCGCGGCATTTTGTTGGGTCGGCCTGTCAGCCAGCTCGACTAATACTCCCCTTGCATGCCGCCAATCTGCGCACTATACTGAACCATATGGTTCAGCATACGAGAGCCCGCCTCGATGCCTCGTTCGCCGCGCTCTCGGACGCCACCCGACGCGGCATTCTGGAGCAGCTCGGACGTGCAGACGCTTCAATCACGGACCTTGCCGAGAAGTTCCACATGACCCTCACGGGCATGAAGAAGCACGTCGGCGTCTTGGAGCAGGCGGGGCTCGTTACCACGGAGAAGGTCGGGCGCGTGCGGACCTGCAAGCTTGGCCTACGCGGCCTTGCGGAAGAGGCGGCATGGATCGAGAGGTACCACCGGCTCTGGGAAGCACGCTTCGACGAGTTGGACAAGGTTGTCGAGAAATTGAAACGAAAGGAGAAGGTCGATGGACGCAAGAAGAGAGAGTGAGGCCATACCGATGAAGAACCGCACGACTGTGGAACGGAAGTCCGACCGTGAGCTCGTCGTCACGCGAACTTTCAACGCTCCGGCGCGCATCGTGTTCGAGGCGTGGACCACGCCCGAGCTGTTCAAGCAGTGGTGGGTGCCGAAGTCGATGGGCATGTTCCTGCGTTCCTGCGAGATGGATGTTCGGGTCGGGGGCAGGTATCGTTTGGTGTTCGGCCACGATGCCTCAAACCCTGACGAGTTCTTCGGTAGGTATCTCGAAGTGGCACCGCACTCGCGCCTCGTCTGGACCAATGACGAAGGTGGTGAAGATGGACCTGTCACCACGGTGACCTTCGAGGAAAAGGCTGGCAAGACGCTGCTGGTCATGCACGAGCTCTATCCCTCGAAGGAAGCTCTCGACGCCGCCGGCACCGGGGCGGCGGATGCGATGGGCGAGACGTTCGAGCAACTGGACGAGCTTCTCGTCACCCTGGACGCGAGCGCGGGACGGTCATGAAGTCGTCGCTCTCGCGGTCGGCCGCCTGGCTCTTCAGCTGAGCGGTCAGCTCCCTCGCCAGCCGCTCGACCTCGGGCCGGCGGAGGAGGCTGTAGTGGTCTCCGGGCAGGATGGTCCGGTCGAGGCCGGCCGGGACGAGCCGGCTCCAGGCGTCGAGCGCGGCGGCGCAGGAAGCGGCAGTCGCCTCGGAAACCCAGAGGGTGAGGCGACCGGTGTAGGGCTCGGGCGCGTAGGCGCGGCTCGCCTGGAGGTTGGCGGCGAAGGTGGCGAAGAGCGGCTCGATCTGGGCCAGGCCGAAATCGGCGGGCAGGAGGCCGGCGGTGTGGCCGAGGCGGACGACGTGTGCGAGCTTCCCCTGCTCCGGCAGGGAGCGCAGCTCTTCGGGGGAGATCCCGGCATTGGAGCCGAGCAGGCGGGCCATGTCCTGTGCGAACGAGGCCACGAGCTCCTCGTCCGTGGCCGGCGCGGTTGCGGTTTCCGGCGGCTCCGGCGGCAGTGTGTCGATCAGCGCGAGGAGCTCGGGAGCCTGGCCTTCCGCCGCGAGCTGCCTGGCCATTGCGAAGGCGACCAGCCCGCCCATGGACCAGCCGCCGAGCCGGTAGGGTCCTTGCGGCTGGACGCGGCGCACCTCGGCGAGGTAGCGGGCCGCCATCTCTTCGATGCTTTTCGCCGGCGGCCGGTCGTCTGGAGTCTGGAGGGCATAGAACGGCTGGTCCGGCGCGAGATGGCGGGCGAGGTCCAGATAGCAGAGGACGTTGCCGCCGATCGGATGGACACAGAAGAAGGGAGCCTGATCGGTGTCCCGATTCGTGGCGGGTTTGATGGCGACGAGAGAGCCGCGTCCCTTCCGGCCGGCCGGGTAGTGATCCGATCCAGCCCCGCCGGACGTCCCGGCGAGCGCCGCGAGGGCTTCCAGGGTCGGAGCGGAGAACAGGGCCGCGAGGGGGAGGGTCGTGCCGAGGCGCTTCTCGATCCGGGCCATCAGGAGGACGGCGAGGAGGGAATGGCCGCCGCGTTCGAAGAAGTTGTCGTGAACGCCGATGTGGGCGATGCCGAGGAGCTCGGCCCAGATCTCCGCCAGGACCTCTTCGACCGCGGTCCGCGGCGCGACGAAGCCGGGGGCCGGTCCGCTGTCCGGCTCGGGCAGGGCCTTCCGGTCCACTTTGCCGCTGGGCGTGAGCGGCAGGGCCGGGAGCGCCACAATCGCCGAGGGGAGCATGAAATCGGGCAGCTTGTCGCGCAGGGCCTGGCGGAGCGCAGCGGTGTCGACTTCGCCGGTGACGTAGGCGACGAGCCGGAGGTCGGCGGGGGATCCGACCGATCGGTCGGATCCGTCGGATCGGTCCGATTTCGCAACCACCACCGCCTCGCGCACGCCGGGCAGGGCGCTCAGCGCGGCCTCGATCTCTCCCAACTCGATGCGGTAGCCGCGCACCTTGACCTGGTTGTCCAGGCGGCCGAGGAAATCGAGGGAGCCGTCGGGGAGCTGGCGCACGAGATCGCCGGTGCGGTACAGCCGGCCGCCGGAGTCTCCGCTGAACGGATCAGGAATGAAGCGCTCGGCGGTCAGGTCCGGGCGGCCGAGATAGCCGCGGGCGAGGCCGGCTCCGCCGATCCAGAGCTCGCCCGGAACGCCCAGCGCAGCGAGAGTGCTGGAGGCGGTGACCGTGTGGACACGGACGTTCAGCAGCGGCCGGCCGATGCGCGTGGGCGGCGTGCCGGCCATGAAGGGAGTGGCCGTTGTGTCGACCGTGCACTCGGTCGGTCCATAGACGTTCCAGAAGCGTGTGCGGCCCTGCCGGCCCCGCGCGAGGGCCGCGTCGCGGAGGTCGGCGTCGACGGCTTCGCCGCCCACCAGGACGAGCGCGGGAGCGGCGTCCCCTTCGCCCAGGCCGGCGTTGAGGAGCAGCCGGAGCTGCGACGGCGTGCAATCGAGCACGTCGAGCTGCTGCCGGCGCACGGTGTCCACCAACGCCGCGGGGTCCAGCCGCACGGTCTGCGGCAGGACGTGGAGGGAGTGGCCCCAGGCGAGCTGGACGAGCTGCTGGATGGAGGCGTCGAAGGAGAACGAGGCGTTGAAGCCGACCCGCAGCGCCCCCGTTTTTTCACCGTAAACCGCCTCGCGCAACGCCCGCGCGAAGCTCACCATCGCGCCGTGCTGGACGACGACGCCCTTGGGCCGGCCGGTCGAGCCGGAGGTGTAGATGACATAGGCGGGATGATCGGCGGTCACCGTTGCCCCCTCTCCCGGTGGAAGAGAGGGAGGTGGGAGAGGGGGGCCAGGGGGGTGAGGGTCCAGCAGCACGACCTGCGCTCCGTCCGGCAATCGGTCGGCAAGCTCGGAGGTGGTGACCACGACCGGCGCCTTGCAGTCCTCCAGGATCCAGGCGATCCGTTCCGCCGGGTAGGTGGGATCGACGGGCACGTAGACGCCTCCCGCTTCGAGTATCCCCACAAAGCCGGCGATCGCTTCGACCGAGCGGTCGAGGAACAGGACGACCGGTACCTCGGGACCGACGCCGTGCTCGCGGAGACGGAGGGCCAGGCTCGCGGACTGCCGGCCGAGATCTCCGAAGGTCAGGCGGCGGTCTCCGCAGACGGCGGCCAGGGCCTCGGGAGCTTCCGCGATCCGCTG
>JBDSHF010000010.1:0-4153 GCA_039918595.1 Thermoanaerobaculia bacterium
GCCATCACCAGCCGCGCGCCGGTCATCAACGGCCAGAAGAATTCCCAGACCGAGACGTCGAAGGAGAACGGCGTCTTCTGGAGCACCCGGTCCGCGGGCGTCAGGCCGTACTGGGCCTGCATCCAGAGCAACCGGTTGACGATCCCCCGGTGCGAATTCATCGTTCCCTTCGGACGCCCCGTCGAGCCCGAGGTGTAGATCACGTAGGCCAGGTCCGATGGATCGGCCCCGCCGGCCAGCCCCGGCTCCAGTGGCTCCAGTACCGCGTCGCGGACGATCGTGCCGTCCAGGAGGACGACCGCCGCGCCGTGCTCCGGCAGCCGGTCGAGCAGGCGGTTCTGGACCAGGATCACCGGCGCCGCGGCGTCCGCGATCATGTAGGCCAGACGATCGAACGGATAGGCCGGATCGAGCGGCAGGTAGGCGCCGCCGGCCTCCAGGATCGCCAGCAGGCCCACCACCATCTCCAGCGAGCGCTCGGCGAAGACCCCCACCGCCACGTCCGGCCCCACGCCGAGGCCCCGCAGCCGCCGGGCCAGCCGGCGCGCCGAAGCCAGCAGCTCGGCGCAGGTCAGGCTCTCGCCTTCATAGACCACGGCCGTAGCGTCCGGCGTGCGCGCGGCCTGCCGCGCGATGATCTCATGGAGCGTGCCCGGTTCGGGGTTCACCCAGCCCGCCACCGCCGTGTCGTTCCACTCGGCGACCACCTGATGCTCCTCGGCGGAGGCCATCAGCGCCAGCGAGGAGAGGGCGCGGTCCGGGTCGGCCACGGCGGCGGCGAGCAGCGTGGCGAAGTGGTCGCCCAGCCGGCGCACGGTCGCGGCGTCGAAGAGGTCGGTGTTGTACAGCCAGATCAGCTCCATCCCCTGGGGCCGGGCGTGCGCCCGCAGGGTGAGGTCGAGCTTCGAGGTGCTCTCCTCCAGGGCGACCGGCGCCAGGGTCAGCCCGGGCAGGTGCAGCTCCTGGTAGTCGGCCTCGACCAGCACGAGCTGGATCTGGAACAGCGGCGTCTGGCTGAGGTTGCGCTCCGGCGCCAGCTCCCCCACCAGCCTGGCGAACGGCAGGTCCTGGTGGGCGTAGGCGCCGAGCGCGATGCCGCGCACCTCGGCCAGCAGCTCGCGCAGGCCGGGATCGCCCGGCAGCCGCAGGCGCAGCACGAGAGAGTT
Source organism: Thermoanaerobaculia bacterium (assembly GCA_039918595.1). Lineage (GTDB taxonomy): Bacteria > Acidobacteriota > Thermoanaerobaculia > Multivoradales > UBA5704 > DATARR01. Next base: position 1,167 of record JBDSHF010000010.1, read on the forward strand.
GATGAACAGCCCGATCAGACCTTCCAGCTCGCCCCGCTTGCGCCCCGCGACCGGCGTGCCCACCGTCAGGTCGTCCGCGCCGGACTGCCGCGCCAGCAGCCCGAAGAAGGCCGCCGCCACCCCCATGAACAGGGTGGCGCCCTCGCCCTGGCAGAGGCGGCGCAGGATCGCCACCGGCTCCGCCGGCAGCTCCTGCCGCACGCTGCCGCCGTGGAAGCGCTGCACCGCGGGGCGCGGCCGGTCGGTGGGGAGCTGCGACAGCGCCGGCGCGCCCTGGAGCTGCCGCCGCCAGTAGCCGAGCTGCGCGTCGAGAGCCGGGCCCTGGAGGAAGCCCCGCTGCCAAGCGGCGAAGTCCGCGTACTGGAGCGGCAGCTCCGGCAGCGGCGACGGCCGCCCCGCGCGCAGGGCCGGATAGAGGGCCGCGATCTCGCGGATCAGCACCTCGATCGACCAGCCGTCGCCGACGATGTGGTGGAAGTTGAACACCGCGCTCCACTCGCGGCCGGTCAGCCGCAGCAGGAGCATGCGCAGCAGCGGCCCGCGGGCGAGGTCGAACGGCCGCGCCGCCTCGACGGCGCTCCAGCGCGCCATCTCCCGCTCGCCCCGCGCCGCCGGCAGGCCCCGCAGGTCGACCACCGGCACGATCAGCTCCAGCTCCGGAGCGATCACCTGCACGGGACCGCCCGCGCCCTCGGCGAAGGTGGTGCGCAGCGCCTCGTGCCGGCGCACCACCTCCTGGAGGGCCGCCTTCAGGGCGGGCACGTCGAGGTCCCCCGCCAGGCGCAGGTGGGCGGGGATGTTGTAGGCCGCCGAGCCGGGGTCCATGCGGTCGAGAAACCAGAGCCGCTCCTGGCCGAAGGAGAGCGGCAGCGGCTCCCCGGGCCGCCGCGGCAGCGGCCGCGGGCGGCTGGGATCGGCCCCCTCCTTCTGGCGGCGGCGCAGCTCCAGCAGCCGGCGCTGCTCGGGGGTGAGCGCCGCCAGACGGCGTTGGAGATCCAGGTCGGCTTGGCTCGGCGGGGTCATACCTGCTCCTTGACGGTACGGCTCAACTCTTCGAGGTACACGGCCTCGGCTTCGGTCGCGGACATCTCCTCGATCTCGCGCAGCAGCGCGTCCAGGTCTTCCCCGACGTCCGCGGGCGGAGCGCCGGCGGCGGCGGCGGCCATCCCCGCCACGGTCGGAGCCGCGAACAGGGCGTCCAGCGGCAGGTCGACGCCGAGCGCGTCGCGCAGCCGCGACATCACCTGGGTGGCGAGCAGCGAGTGCCCCCCGAGATCGAAGAAGTTGTCGTCGACCCCTACCCGCTCCAGGCCGAGGAGGCCCTGCCAGATCTCCGCGACGGCGCGCTCCGTCTCGTCGCGCGGCGCCACGTAGGCGTTGCGCAGGTCGGGGCGGGCGTAGGCGGCGCGGCCTCCGGCCGCCTCGCCGCGGACGAGGGCCTCCAGGTGGGCGCGCACCGCCGCCGGGTCCTTGGTGGAGACGATCACCTGCGGCCAGGCGCCGTACTGAAGGACGCGCAGGAAGACCCGGCGCCCCTCGTCCGGAGCGATGCCGGTGGCGAGCACCTGCTCGCGCATCCGCCGCAGCTCCTCGCCCAGGCCGGAGAGGTCGGCGATCATCCCCACGTCGCGCCAGGTGTCCCAGTCCACGGCCACGGTATACGGCGCGCCGGGCTCCGACGCCCGGCGCTGCGCCCAGGCGTCGAGGAAGGCGCTCGCCGCGGAGAGCGAGGTCTGCCCCGGCTCGCCCGAGTGGGCGCCGGCCGAGGCGGTGAGGACCATGAAGTCGAGCGGCTCGCCGGCCAGCAGCTCGTCGAGCACCCGCAGGCCGCGCACGGTGGGCGCCATCACGGCTTCCAGCTCGGCGGCCGTGTGGAGCTGGAGCACGCCGCCGCCGCGGGCTCCGGCGGCATGGACCACGCCGTGAATCGCGCCGAAGCGCCGCCGGACCTCGGTCAGGGCCGCGGCCATCTCTGCGCGGTCGGTCACGTCGGCGGCCAACCGCAGCACCTCGGCTCCCATCTCCTCCAGCCGCCGCAATGCCGAGGCTGCCGACGCATCTCCGGTTCCCCGCGACAGCAGGGCCAGGCGCACCCGGCGCCCCTCGGCCAGAGCGGCGGCCATCTCCAGCCCCAGGCCGCCGGTGCCGCCGGTGATCAGGTAGACGCCGTCGTCGCGGATGCGGAGCGGCTTCTCCGGAGCGTCGTCGAGCCGTACCGGCTCCCAGACCGGCGTCCAGCGGTGGCGCCCGCGCAGAGCCGCCAGCCGCTCGCCCGTGGCCGTCGCCAATTCGCCCACGAGGTCCGCGGCGGTGACCGCCGGCAAGACGTCAACGACGCGGCAGGAGACGCCCGGCAGCTCCCAGGGGATCACGCGGGCCGGCCCCAGCAGCGTCGCCGCCCCCGGCCGCAGCTCTTCCGAGCCATCCACCTCGAACAGGCCGCTGGCCGCCACCACGAGATCCAGCGGCTGGCCGCCGCCGGCCTCGCTCCACCCCCGGGCCAGCGATACGAGGCTGCGGAAGCCGCTCTCCTGCTCCTCCTCGAACGAGGCGGCAGGCGACACGCAGCCGAAGTGCAGCACGGTCCGCGGCAGGAGCCGGCGGAACAGGGTGGGGAAATCCTGGCCGTCCGCCGCTTCGGCGGGAACGTCCCTCTCCCGCAGGAGCTTCAGCGCCCCGTCCGCGAGAGCGCCGGAGCCCACGACCAGCACCGGGCCCGCCACCTCTCCCTGCGGCGCGGGAAGGGAGCGCTTCCAGGTCGGCACGGACAGCCAGTCCGCGGGATCGGGCCGCTTGGCGAGCGGATCCCCGGCGACGGACGGCCGCACCGCGCCCAGCGGCCCTCCCCCCTCCACCCAATACCGCTGGCGCTCGAAGGGGTAGGTGGGCAAGGCCACCCGCAGCCGGCGCTCGCCCTCGTGGAGAGCCCGCCAGTCGGGAACGATCCCCGCGAGCCAGAGCCGGCCCAGCGCGGTCAGCAGGAAGGC
>JBDSHF010000011.1:0-14193 GCA_039918595.1 Thermoanaerobaculia bacterium
GACTCTTCCAGAGACCGCAGGGTTTCTTTGCTGAGCGCAAGTTTCTTGAGGGCGACTTTCTTCATAGCGTTTCTCCTTATCAAGAAAGGGGCTATCGGGCTCGTCTCTAGGCTTCTCCGGGAGACCAAAGGCCCAGCGTCTACAGCGTGTCGCAGTATACGGTCTTACAAAATACAGAGGCTAGGGGAATCTCATGGCGAGGGCGCCAGGATCGCCAGCACCAGCAGGCGCTCGGTGCCGGTGTTGCGGATGCCGTGCAGGGCCCCCTCGGGGGCGATCAGCATCATCCCGGCCGCCAGCGGCTCTTCCCGCCCTTCAAGCAGGAAGACGCCGCTGCCGGCCAGCACGTAGTAGACCTTGTCCATGCCGGCGTGGCCGTGCAGGCGGTGCTCCTGGCCGGGCTCGAAGGCGTTCAGCCCGACCAGGAGGCGGTCGGACTGGAAGATCGTGCTCTTGCCCATCCGCTCGTCTGCATAGACGGCGAGATCCTCGGGACGGAACGCTACGGGGTGGTCCATGCCTTATTATCTCCTCGAATCGAGTCCCCCGAATCGATTCCCTTCGCGAGGAGACGACACGATGCGAAAGATCTGCTGGCTGGCCGTGGGGTTGGTGCTGGCGCTCGCCGCGGCCCTTGGGGCGCAGGAGGCCGCTCAGGAGACGGCGGTCCACAAGACTCCGGACCCCGCCCTGGTCGAGCGGGCGCGCAGGATTTTGACCCAGGTGCCGCTCGTCGACGGCCACAACGATCTGCCCTGGGAGTACCGCAAGCGGTTCCAGAACCACATGGACAGGATCGACCTGCGGGGGGGCACCGCGAAGCTGGATCCCCCCCTGCACACCGACATTCCGCGCCTGCGCAAGGGGGGAGTGGGGGGGCAGTTCTGGTCGGTCTACATCCCGGTCGAGATCACCGGGGCGGACGCCATTCAGGCCACGATGGAGCAGATCGACGACGTCCACCGCCTGGTCGAGCGCTACCCCGACACCTTCGAGCTGGCCAGGACGGCCGACGACGTCGTGCGCATCCACAAGGCCGGCCGCATCGCCTCGCTGATCGGCATGGAGGGGGGGCACTCGATCCATGACTCGCTCGCCGCCCTGCGCCTGTTCTACGCCGCGGGCGCCCGCTACATGACGATCACCCACACCAAGAACACCGCCTGGGCCGATTCGGCGACCGACGCGCCCCAGCATGGCGGCCTCACCCGCTTCGGCGAGGAGGTGGTGCGCGAGATGAACCGCCTCGGCATGCTGGTGGACCTCTCGCACGTGTCGCCGGAGACGATGAAGAAGGCGATCGCCGTTTCCGCGGCGCCGGTGATCTTTTCCCACTCCTCGGCGCGCGCCCTCGACGACCACCCCCGCAACGTGCCGGACGACGTGCTCCGCCTGATGCCGGAGAACGGCGGCGTGGTGATGGTGACCTTCGTCCCCTCCTTCGCCTCCGCGGCCGTGCGGGCGTGGAACGCCAGGGACACCGCGGAGGAGGCGCGCCTGAAAGCCCTCTATCCGGGCGATCCCGAGCGGGTGAAGCGGGAGCGGGACATCTGGCGCCAGCTACAACCCGCGCCGCGCGCCACCCTCGAGCAGGTGGCGGACCACATCGAGCACGTCCGCCAGGCCGCGGGCATCGATCACGTGGGGATCGGCTCGGATTTCGACGGCATCGAGAGCGTGCCCTTCGGGCTGGAGAGCGTGTCCGAGTATCCCGCGCTGCTCGCCGAGCTGCTGCGCCGCGGCTGGACCGACGGGGAGATCGGGAAGCTCGCGGGTCTCAACGTCCTGCGCGCCTTCCGCGACGCCGAGGGGGTCGCCGCGCGCCTGCGGAAGGAGCGCCCGGCCTCGGATGCGTTGATCGAGGAGCTGGATGGTAAAAAGGAAATGGTGAAGGCTCCGTAGAGGGCGGTGGAGCAGGTCCAGGGCCGTGTTGCCGGTTGTGGAGCGTCCTGCCCTTCGAGGCCTCACCCTCGGTCCCTCTCCCGGGGGGAGAGGGAGGGCCCTTCGGCAGCAGGGTGATCCCGGATCGTAGGGCCCTCCCTCTCCACGGAGTGGAGAGGGATCGAGGGTGAGGATTCGCAGGGCAGGGCGCCCCAACCGGCAACACGGTTTGGATCCCCCAGGGCATGCCTTTTGCTGAATCCCCTTCTTGGCGGGGATGAGACACCCCGCCGGAAGGGTTGCGGGATGATGCGGCGAGCCTGTCCTGTTCTTCTCTCGTTTCTGTTCCTCGGGTTCAACCTCCTCACGGTTCCCGGTGTGCTTCAGGCCGCGGTTCGGGCGGACGACGCGCAGGTTCGCTCCTGGCTGCGGGAGGTGGATCTCCTCATCACCCCGCGCGAGCGTGAGGTCTTCCAGGGGCTCAGGAGCCAGGCCGACCGCGAGGCGTTCATTCAGCGCTTCTGGCAGGTGCGCGATCCGTATCCGGAGACCCCGCGCAACGAGGCGCGGGAGCGCTGGGAGGAGCGTCTCGCCGAGGTCCGGTCGCGCTGGGGCGGCGACCTCCAGGACGACCGCGCGCGGGTCTTCCTGATCAACGGCGAGCCGGGCGAAACGTTCGAGACGCGTTGCGCCGGCCAGACCTTGCAGGTCTGGACCTATCCGCCGCAGTTCCAGAGCCGCTTTCGGATGACCCTCGTTTTCCACGCCGGCGACAAGGCTCCGGCCCGGCTCTGGCGCGCCGGAGATACTCCGGACCTCTCCTCGCGGGAGCTGGGGGATTGCGCCTCTGATACGAGCTTTGCCGAGGCGGCGACCTGGATCCGGCGGGTCGGGAAGGATACCTACGCCGTGGTCCTGCAGCGGGCGCTCGCCAGTCCGAAGCCGCGGGAATGGGTGTCGAGCTTCCGCCCGGCCGCCCCCGAGGGGCACGCCAGGGCCCGCTCTCTGCCGGTCCGTCTGGACGTCGATTTCCCCGGGCGGCAGGGGGAGGGGATCGTGCGCATCCAGGTCGCTCCCGGCGAGCTGCCCGAGCAGGCGGCCCGGATGCTGGGCGACTCGCGTGAGGTGTTCGTCTCCGGCCGGATCCTGCGCGGCAACGAGATGGTGGACAGCTTTCGCTATCGCTTCGATGCCCCGGCAACCGCCGGGGTCACCGGCGCCAGGCCGCTCGCTTTCGAGCGCCGGCTGGGTCCGGGCCGCTACAAGCTGGAGGTTCAGCTCGACGCTCCCGCCGCGGGCAGCTCCTTTGTGGGCGAGCGCGAGCTGGCGGTGCCGAGCGTCCCGGCGGCCGTCAGCGCCGCCGCGCCCGCCGCTGTTCCGGCTCCGCCACCCTCGCCCGAGGTCCAGGGCCTGTTCGCGGAGGCCGACGCCGCGCTCGCGACGCCCCGTCCCGAGGTGCGCATCCTGGCGTCCGAGGGCAAGCTGATCGCGGGCGTCCAGCGCATCGAGGCGCGGGTGGACCGGGCGGCGGGACTCCCCGAGGCCGAGCAGATCGAGCGCGTGACCTTCTCCCTGGACGGCCGGCCGCTGCTGACCCGCAACCGGGCTCCCTATGTGGCCGAGATCGACCTCGGCCGGACGCCGCGGAGCCACCGTCTGACCGTGGAGGGGATGAACGGCCGGGGGGAGTTGCTGGCCAAGGACCAGTTGGAGCTGAATGCGGGCGGTCAGCGGTTCGCCGCCCGTCTCGTCGAGCCTCAGCCGGGCAGGCCGTACCGCCGGAGCCTGCGGGCGCGGGTCGAGGTGGAGGCCCCCGCGGACCAGGCCCTCGACCGCGTCGAGCTCTATCTCGGCGAGAAGCGGGTGGCGACGCTCTATCAGCCCCCCTTCTCGCAGCCGCTCACGCTGCCGGATTCCGGAGGCATTGGCTACATCCGCGCCGTGGCCTACCTGGCGGACGGCACCGCGACGGAAGATACGGTGCTGCTCAACTCACCCTCGACGCCGGAGAAGATGGAGATCCGCCTCGTCGAGCTGTACACGCACGTGATCGACCGGGCGGGCAAGGCGGTCGAAGGGCTCGGCGCCGGCGAGGTCCACGTCTTCGAGGACGGCGTGCGGCAGTCGGTCCGCCTGGTCGAGCGGGTCGAGGACGCGCCCCTGCGCCTGGTGACGCTGATCGACAACTCGGCCTCGATGCGGCCGCGGCTGGAGCCGGCTCGGCAGGCGGCGCTCCAGTTTCTGCGCCGGACGCTGCGGCCGCGCGATCAGGCGGCGGTGATCACCTTCAACCGCTCCCCCCACGTGGCGGTGGGGCTCACCGCGGACCTCAAGGCCCTGGAGGACGGCCTCTCCGGCCTGATGGCGGACGAGGAGACCTCGCTCTACGACAGCCTGATCTTCTCCCTCCAATATCTCGGCGGCGCCCCCGGGCAGCGGGCGGTCCTGCTGCTCTCGGACGGCGAGGACCACACCAGCACGTTCGGCTTCGCGGAGGTTCTCGAAAGCGCCCGGCGGGCCGGCATCGCCGTTTACGCGGTCGGGATCGACCTGCCGAAGGGCGGGCCCACCGAGCATCTCGCCAAGCTGGCCGCGGAGACCGGGGGGAGGAGCTTCTTCCTGCGCGGCACGGGAGGTCTCGACCGCGCCTATCAGGAGATCGAGAGCGATCTGCGCTCGCGCTACCGGATCTCCTACCAGTCCTCGAACACCAAGGCGAGCGATGCCTTCCGCGCGGTCCGGGTCGAGCTGGCGCGGCCGGGGGTGGAAGCGCGGACGATCAGCGGGTATTACCCTTAAGCCTACTCCCCCACATGCACCAGCAGCTTGCGACCGCCTGAGTGGTGGCGGTGCTCCCAGAGGTAGATCCCCTGCCAGGTGCCGAGGCCGAGGTCGCCTTCCAGAATGGGGATCGAGAGCGAGGCCGCGGTGAGCGCGGCCTTGATGTGCGAGGGCATGTCGTCCGGCCCTTCGGCGGTGTGGGTGTAGAGGGGATCGCGCTCGGGGACCAGGCGGTTCAGCCAGTTTTCGAGATCGCGGCGCGCCGAGGGGTCGGCGTTCTCCTGGATCGTCAGGCTCGCGGAGGTGTGCTGGAGGAAGACCGTGCAGAGCCCCTCGCGCACTCCGCTCTCACGCACGGCCGCCCTGACCTGATCGGTCACCTCATGAAGCCCCTGGCCCGAGGCGTGAATGGAAAGCTTTTTAATCATCAGTCACGATGATCCGCTAGGAGCTTCGAGATCCAGGATGAGCTGCGCGGCCGAGGAGAAGAGCTCTTCCGGCTCATCGACGTGGAGTCCCTGGAAGCATTGCTGCTGATAGGCGGCATCCCCCGTGAACGCGAGCAGTGTTTTGAGCAGATCGTTCCGTCCCGACCCTCGGTAGGCCTCTTCGACCTTCTGCCAGGCTTCCTCTGGAATCGGACCGACGCTTCGCCGGAGCGCGCTCAGATCGATCAGATCCCGCGATAGTACCTGGCGGTCAGCCCAGCGATCGGAGTTCGCCATCAGCTTCTCGGCGTAGCAATCGACGAGCGATAGACAACCCACCGGCAGCCCTTCGAGCCTCACGCCCGGGTCAAGCTCGATCCGAGCTTCGCGGAGCATCTCGACGCGGATCGTCTCCCCGTCGACCTCGACGGGGAACCGGAACCCGTACTGATTGAACTTGATCTCGCGTGCAAGATGAAGCTCTCTCTTCCGATCCGGCTTGAAAAGAGCATCATAGCCGAGGGACGAGACCGCGAATCTCAGCTCCGCATAACCTTCCGCGTCGGAGCAGAGGAACATGATGCTGTGGGAATCGCGGTATTCGCCGAGTTCCAGAACGATCCGCGCACCGCCTCCGAGGAGGGCGTTGCAACGGGTCAGCAGGTCGACGTCGAAAGCCGCGAGCAGCGCCTGGACCTTGCGATGCCGCTCACGCCGGAACATCGAGATAGCTTCCATAGAGCTGGACCAGTTCGCGGATGAACGACCACTCTTCCGGTGAGGGGTCGGCCAGGACTCCAAGATTGCGCCAACCGCTCTCGTAGCGGCGCAGCATGTCCAGAGGCGCGAGGTCGCGGTACTGACAATCGAACCAGGAGATGCTCGCGAGAAAGGGCAGTTGCTCTGGAATTGCGATCTCCGCTGCAGGCATGGAGGACATGGTAGCAGGGCCGGGCGCCTTCATCTCCCGATCTCCATCTCCCGCTCCAGCCGCTCCCGGACCTCGGCGGGGGGGAGGAGCAGGCCCGGATCGTCCGGCGACGGGAACACCGCGACTTGCAGGCTGTCCTCCGCGAGCAGGGGGAGGAGCTCCTCGAGCATCTCGTCGAGCGAGACCGGCTCCGGCAGCGCCCCTTCCCAGGGCCCCACGGCGCAGGCCGCGGCGAGAGTGGCGTGGGGCCAGAGCGGCAGCGCGTCGGTCGTGCTGGCGACCACCCAGCCTTCGTCGTCCCGCAGGCCCCACCCCTCCTCCCAGTCGGCGAGGAGCTGGAAGAACTGGATGGCGCGGTCCTCGGCGGGAAGCGCGAGGAGCTGCCGGGCTTCGTCCGCGGTGATCTCCCAGGTCATGAATCCTCGTCGACCCCGCTGGCGATACCCACGGGGACGGGCTCTTCCTCGCGCTCCATCCGCGCGGGCTCCCGCGCGGGCTCAGCCACGTTGCCGATCCCCTCCTCGCCCCGCAGCTCGCCGAGGATCCAGTCCGAGAGCGTCTCCCGTTCGTGGTCGTCGAGCGCGATGCCGGCGGTGTCGCAGAGGCTCACCACGTTGCGGAAGAAGCAGGCGCCGAGGGCGAGCGGCTCCTCGGCGCCGTTCTGGCCGAAGCGGTGGCCGCCGAAGGTGATGCCGCGCAGGATGAAGTTGACGCTCGCGCGGGCGATCGGCGACCCCTCCTCGATGCAGCGGTCGCGCACCGATTTCGAGGTGCGGGTCAGGAAGTAGCCGTGGTCGTTGACCTCCTCGGCGGTGAGGCGGAAGACCCGGCCATAGTCGCCGCGCGTCAGGTACGGGGTGTCGGTGAGCTGGTGGACGCGGTAGGCGAGCGCGTTCAGTTGCGGGTCGCCCACCAGCTCCTCGGGGCGGCCGTCGATCGGGAGCTGGTGCCGCGAGGGGTCGTAGATGTAGCCGGGCTTGAGGGCCGAGATGGCGAAGCCGGGGTTCTCGCGCCCTTCGAGCAGATCGCGGAAGGTGCCCGCTCCCGCCCAGCGGGTGGCCAGCACCTGATCGCCGAAGCGGCTGATCACCATCTGCGCGGCGCGCGCCATCGGCACCGCCGCGTCCGAGGCCTCCACCACCGAGCGGACGTAGGCGAGGATCTCCTCGATCAGGCGGTTGCGGTCCGCGAGGGTGAGGAAGCGCGGCGCCGACGCCGGCCGGCCGGCCTCATTGCCGGACCCTTCCGGCGCCTCCTCCGGCTCTTCCCCCTCGCCGAGCAGGCCGACCCGCCAGGGGTCGCCGTCGATCATCGACAGATCGCGGCGCGTCGCCACCACCGCCATCGTCATGTTGCGCAGGCTGTTGAAGCCCAGCCAGTTGTTGCTGGCGGTGAACTCGGAGAACTCGCGGAAGATCGGCGGCAGCTCGGTCGCCACCAACTCGCCGCTGGCGCTCGTCCGCTCGTAGATCTTGTCGGCGATGCCGCGCAGGAGATCGCCCATCGCCGAGTTGCTGCTCGGCCCGGCGGCCGTGCGGGCGGCCGGGTTCGGGGTGGCGCCGATCGCTTCCTCGAGGAAGGTGTCCTGGTCGATCAGCAGGTCGCAGGCCGCCTTGTAGGCCACCGAAGCGGGGCCGATGGCAAGGATGGCGCTGCGCCGGTCGTGCTTGGAGAGGCGCAGCAGCACCGGCGTGAAGTCGGCGTCGCCGGAGAGCAGGATGAACTCGTCGAACCGCGTCGGATGGCTGAGCGTGTCGAGGATGTCCATCACCATGTGGATGTCGGCGCTGGTCTTGCCGCCGCTGGTCAGCGGCGGGCAGTCCACCACCTCGATGGCCGAGCGGGTGAAGTAGGGGCGGAAGCGGCCGAACTGCGACGGGTTGAGGTAGCAGCGGCGGAAGAGGATCTTGCGCTTCCGCCTACTCCCTTCATGAAGCGTCCCTTCCTGCGTCCCCTCCAGCTTGTCCTGCAGCCAGCTCAGCCAGCGGGTGGGATCGGTAGCGAACTGCTCGGCGGCCACGGGGTCTTCCCGCTGCAGGCCGAGATAGATGTTGTCGAAGTCCACGAAGAGAGCCGTCCTCATGTGAGTCGGGCTCGGGCTTGAATCCGGCATTGCAGTCTCCACAAGAATCAAAAGTTTTCCGCGAGACGCTTCGGCAGAACACCGGAGCGGCTCCGCGCCCAAAGATATCAGGCGGCGGCTATGCGTCAACCCGCAACCGGGGCCAGGAACTAAAGCGCTCCTTCACCTCTCTAATACAGACAGGAGCGCTCCTGATGTTTTCCCCCGCCTCGGGGTTCGAGGCGAGGACAAAGATTACCCCGATGTCCGGAGGTGGAAAATGTTCGAGCACTCCCTGATTGACCTGGACGCCGAGCTGGAAGCCAAGACGAACCCGCGGCGCCGCCGCTGGCTCTCGCTGCCCCTCGCGATCGGCCTGCACCTGGCCGGGCTGACCGCCTTCGCCTTCGCCAGCTACTGGAACGTCGGCCCGGTGACCGAGCCCAGCCTCAACGTCGCCTTCATCGACGTTCTGCTGCCGCCGCTGCCTCCCGCGGGTGGAGGGGGGCATCCGAAACCCCCGGTGCCCGAGCAGCCTCAGCCCAAGTCGGCACCGGCCCAGGCTCCGACCGTGCGGCAGCCGACCGATCTGCCCGACACGCCGGCCACTCCGGCGCCCCCGGTGGCGGATACACCCTCGGGGCCGGCCACCAGCGGGGGTCCGGTGAGCCCCACGGACGGTCCCGGCGACGGTCCCGGCGACGGTCCTGGCGATGGCCCGGGCATCGGCCCCGGTATCGGCCCCGGCAACGGCCCTGGCGTGGAGCCTGCGGAAGACTCGACTGGGCCCGTCTATCTCACGGCCGAGATGAGCCGGCCGCGGGCGCTGCAGCCGATCCAGCCGCGCTATACGGAACCGGCGCGGAAGGCTGGGGTCCAGGGGACGGTGATCGTCGAGGCGATCATCGACGAGAAGGGGCACGCCACCAACGTGCGGGTGGTCCGCGGCCTGCCGATGGGGCTCGACCGCTCCGCCGTGGAGGCGATCCAGCAGGTCACCTTCCTGCCGGCGATGCGGGACGGCCGGCCGGTCAAGGTGTACTTCAACCTGACGGTGAACTTTACGATTCAGCGGTAGGTTGGCTCAGGCATCATCGGCATTCGTCGAAAAAGCTGCCGGTTCGTCGCGAGACGGGCCGGCAGCCTTTTTTTCAGGGCAGCTTTTCGGATGGCGATCAGCGGATCTGCCGGAGGCCGAGGGCGCCCGCGAGGGCCAGCGCGCCGAACAGACCGAAGAGCGGCATGTCGCTCGCCGTGCCCGGCAGACGGGTGGAGCGGCTGTCGCTCATGCCGGTGCTGTCGTTATTCGTTCCCGTCGTGGTGGTCGTGGTGGTGCCGGTCGAGGTGGTGCCGTTGTAGGTACCGGTGGTTCCGGTCGTGCCCATCGTGCCGGTCGTGCCCATCGCGTTGCCGTTGGGATTGTTGCCGGCCTTGGTGTCGGAATCCCCATTGCGCTTGACATCGACGTTCAGCACGCCGTTGTCGGCGTTCTTGCCGGTGTCGACGTCGACATCGGGCCGGCCGGTCTGCTCCGGCTGGCCGGACTGATCGACCTGCTGGCTGGGGGGCACCTGCGGGTTGGGGGTGGGGGTGGACTGCGCCACGAGGGCCGCGGTGGGGAGGACGAGGGCCATCAACAGCGTGAAGATTTGCCGTTTCATAGTGATCTCCTGGTGCAAGTCATGAGAGTCGATCTCCAGCGGGGAGCATCCCCGCCAACCAGAAGTGCTGCAATGACAATGCCACGATTTGGCAAGGAGGTCGGGAAGCAGGCGGAGGCACCCCGGCTGGGCGCCTCCGCTTCAGGCAGATGCGGCAGGTGCCGCTAGTGAGACGGCTTGGCAGGGCTTTCGGCGCCCTTGGGGCGGCGCAGGTCCGCCCGCAGGAAGTCGACCTCGGCGAGCGGGATCACCTCGACCTCGCCGTACTGCTTCTTCAGGGCGTCGGTGAAGGCCGCGGCGTTGCCCACCAGGACGGCGGTCATCCCCTCGGGGTGGATGGCCTGGCTGGCGAAGCGCTGGACGTCCGCCGCGCTGACCTTGGAGATCTTGTCGTTGTAGCTCTCCAGGAACTCGCGGCCGAAGCCGAAGTGCATGGCCTCGAGCACCTTGCTGGCGATGCCGTCGGCGGTCTCGATCTCGAGCGGGAAGGCGCCGGTGATGTAGGTCTTGGCGGCGTTGAGCTCGGCGTCCGGCACCGGCTTCTGCTGCAGGCCGCGGAGGACCTCGAGGGCGAGCCCGAGCGCGTCGGCCGTGGTCTCGGTCTTGGTGAAGGTCGAGATCTGGAAGAAGCCCGGCTCGCTCTCCGGGAGAAAGTAGCTGCTGGCGCCGTAGGAGAGGCCGCGCTTGCGGCGGATCTCCTCGTAGAGGCGGGCGCTGGCGTTGCCGCCGAGCACGGAGTTGTAGACCTCGGCGGTGAACAGGGCGGGGTCGCGGTAGGCGATCCCCATCTGGCCGAGGCGGATCTCGGTCTGGACGGCGTCGGGCTTGTCGATGACCACCACCCGCGTCTTGGCGGGGGCCTTCACGTCGATCCGCGGGAGCTGGCTGGGGGTGCCCTTCTTCCAGCCGCCGAAGGCGCGCTCCGCGCGGGCGAAAGCGTCGGCCGCCTGGATGTCCCCGACCACCGCGAGGATCGTCTGGTTGGGGATGAAGTGCGCCTGGTGGAAGGCCGCCAGGTCGGCGCGGCTGAGGCCGGCGAGCGATTCCGGAGTGCCGTTGGACGGCCGGCCGTAGGGGTAGGAACCGAAGATCAGCCGGGTGACGGCGGTGGTGGCCAGGTAGGACGCGTCCTGCTGATTGATCTGCAGGCCGCTCAGGGCCTGCCGGCGCCAGCGCTCGAGCTCATCCTGCGGGAAGGTGGGGTGGAGGACGACGTCGGCGAGCAGGTCGAACCCGAGGCCGAGCTGGTCGGAGGTGACGGCGACGTCGGCGTAGCCGGCCTCGGTGCCCGCGTTGGTCGAGAGATTGCCGCCCACGAAATCGATCGTCTCGGCGATCTGCTGCGCCGAGCGGGTCGGGGTCCCCTTGGTCAGCAGCGAGGCCGTGGCCTCGGCGAGGCCCGCCTTGCCATCCGGCTCGTAGGCCTTGCCGGCGTTGAGCATCATGCGGATCGAGACCAGCGGCTGCTCGTGCTGCTCGATGGCGACGACCAGCAGGCCGTTGGCCAGCGTCTTCTGCTGGAAGGCCGGGAAGCGGACCTCCCGGGCCGGGCCCGGAGGGGGAGGCGTCGCCGGGGTCTCGGGCATGGTCTTCGGGTTCGGTTTCGGCGCCGGCTTCGCGGCGGTCTGCGCCAGGCCCGCCGAAACGGTCGCCAGCAGCAGGCCCGCGGCGGCGAGGGTCTTTACTGAGGAGGACGTTGTCATGGCTTCTTCACCTCGCGCTTGTCGTTCTCGCCGGCGCCCGGCTGTCCCGGCGTTCCTGCCGGTTGAGCCCCCGGGCGCATGGCCTCGGGCAGCATGTAGACCACCGTGCGGTTCTCGGGGCTGAAATAGGTGCGCGCCACCCGCTGGACATCGGCGGCGGTGACCTTCTGGAATTCGGCGAGCTGCCGGTTGACGTACGACACGTCGTCGAGAATGACCCGGGCGTAGCCGATCGCGTCGGCCTTGTCCGCGCCGGTCTGGCGGCCGAAGACGAGCGCCGAGATGAGCTGGTTTTTCGCCTTGACGAGATCCGCCTCGGAGACCGGCGTGGAGCGCAACTGCTCGGCCCCGGCGATCAGCTCTTTCTCGCCATCCTCCGGCTTCCCCCCCTGCAGGATCGAGTAGAAGAAGAAGACCCCGGGGTCCTCGAGGAGGATCGCGTCGCCGCCGGCGGCGACCGCCATCTGCTTCTCGTAGACCATCCGTCGGTAGAGGCGCGAGCTCTCGCCGGAGGAGAGGATGTTGCTCGCCACTTGCAGGGCGTAGGTGTCCGGATGGCCCGCCTGCGGCACGTGATAGGTGATCACCACCGCCGGCAGCGGAGTGTTCGCGTGGTAATCGACCGTCCGGCGCTCCGCCGTCTGCGCCGGCTCCGGCGCGATCTCGCGCGGGATCGGCTTCCCCTTCGGGATCGGGCCGAAGTACGTCTTGGCCCACTGGATCACCTGGCCGGGGGTGAAGTCCCCCGAGACCACCAGCGTGGCGTTGTTGGGCACATAGTAGAGGCTGTGGAAGTCGCGCACGTCCTGGAGGGTGGCGGCGTCGAGGTCGGCCATGCTGCCGATGGAATTGATGCGGTAGGGGTGGGTGGTGAAAGTCTTGTCGAGCACCACCTCGAAGAGGCGGCCGAAGGGCGGGTTTTCGACCCGCAGCCGGCGCTCCTCCTTGACCACGTCGCGCTCGGACTTGAAGTTCTCGTCCGAGACGTTGAGCGAGCTCATGCGGTCGGCCTCCATCCACAGCACCCGCTCCAGATAATTGCTGGGGATGCTCTGGAAATAGAGGGTGCGGTCGAAGTCGGTGGTGGCGTTGTAGCGGCCGCCGATCGACGCGATGAAATTCTTGTGCTCCTCGGAGCCGAGGTGCGCCGAGCCCTTGAACATCAGGTGCTCGAAGAGGTGGGCGAAGCCGCTCCGCCCCTTCTTCTCGTTCTTCGAGCCGACGTGGTACCAGACCTGGACCGTGGCCACCGGCACCGAATGGTCTTCATACATCAACAGGTCGAGGCCATTGGCGAGCTTGTGCTCGCGCACCTCCAGCTTGGGCGGCGTCACCTTGAGGGCGTCCGCGGCCATCGCCGGAGCGGCCACCGCCAGCAGGGCCGTCCCGATGAGACGCGCGGTTCTGGCTCTGAGCATCCGGGATCTCCTTTGCAGATTGGGAGGGTGAAGAGAAAGCTCTCTCCGCAGCATATTCTTTTCTACGCGCCAGAGCGGTCTAAAGTTTTCGCTCTGGTCGACAACCGGTCTGTGACGCAAACCAATTCTTACCCCAGAAGATCGGGATGTCAACTGGTAAGATCCAACTGCCATGAACAGACGATTCCTCTCCTGGATTCCGGCCCTTCTCCTCGCCTCCGTGCCGCTGCTGGCGGCTCCGCCGGAGGCCGCCGCCCCGCAGCATCCATCCCTGCCGCCTGCCATCCCCGCGCCCGCCGACGTCGCCGCTGCGCCGGCCGACGCCCAGACGACCGCCAGCGGTCTCGCCTCCAAGGTGCTCACCCCCGGCACCGGGACCGACCATCCGGTGCCGACCGACCTGGTGAAGGTCGATTACACCGGCTGGACGACCGACGGCAAGATGTTCGACTCCTCGGTCGCGCGCGGCCGGCCGGCGGTGCTGCCGCTCGGCCGGGTGATCGCCGGCTGGACCGAGGGGCTGCAACTGATGGTGGTGGGGGAGAAGCGGCGGTTCTGGATCCCCGCCAGGCTCGCCTACGAAGGGAAGCCGGACAAGCCGCAGGGCCTGCTGGTCTTCGACGTCGAGCTGCTCGACATCCTGCGGGTGCCCCCCGTGCCGCCCGACGTGGCGGCGCCCCCGGCGGACGCGCAGAAGTCCAGGTCCGGCCTCGCCTGGAAGGTGCTGAAGCCGGGGACCGGCTCCCGCACCCCCAAGGCCACCAGCACCGTCCGCGTCCACTACACCGGCTGGACGACCGACGGCAAGATGTTCGACTCCTCGCTCGCCAAGGGGACGCCGTCCACCTTCGCGCTCACCAAGGTGATCGCCGGCTGGACCGAAGGGCTCCAGTTGATGACCGAAGGGGAGTCCCGCCGCTTCTGGATCCCCTCCCGCAAGGCCTACGACGGCGCCGCCGGCAAGCCGCGCGGGATGCTGGTGTTCGACATCACGCTGCTGGAGATCGTGGCGGATTAGGTTGACTCCTTCCGAGCGCAAAGCCCCGCCTCCGCCCGATCCCGAGAACGGGATCTGGCAGGGGCGCAGCGTCGCCCGGCGGTTCGTGTCGCCGGACGGGATGACCGTGCTGGTGGGGCGGACGGCCGAGGACAACGACATCCTCAGCCTCCGGCTGGGAGCGCCGCGGGACTTCTGGTTCCACGTCGCGGCCGAGTCGGGCTCCCACGTGGTGGTGCGCAACCCCGAGGGGCTCGAGCGCGCGCCGAAGGAGACCGAGCAGTTCGCGGCCTCGCTCGCGGCCGGCTACAGCAAGGCGAGGAAGGGGGGG
>JBDSHF010000012.1:0-13416 GCA_039918595.1 Thermoanaerobaculia bacterium
CTCAAAATCGAAAAGCCCGGCAGGGCCGGGCTCCGTAGGGTGCGGAAGGTTGGTAGCGCATACGGGATTCGAACCCGTGTTACCGCCGTGAGAGGGCGACGTCCTGGACCCCTAGACGAATGCGCCATATGTCCAATGAGGCCGTCCATCGGACCCGCGAAGGGTACCACAGACGTTCCGGGGTGTTCAACCGTAGAAAAGAGGGGGGTATTTCCCGGCCCCGCCACGCGTTTGTAGTACCTTTAATCGATCCGGACTCGTGACATCGCGGTCCCTGGAGAAAAAGGCCCTTCTTTGATCTTGAAGCTGGTCGCCGCCACTGGAAGCCCCTCGGTCCTGATCACGGGCGGTCGTCCGTTCACCGTGGGCCGCGTGGCGTCGTGCGACCTGCCGATCCAGGACCCGACGGTCTCGCGCCACCACGCCGAGCTGGAGCTCGCCGGGGCCGGGGTGCGGGTGCGCGACGTGGGGTCGACCAACGGCACCTATCTCGACGGCGTGCGGGTCATCGACGCGCTCGCCACCCCCGGCTCGCGGGTCGCCTTCGGCAAGGTCGACTTCGAGGTGCTGGCGGTCCAGCCGCCGGCGCTGGAGGAGGAGAGATTCGACGGCGAGGGGTCGCTCGACGCCACGATCCTCCGCAAGGTGCCGGTGAGCGGCCGCTCGGACATCGCCTCGCAGCTCGCCGAGGGCCCCCCCGGCTCCTCGCTGCTCCGGATCGGTGGCCAATCCCTCGCCGACCGCCAGACGCGCAAGCTCAACCTCCTGCTCGACATCGCCAAGGAGCTCTCGCGGCAGACCGACGTCGACCGGCTGCTCGACAAGGTCGTGGGGCTCATCTTCCAGGTGATGAACGTCGACCGCGTGGCGGTGATGACCTCCGAGGACGGCGGCGAGCTGGTGCCGCGGGTCTGGCGCAGCCGGGTCGAGGCGCCGGCCGGGAGCTGGCGGGTGCCGCGGGCGATCGCCCGCAAGGCGATCGAGGAGCGGGTGGCGGTGCTCTCGGAGAACCTGCCGGCCGAGGAGGAGGCCGGGGGGGAGATCGAGAGCGCCCTCTGCGCGCCGCTGCTGGGGGGCCAGGGGACGGTGCTCGGCATCATCTATCTCGACAGCGTGGGGATCGGCCACTCGTTCAGCGAGGAGGATCTCGAGTTCTTCACCGCCTTCGCCGGCATGGCGGCGGTGGGGATCGAGAACGGCCAGTTGATCGAGCGTATGCGGCGCGAGGCGGTGGTGCTCTCCAACTTCCAGCGCTATTTCGCGCCGGACCTCGCCCGCCAGATCGCCGGCCAGGAGGGGGAGATCCAGCTCGGCGGCGCCAAGCGGCGGGTGGTCGTGCTGTTCTCCGACATCCGCGGCTTCACCTCGCTATCGGAGCGGATGAACCCGGACGCGATCGCCAGCCTGCTGACCGACTATTTCACCGAGATGGTGGAGATCGTCTTCCGCTACGGCGGCACGCTCGACAAGTTCATGGGCGACGCGCTGATGGCGCTCTGGGGGGCGCCGATCTCCCGCGTCGATGACGCCGACCGCGCCGCCCGGGCGGCGGTCGCCATGCAGCAGGTGCTCGGGCGGCTCAACGAGCGCTGGGGGCTCCTCGGGCGGCCGGAGCTGTCGATCGGCATCGGCCTCAACGTCGGCGAGGTCTTCGCCGGCAACATCGGCAGCCAGCGGCGGCTGGAGTACACGGTGATCGGCGACGCGGTAAACACCGCCGCGCGCCTCTGCTCGGAGGCCGGTCCGGGGGAGATCCTGATCGCCGAGCCGCTCTACGCCGCGCTCGGCCAGCCGCCGCCGGTCTCGGCGCTCACCCCCTGGCCGCTGCGGGGGAAGGCGCGGCCGGTGCCGGTCTACCGGATCGAGTGGGAGGGCGTGGGGGTCGACGACGAGGCGACCGGCGCCCGGCCGGTGATCAAGACCCAGGGAATCGGCTTAGAATGATCGCCGATTCGTCCCTGCCAACGCCTGAAGGGAGAGCAGAGAATGGCCGAGCCTGAGGTCCCATCCGTCGCCTTGCCCGACAACCACCTTCCCCCCATGGCGGCCGCGCAGGCGGCGCCGGCCAAGGCGCCGCGGCAGAAGATCCGCGAGATGGAGCTGATCATCACCGAGGTGATCTGGGAGACGGCGGACACCGTGACGCTGAACCTCTTCGCCGGTGGCGAGCGGATGGAGTACCAAGCGGGGCAGTTCATCACCATCCGGCCGCAGCAGTTCCCGGCGCTGGAGAGCCTCTGCGGCTACTTCGAGGAGATGAAGGGGAAGAAGGAGCCGGGGCGCGCCTACTCCCTGACCTCGGCTCCGCACGAAACGCAGCTCGCGATCACGATCAAGGCGGAGACCTACGTCAAGGGGCAGACCAAGTACCCGCCGCTGCTCTCGCCGTTCCTGACTTACAGCGTGCGCCCGGGGATGAGCATGAAGGCGACCGGCATCGGCGGGCCGTATGTCCTCTCTCCCGACGTCGAGACGCGAACCGACCACCTCATCCACGTCTGCGCCGGCTCCGGGATCGTGCCGAACTACAGCCTCCTCAAGTTCTGCCTGGAGACGGGGATGAACCTGCGGCACACCCTGGTCTACGGCAACAAGACCTGGGACGACATCATCTACCGCCACCAGCTCCAGGCGCTCGCGGACCGCTTTCCGGACAAGCTCCGGATCGTCCACGCCATCTCGCGGGAGAAGCGGACCCTCCCCGGGCTGGACATCCGCCAGGGCCGGGTGAGCGAGGAGCTGCTGCGGGAATTCATCCCGGACCCCACCGCCGTCGAGGTCTACACCTGCGGCCCAGGCCTCTCGAACTTCGAAAAGCAGGCCGCCCGCGTCCGCGGCGAGGAGCCCCCGCCGCGCTTCCTGGAGACCACGCTCGCCGCCCTGAAGACGATCGGCGTGCCCCCCGACCGGGAGCATCATGAGAGCTACGGCTAGGCGGTTCCGGGTTCGCGAAAGATCACCCGGATATTGTCCGGGTCGTGGGTGACGAAGGTCAGCCGACCCTGATCGTCCTTCTCCAGGCCGCCGGGGATGTTCTTCTCGCGGAAGGAGATGTCGCGGAAGGCGGCCTCCGCGGAGGCGACGTCGAAGACGAGGGCCGCCTGGATGCGCGGCCCCTGGGCCTTGAAGCGCTCGTCGTTGGAGCGGGGGTCCTCGTTGACCGGCGGGCCGACCACCTCGACCACGGCCGAGCCGGCCTGGTAGACCACCCCCCGCTCGTCGTCGCGATTCCAGCTCTGGAGTTGCGGCAGCGCCAGGGCGCCGCCATAGAATTTCGTCGCGCGCTCGAAGTTCGAGGCGCGGATCATCACCCTGAACTGCCGGATCTCCATCGCATTCCTCTCCTTGGGCTCAAAGCTCACGCGGCCTTCCGGACCGGTGGCGCAACAGCATTTACCACACTCGGCCAGAGAGTTGTATACCATCCAAGCCGGAAGGAAGGAGGGGCGCTCCACCCATGAAGGTCCTGGTCCTCAACTGCGGCAGCTCGTCGCTCAAGTTCCAGCTCATCGAAACCGATGAGGCCATGGCCCGCGACGGGCACGACCGGACGCTGGCCAAGGGGCTGGTCGAGGACGCCGGCGGGACGGCGGTCCTCCATTACGAGGCGGAGGGGAAGAAGCCGGTCCGCGACGCGATCGGGGCGTTTCAGCACCGGACGGCGGTCGAGCGGGCGCTGGCGGTGATGACCGACCCGGAGACCGGCGTCATCCCCCACAAGGACGAGATCGGCGCCGTCGGGCACCGGGTGGTCCATGGCGGCGAGCGGTTCCAGTCGTCGGTGCGGATCGACGAGGCGGTGATCGAGGGGATCGAGGCCAACATCGCGCTGGCGCCGCTGCACAATCCCGCCAACCTCCAGGGCTACCAGGCCGCCAAAGCCGTGCTGCCGGACGCTCCCCAGGTGGCGGTGTTCGACACCGCGTTCCACCACACCATGCCGGAGGCGGCCTATCTCTACGCGCTCCCCTACAGCCTCTACCAGCGCTTCGGCATGCGGCGGTTCGGCTTCCACGGCACCTCGCACCGCTTCGTCTCCGGGCGGCTCGCCGCGCTGCTGGGCCGCGAGGGGGACCCCGGGCTGCGGCTCATCACTTGCCATCTCGGCAACGGCGCCTCGGCCTGCGCCGTGCTCGGCGGCAGATCCGTCGACACCTCGATGGGCTTCACCCCGCTGGAGGGACTGGTGATGGGCACCCGCTGCGGCGATCTCGATCCGGCGGCGCTGCTGTTCATCATGGGGCGCGACGAGCTCGGCGCCGCCGAGGCGAGCGCGCTGATGAACAAGCACAGCGGCCTGCTGGGGATCTCCGGGCTGTCGTCCGACATGCGCGCGCTGCTGGAAGCCGAGGAGAAAGGAAACGAGCGGGCCCGCCTGGCGATCGACATCTTCTGCTACCGGCTGCGCAAGTACATCGGCGCTTATGTGGCGGCCCTGGGCGGGGTGGACGCCATCGCCTTCGCCGGCGGCATCGGCGAGAACGCCCCGGCGGTGCGCGAGCGGACGATGCAGGGTCTCGACGCCCTCGGGCTCGTGATCGATCCGGCGCGCAACGCGGAGGTTCAGGGGAAGGAGATGGAGATCTCGCCGGCGGGAGCGAAATCCAAGGTGTTCGTGGTGCCCACGAACGAAGAGCTGATGATTGCGCGGGATGCGGCCGGGATTGTGGAGGCTGGCAAGAAGGCCTGACGCCCGGCGGTCTTCGGGATCGGATCGTTTCCGCCGCCGCGGCCCTCACTCCCCCAACCCCCTCTCTCCCGGCCTCCCCCCCGACCGCCGGGAGAGAGGGGGCTTAAAGAAGGAGCTGGTGTTTTTGACTAACTTCTCCCTCTTCTCCCGTCGGGAAGGGGGGGAGGCTGGGAGAAGAGGGCCGGGGTGATGAGGGCCTACCCCTCCACCCGCTTCCCATCCGCGTCCTCGCCGGTCTCCTTGCCGCCGCGCGAGGGGGCGCCCTTGTTCTGCCAGGCCCAGTCGCGGATCGCGGGCACGTCGTCGCCGTGCTTGCGGATGTATTCCTTGTGCTCGATCAGCCTGTCGCGCGTCATCTGGTTGAGATAGGCGGCGCGGGAGCCGAGCTTGGGGACGCGCGCGATGACGTCGGCCACCAGGTGGAAACGGTCGAGGTCGTTGCGCACCACCATGTCGAAGGGGGTGGTGGTCGTCCCCTCCTCCTTGTAGCCGCGGACGTGGAGGTTGTCGTGGTTCTTCCGCCGGTAGGTGAGCCGGTGGATCAGCCAGGGGTAGCCGTGGAAGGCGAAGATGACCGGCTTGTCCTCGGTGAACAGGATGTCGAACTCCTTGTCCGGGAGGCCGTGCGGGTGCTCGCTGGGCGGCTGCAGGGTCATCAGGTCGACGACGTTGACGACACGGATCTTGAGGTCCGGCAGCTCGCGCCGCATCAGGTCGACGGCGGCGAGGGTCTCCAGGGTAGGGACGTCGCCGGCGCAGGCCATCACCACGTCGGGATCGCCCCCCTGGTCGTTGCTCGCCCACTCCCAGATGCCGATGCCGGCGGTGCAGTGCTTGACCGCGGAGTCCATGTCCAGCCACTGCGGGGCCGGCTGCTTGCCGCAGACGATGACGTTGACGTAGTTGCGGCTGCGCAGGCAGTGGTCGGTCACCGAGAGCAGGCAGTTGGCGTCCGGCGGCAGGTAGACCCGCACCACCTCGGCCTTCTTGTTCATGACGTGATCGATGAACCCCGGGTCCTGGTGGCTGAAGCCGTTGTGGTCCTGCCGCCAGACGTGGGAGGTCAGCATGTAGTTGAGCGAGGCGATCGGGCGCCGCCAGGGGATCTCGCGGATCGTCTTCAGCCACTTCGCGTGCTGGTTGAACATCGAGTCGATGATGTGGATGAACGCCTCGTAGCAGGAGAAGATGCCGTGCCGGCCGGTCAGCAGGTACCCCTCGAGCCACCCCTCGCACTGGTGCTCGGAGAGCACCTCCATGACGCGGCCGTCGGGTCCGACGTTCTCGTCCGTAGGGAGGAGCTCGGCGGTGGACTCGCGGTCGGTGGCCTCGAAGACGTCGTTCCAGCGGTTGGAGGCGGTCTCGTCCGGGCTGAAGATGCGGAAGTTGCGCGACTCGGCGTTGAGCCGGAGCACGTCGCGCAGGAGCTTGCCCTGCACGCGGGTGGCCTCGCCCAGGGTGGCGCCGGGGAAGGGGACTTCCACCGCGTAGTCGCGGAAATCGGGCATCCGCAGGTTGCGCAGCACGGCGCCGCCGTTGGTGTGGGGGTTGGCGCTCATCCGCCGCTCCCCCTCAGGAGCGAGCTCGGCGATCTCCGGGCGGAGCCGGCCGTTGTCGTCGAACAGCTCGTCCGGGCGGTAGCCGCGCATCCACTCCTCGAGCAGGTTGACGTGCCCGGGGTTCGCGGCCATCTCGGACAGCGGCACCTGATGGGAACGCCAGGTCCCCTCGACCGGCTTGCCGTCTACCACCTTGGGTCCGGTCCACCCCTTGGGGGAGCGCAGCACGATCATCGGCCAGCGCGGCCTTTCCTTGAAGCCGTTCTGGCGGATGTCGTTCTGGATGCGCCGGATCTCGTCGAACACCTCATCCATCACCGCCGCCATGCGCTCGTGCATGATCGCGGGGTCGTCCCCTTCGACGAAGTAAGGCTTGTGGCCGTAGCCCCGCATCAGGCTGTCCAGCTCCTCGTGAGGGATGCGGGCGAGCACGGTGGGGCCGGCGATCTTGTAGCCGTTGAGGTGGAGAATAGGGAGCACGGCGCCGTCGTGGATCGGGTTGAGGAATTTGTTCGAATGCCAGCTCGTGGCGAGCGGGCCGGTCTCGGCCTCGCCGTCGCCGATCACGCAGGCGGCGATCAGGTCCGGGTTGTCGAACACCGCGCCATAGGCGTGAGAGAGGGCATAGCCGAGCTCGCCCCCCTCGTGGATCGAGCCGGGGGTCTCGGGCGCCGCGTGGCTCGGGATGCCGCCGGGGAAGGAGAACTGCTTGAACAGGCGGCGCATCCCGTTTTCGTCCAGGGAGACGTCGGGATAGACCTCGCTGTAGGTCCCCTCGAGATAGGCGTTGGCCACGATCCCCGGACCGCCGTGGCCGGGGCCGGTGATGTAGATCATGCTGAGGTCGCGCTGCCGGATGATCCGGTTCAGGTGGACCCAGAGGAAGTTGAGCCCGGGGGTGGTCCCCCAGTGGCCGAGGAGCCGGGGCTTGATGTCCTCGATCGTCAGCGGCTCTTTGAGCAGCGGGTTCTTGTAGAGATAGATCTGCCCCACGGAGAGATAGTTCGCCGCACGCCACCAGGCGTCGATCTTCCGCAGGATTTCAGGGGAGAGCGGTTCTTCAGGCATTCAACACCTCCTTCCACCGCGCGGGGCTATCCTGTCATAGCTGGCGGCGGAGGGGCGCCGGAAAAGCCAAGGACGTAAAGGACCTCAAGGACGACAAGGACGAAAAGCCGAAGCTTCTTTGTCTTTTGTCCTTTGTCTTTGTCCTTTGTCCTTGCAGTCCTTGTCGTCCTTTACGTCCTTGGCTTTTAGCGCGCGAGCGGCCAGATCAGCGGCAAAAGCCCCACGATCAGCGCGAAGAGCAGCACAGTGAGCGGCAGGCCGGCGCGGAAGTAGTCGCGGAAGGTGTAGCCGCCGGGGCCCATCACCAGGACGTTGACCGGGCTGCCGAGCGGCGTGAGGAAAGCGCAGGAGGTGGCGAGCGCGACGCCCATCGCGAAGGCGTGCGGGTCGGCGCCGATCCGCTGCGCGGTCTGGATGGCGATGGGGGCCACGATGGCCGCGACCGCCGCGCCGTTCATCGCCTGAGTGAGCAGGATGGCAAGGGCGACGAGCCCGGCGAGGATCGCCAGCGGACCCGCGCCCCCCAGCACGGAGAGCAGCCCGTGGGTGATCAGATCGGCGGCTCCGGTCTTGATCATCGCGGTCCCCAGCGGCAGCATGCCGGCGACCAGGAAGACGCTCCGCCATTCGACGGCCTGGTAGGCGTCGTCCATCGAGAGCACGCGGGTGAGGATCATCACCAGCGCGCCCCCGAGCATGATCTCGCCGACGCCGAAGCGGTTGGTGGCGGCGAGCGCGAGGGTGGCGATCATGATCGTCAGCGCCAGCCGGCTGCGGCGGCGCGACGGCGGCGGCTCGTCGGCTCCGGCGCGGTCGAGGACGATGAGGTCGGACTCGGCGCGCAGGACCGGCAGCCGGCCGCGCTCCCCCTGGAGCAGGAGTCCGTCGCCGAGCTGAAGGGGGAGGTCGGTGAGCCCGGTGCGAAGCGATCGGCCGGCGCGCCAGATCGCCAGCACCGCCATGCCGTAGCGGTCGCGGAAGCGGGTCTCGCGCAGAGTGCGGCCGATGAGATCGGAGCGCGGGGAGAGGACCGCCTCCACCAGCACCACCGAGCGGGATTCGAGGTCGCGGTCGCGCCAGTGGCGCGGCGGCAAGGGATCGAGGCCGGCCGCGAACCCCGCGCCCTCCGGCTCGCCGGCGAGGACGAGGACGTCCTCGGCCTGGAGCTCCTGGTCCGGCGAGGGGGCGCGGACGATCCGGCTCTCGCGCTCGATGGCGAGCACGTTGACGCCGTAGGTCTCGCGCAGGCGGCTGCCGGCGAGGGTCTGGCCGACCAGCGGCGACCCCGCGGGCACGCCGGCGCGGGAGAGGGTCTCGCCCAGGTGGTAGACCTCGGCGAGATTGGCCTCCTGGCGCTGCAGGTCCTCATAGAGCTGGGCGGGCGAGCGCGCGGGGAGCTGGCGCCGCCCCCAGAGCGCCATGTAGGCGATTCCGACCGCGATGATCGGCAGGCCGAGCGGCGCGAAGTCGAGGAGGCCGAAGCCGGCCATCCGGCGGTCCTGCAGCAGGCTGCTGACCACGATGTTGGTGGTGGTCAGGAGGGTCGCCATGCCGCCGAGGATGGTGCCGAAGGCGAGCGGCATCAGCAGCCGGGAGGGGTTCACGCCCGAGCGCTTCGCCGCCCCCGAGACGGCGGGCAGCAGCACGGCGGCGGCGGCGATGTTGTTCATGAACAGGGAGAGCAGGGCGGCGGAGAGCATCACCACCACGACCAGCCGCTGCTCGCTCCTGCCCGCGACGCGCACCAGGAGGTCGCCGACGCTATGGGTGACGCCCGCCCGCTCCAACCCCGCGGCGAGGATGAAGATCGCCAGCAGCGTGATCACCGCCGAGCGGCTGAACCCCGAGAACGTCTCCTGCGAGGTCAGCACCCCCGTCGTGCCGAGCGCGACCACCACCAGCAGCGCCACCAGGTCGGCGCGCAGCCGCTCGGTGAGCAGGAGCGCGATGGCCGCGCCGGCGATGATCAGGGTGATGAGGAGGTGGGGGTTCATGGCAGGTTAGGTCCGTGGGGATCATAGACTCTACGTTGTCAGGTTGCCTTTGGCCCGATGTTGGCCCTCATCACCCCGGCCCTCTTCTCCCGGCCTCCCCCCCATGCCGCCGGGAGAAGAGGGAGAAGTTAGTTCAAGAGCCCCTCCAGAATCCTTGTTTTGAGCCCCCTCTCTCCCGGCGGGCCGGGGGGGAGGCCGGGAGAAGAGGGGGTTGGGGGAGTGAGGGTCCGCCCCGAAGGGGCGGTGCAGGCTAAGGTCGTTTCCTTTGGGCTCCCTTGTTCGCGGCCTACCCCGTCAAATGCCCCGTCCCCGAATCCCCCATCTCCACCTTCCCCCCCGGGAAGTACTCCTTCCAGCGCCGCGTCACGGTGGCCGCCGTCTCCTCGTCCGCGAACAGCTCCTTGGGGTACCAGGGCTTCATGCGGGCGTCGATCAGGATCGGCGGCGTGTAGGAGACGTGGTGGCGGACCAGCCCGGTGGCCGCGGCGTGGATGTCCGCCGCCGGCTCGAAACGGGTGAAGGTGGTCCAGAGGAAGTTGATCGGGCTCGCGGCGGCGCGGCGGGGCTCGTCGGTGAGGACGACCAGCGGCCAGCCGGCGAAGGCCGGATGGGCGGCGAAGCGGGCCGCGGCGCCGGGATCGTCCGCGTAGGCGGGGCCGCCGACCACCAGGCAGCCGGGGGAGAAGACCTGAATGTCCCTGACTCCCTGCGGGATCTCGGGAGCGGTGAAGGCGCGCGGGAGCTCGCGGACCGGGTCGCCGAGGCCGAGCCAGACCCCCTTGGAGCCCTCGTTGACCACCGGGCCGGTGTAGTCGAGCGTGTCCATCGAGAGGTTCGAGAAGACGTAGAGGTCGGTCTCGGGATGGGTGCGCTCGAGGATGTGGGTGAGCGTGGCGCGGAAATCCTTGAGATCGACGGCGCGGTCGGTCACCAGCAGGAACTTGGTGAGCGAGAGCTGCCCCTCGCCCAGGATGCGGAAGGCCGAGGCCATCGCCTCCCGCTTGTAGCGCTGCTTGACCACGGCGGCGGCCAGCGAGTGGTAGCCGGTCTCGCCGTAGGACCAGAGCTGCTCGACGGCGGGCATGACCAGCGGGAAGAGCGGCGAGAGGAGCTCCTGGAGGAGGTCGCCGATGAAGAAGTCCTCCTGCCGGGGTTTGCCGACTACAGTCGCGGGGTAGATCGCGTCCTTGCGGCGGGCGATCTTATCGACCTCGAAGACCGGGTAGTCGTGCTGGAGCGAGTAGTAGCCGTAGTGATCCCCGAATGGGCCCTCCGGCCGGCGGACGCGCGGCGCCACCTTTCCGATCAGCGCGAATTCGGCCGAGGCGACGAGCGGGTACGGTCCCGGGCCGGGAGAGACCAGCTTCAGCCGCTCGCCGGCGATCAGCGAGGCGAGCATCAGCTCGGGGACGTTCTCCGGCAGCGGCGCGATGGCGGCGAGGATCAGCGCCGGCGGGCCGCCGAGGAAGACGGTGACCGGCAGGGCCTGCCCCCGCGACTCGGCGACCGCGTAGTGGTAGCCGCCCCCTTTGCCGATCTGCCAGTGCATGCCGGTCGTCCGCGCGTCGTGGACGTGGAGGCGGTACATGCCGAGGTTGTGCCCCTTGCCGTCCGGGTGCTCGGTGTAGACCAGCGGCAGGGTGACGAAGGGGCCGCCGTCCTCCGGCCAGGTGGTGAGCACGGGCAGGCGGTCGAGCCGGACGTCGGAGGTGACGACGTCGGCGACCGGCCCCGAGCCGCGCCGGTTGGAGCCGATCCGCAGCGCCTCGCGGCCGATGTCGCGGGCGCCCCAGAGCTTGGCGGGGGTGGGCGGCAGGAGCGTCTCGGCGAGATGGACGATCCGCTTGATCAGCCGCAGGGGGCGGCTGCCGAAAGCCATCTCGGCCCGGCGCGCGGTGCCGAAGAGATTGGTGACGAGCGGGAAGTCGCGGTCCCGGACATTGGTGAACAGCAGGGCCGGCCCGCCGGCCGCGATCACCCGCCGGTGGATCTCCGAGGCTTCCAGATGCGCGTCCACCGGCGCCTCCACGGTGGCAAGGTCGCCGTCGCGGCGGAGCTGATCGAGGAAGGCGCGGAGGTCGGGGTAGGTCGAGTCGGCCATGGCGGGGAGAGTGTATCCGTTCCCGGAAAGCTCCCCCGGAAAAGACAAGGCGGGGCCGCCGGAGCGGCCCCGCCTCGGGATTGGAAGAGTGTTATGGGCAGTATGTGGTGCCGTTCGAAACCACGCAACCGGTGCCACCGCTGCCGTACTTTTCGACGTCGACGTTGATCGCGGCGCTACCCGTACGGTAGCCGCTGTCGGTCACCGTCAAGCCCAGCGTGTTGCTGGTGTAACTGTAGAAATTGTTGGCGCAGATCGACCGGGAGTAGCTGCTCCCCGTGCCGACGGCGGCGCCGTTCCAGGTCCACTGGTAGGTGTAGGGCGACGTGCCGTTGGCGACGGAAGAGGTCCAGGTGGTGGTGACGCACGCGCCCGCGCTGATGCCGATGTAGTTGGTCCCGTTGATCGTCGGCACGGGATTCGTCGCTACCGCCGGGCAACTGGTGTTCGTCGCCGAGATCGTGTAAGAGGAGGGGTTCAGGTTGCTGCTGGTCATGCTGGAGTAGGCGTAGGACTGGCAGGTCGGCCCGCCGGTCTGGCTGGTGTACGCGCTCGCGGTCACGTTCGCGCCGCTCCGGGGGCCGTCGGTCAGGGTCTGGGTCGTGGGAGCGCCGTTCACGGACGCGGTGGAGTAGGAGTAGGCATAGACCTCGCCGGAGAAAGCGCAGTTGGAGCTGAAGTTCGCGCTCGCGGTTCCCGTGACACCCTGCGAGGATGTGAGGGCGGAGGCGCTCGCGTCATAGCCGAAGTTAATGGTGCAGGAGACCTTGTCGGTCGGGGTCTCGCCCCGCAGCTCGGCGGCGTGGGCGAGCGCGATCATCCTCTGGGTGTTGGCGATCTCCTGACGGTGATTGAGGATGGCCTTGCGCAGCTCCGGCTTCGGGTCCGCCTGGTAGGCGAGGCGCAGGTTGCGGAGCTGGCCCTGGAGATCCTGCAGCTTCCAGACGAAGCCCGGCGCGCCGAACACGAAGGTTTCGACCTGATGAACCCCACGCTCGCGCTGCAGAACGCCGTCCTGGACGATCTTCCACCCCTGCCTCACCATCTGGGCGATCGGGTCGTTGGACCTCGCCTTGGTTTCCTGGGCGAAGCTCAGTTGCGTGCTGCCGAACAGCGAGAGACACAGCAGGAGGGAGGCGAGGACACACTTCTTCAGCATAGAGGTACTCCTCCAAGGAGTGAGGACATCGCTGGGCCTCAATGGCCGGCGATAAGGTAGATACTCCCAAATACGAATATCTACAAATAGACTAAGCAGTGATTGGGGCCCTTGTCAATATCATTCTTAACTGCTCTTTCGCCGTCACGTCGCTTGCGGGGGAGAGGGGTGGTCGAGGAGACTTGAAGCTTGAGTCCGTAGCTCTGATCAAGGAGGAGACCTGTGTCCGAACCCATGCCAGCCCCTGCCTACGCATCCCGCCCCGGTCCACGCCCTCGGCGGCGGCGCCGCCCCCTGCTCCGCGTTTTGCTGGCGCTCGTGGTGCTGATCGGCCTGCTGGTGGTGGCCGGCGGGGTCTGGCTCAACGACCGGCTGGCGGCGAGCCTGCCGCGGCTCGACGGCGAGCGGCGGATCGCCGGGCTCTCGGCGCCGGTCGAGATCGAGCGGGACGCTCTCGGGGTGCCGACGATCCGGGCGGCGAACCGGCTGGACATGGCGCGGGCGCTCGGGTTCCTGCACGCCCAGGACCGCTTCTTCCAGATGGACCTGCTGCGGCGGCAGGCGGCGGGCGAGCTGGCGGAGATCATCGGCCCGGCGGTGGTGAGGGTGGACCGCCGGCACCGGGTTCATCGTTTCCGCGCGCGGGCGCGGCAGATCCTGGCGGCGTCCCCGTTGCGCGAGCAGGCCCTCCTCGCGGCGTACGCCGATGGGGTGAACGCCGGGCTCTCCTCTCTCGGCGAGGTCCCGTTCGAGTACCTCGCCCTGCGCGTCGATCCCGCGCCGTGGCGGCCGGAGGACTCGATCCTGGCGCTCTACGCCATGTTCTTCGAGCTGCACGACACCGG
>JBDSHF010000013.1:0-22005 GCA_039918595.1 Thermoanaerobaculia bacterium
AGTGATTCAACGCCGCGCCTACGGTTTGCGTGATGAGGAGTATCTACGGTTGAAGATCCTTACGTGCATGCTACCAAAACTTTAAATTGCCCCAGAATTACCCACACTAGTTCCAGAAGAGCCAGAACTAAGAATACCTCTTCGTGGTCCTTTCCGGCAAGCTTGATTGAGCCCTCCCTGAACTCTTTCTCCGGCAGACATGACTCGAACCCGAGGTCAGACTCATTCCACTGCTGAGCTGCAGCGAGGCTGTCCAAGAGCGTGTCCAAGTTGCCGAGCTTCAGGGAATGAGCGATGTGCAGGGAGTGCGCGACTCCGTATACAGTCTGGGACCACTGAAGCATACGTTCATCGATGTTCAAAATAGCACCTAGATAGTAAGACGGCGAATGGCGATAGGCCTAAGCGGCGGCGTCAGCCGTCCGCTTGAGGCCTCGGGTTGGGCGCGTCAAGCTTCTCTTCTGTAACCTTGATGCCTTGTCTGCCTGTCTTAATCAAATTCTTGGTCAGATCGCGTTCAAGACGAATCTCGCCAGTCACCTTAGTTATCCGTAATGCTAACGCCAACGCAAGAAGAATTGGCGAGAAGAATACGAAAGTGACTTCAGCATCTGTCTTCTCCGCTGCATCCATAAGCTCCTTAAGCCAATGTTCTGCCTGGATATATTCATTCCACGAGCTATCGAATGTCACGTAAAAACCTAGAAGTTGCTGATCACTGACCCTAGGTCGAAGCGGGAGTTTCAACTCCCGAGGTGCCTTGGGCGGCTTGGGGGGCAGACTTGCATACAGCATTTTACCGTAATTGCAAACTTCTCTGAACTGAGCTTGTACCTCATCAAAGTCAGGTGGAGATAGCTCGCTGCGGACGAATTCACGACAAACAGCACCGCCTCTCAAAAAGTCGGCACGATACTGCAACCTCTCGTAGGTGGCATCACGGTAGATGGTCTCTGATGTGATTCGGTTCCCAGCAACTAGCCGGCGCACTTCGGAAGACGCCGTCAAAAGGCTGAGAGCAGTCAAACCGAGCCAAATATAGTCAATTTTCTTCCACCCTAGTTTATCCAGATCCGCAACCCTAACTAGCAATATATAGAAGGCCACCAATGCTATCCCAAAAATTCCTATTGTCCACGGTACACTTGCAGTTATGGGAAGTGAAGGTTCCATATGCTGGTTGTCGCCCGTTAAAATTTAGCTACGATCAAGCATTTAGCGCCCAACGCCTCAGAAGTTCCCGGCGACGACCGCGCGATAGTGCGGTTGGAGTCCAGCGGAGCGGGGGGGGTTGGCCGCCCCTCTTCGCAATTGTTCGATATTTGCATGAACTGCCGCCTATTTCAGCCGCTTAAAATACATTGAGCAGCCGCCGTAGCCCTTCATCTCGCCACTAGCCCCAGTAGATTCTGAGAGTTTGAGTCTGTTGCCTCCTGAATAGTCCGTAGGGGTATGAAAATTTAAATCCCACTTGTTAATAGTGCCCACCACCGCCACCATCTCCCATCCTTCATCTCCCGCCTTTGCCAATTTCTTTTCATCATAACATTCCATCGTTTTGTATTCCCACTTGGCACGAGACCTTGGACTCGATTCCGCCCCCTCTGCTCTCCCACCAATCTTCAACTCCAAAACTACAAAAAGGGCGAGTAGCCCGACAAGGCCAGAAAGCACGGAATGCTTCATTATTACCTCCAGTTTTGTCTCAGAACGAGCAGTAGTCGATCTTGTACCCTGTGGCTTCACCATCAAAAAGCTTGTGCCCAACCTTGAATCCAACGTCTAATGCCCCGCTCTCCCCGCCGGCAATACGACAGATTCGTGAGCCTGGAGCGATCATCGTAGCTGGTGATTGATGTCCGTCTGGTATCTCTTTTTGCTGGTTAAGATTAGAGAACAGACTAGCCGGATGGCGCATTTTCGTCAATGCCGTTGATGCTGTCGCATAAGCAACTGTGCGAATGAACTTACGGCTGGCGCTTATACGACAAGGTACCGGATGGAGAGGAATTGGTTGGGCCGCGGTGTTATACGACAGTGCCTTGGCGATAAGCACCCGCTCCAGACCGCCGGAGATCTCCTCTAAATCTCTGGGAGCAAGTATCCTTGGGAGGACAAGGGCGCTCGGTGGAGCCGTTCTTATGCGACAGCTTGATGTCGTGTAAGCCACCCTACAGCGTATCCACAGGCTCCGCACGCTCCTGCCGTTTGCCTGCCCGGAGCAGCCGCCAATCGCCTCCCCCCTCCCCCGCCCCGCACTCTTTCCCCAAATGGGTGCCAGCCGCCTGTAGAACCGTCTTCTGTACCCCACCTAACTTTACCTTGAAAATCCCCCAACATCTGGTGGATTTTCAAGGTAAATTAGCCGTGATCTCCAGTGACCGGCACCTCGAACGACTGGCTTGGCTTTTTCGGACGTTTCCTATCGTCGCGATCCTCGGGGCTCGCCAAGTCGGCAAGACGACTCTCGCCCGTTCCTTTGGAGAGAGGGAGAAGTGGCCGGTCACCCGCTTCGACCTGGAGAGCGCCGCGGACTTGGCCCTGCTCGCCGATCCGGAGCTGACCCTCGGTCCGCTTCAGGGTCTCGTGATCCTCGACGAGATCCAGCGTCGCCCGGAGCTCTTCCCCTTGCTTCGGGTCTTGGTCGATCGGCCGGGTTCGGAGACGAAGTTCCTCGTCCTGGGCAGCGCTTCACCCGATCTCCTGCGCCAGAGCTCCGAATCCCTCGCGGGCCGGATCGGCTATCACCGGCTCCATGGGTTCGCCCTCGACGAGGTCGGGCCGGACACGCTGGACCGCCTCTGGCTGCGCGGCGGATTTCCGCGGTCGTTCCTCGCCCCCGGCGAGGCGGAGAGCTTCGAGTGGCGCCGCTCGTTCCTGCAGACCTTTCTGGAGCGGGATCTCCCGCAGCTCGGAATCCGCACCCCGGCCGAGACCCTGCGCCGCTTCTGGTCGATGGTGGCGCACTACCACGCCCAGACCTGGAACGGCGCGGAGATCGCCCGGGCCTTTGGCGTGGGGGAAAGCAGTGTCCGCCGATATCTCGACCTCCTGACGGATGCTCTCGTCCTGCGCCAGCTTCCTCCCTGGCACGCCAATGTCTCGAAACGCCAAGTGCGGTCCCCCAAGGTCTTCGTGGAGGACTCTGGCCTGCTCCATGCCCTGCTGGGAATCGAAAGCGGTGAAGACCTCGCGGGTCATCCCAAGGTCGGAGCTTCCTGGGAAGGCTTTCTCGTCAAGGAGATCGTGGAACGCCTGAATGCCCGGACGGAGGAGTGCTTCTTCTGGGCGACCCACTCCGGCGCGGAGCTCGATCTGCTGATCGTCTCGGGCCAGAGGCGCCTCGGGTTCGAGGTCAAGAGGACGACGGCCCCCCGGTTGACGCGCTCCATGGCCGCGGTCCTCGAGGATCTCGATCTCGAAAGGCTCGACGTAATCCATGCCGGCGAGAGGACCTTCCCTCTCGCTCAGAAGGTGCGCGCCGTCGCGGCAGGAGAGTTGCTCGACAAGATCGAGCCGCTACGGAGGCCTTGAGGGTGTATCCCATCCAAAAAGGACGCGAAGGCCTTCTGCGACCCGCGCCTGCAACTCCGGCGAAAGATGCCCGAGTTGCCGGCGGATCAGAGCTGTCGAGACCGTCATCAGGCGGTGCAGTTGCAGCGTGGAGGGAACCCGCAAGCCCGTCGCAGTGAACCCTGGATCGCGCGAATCCAGGATAAGGTCGGTGCGTAAGGGGCTACCTGGAATATGGCTGGTGATGAACGCAAGGACCACATGGCGGTGAGGTCCAAGCGGATCCGTTAAGCAGATTGCCGGGCGAACTTTGGTGCTCGAAAGGTCGTCGAAGGGAAATGGGACGAGAACGACCTTATGCCTGGTCAAGAAACGGGTCTCCATCCTCTGGCGAATAGATGTCTTCTTCGGGAGCCTCAAGGTCACGGAACGCGGGATTTCGAGCCGCTGCCAGCAGCCATTCGTCTTCGTCTATCCCATCAGCCAAGGGATACAACACGATGACGCGGACCCGCATCGGGCCGGAAACAGGGAGGTCTTCATCTAGCCTCAGCCGATGATCCTCGTCTACCGTTCCGGTCGTCTCTATGGCCGTCATTGCGGCTTCCATACCGTGACCTTTCTTCCCGAGAGACAGCTCGAGGTGGTCAAACATGACCCCATCGAACCGGCAAGGTAGAAGTCTAACGCAGTTCAAGCTGAGAGATGGGAGCCAGGACGCACCTATTCCTACAGGAGCCCCCCACCCGCCCATCCCTGGGCCGGAGGGCGGCGGTCTCCAGAAGGAGGGTGTATGGCACATCGAAACAGTTGGCGTCGTCTCGTCCTGGCCGTGATGCTCATGCTGGCGGCCTTGCCGGCGATGGCCGGGGAGGGGCCGGGCGGCAAGCGCGGCGCGGGGAGTGGAGTCTCGGCAGCGTGGCGGGCAGTGGTGCGGTGGGTGGCTCCTTCGGGGTGGCTGGCGAAGCTGGGGCCGGGGATCGATCCGAATGGAGCCACGGGAGGGACGGTGCCGTCCGGCGGATCGGGGTCCTCGGTCCGGAGCGGGAGCGGTGAGCTCGGGCCGGAGATCGACCCGAACGGTTAGCCTCCCGGTGCCGGCGGGCTCCCGAGGTTCCGCCGGCACCCGTTTTTTTCCGGTGTCACGAAATCAGACCCTCGCTCTACTTACCCATTCAGAGAACCTGAATCCCATGGATTGGAACGGTTGAGCGACATCCACATCACCCGCGAGCTGCTCCGCGCCGTGGCGCGTGGCGAGCTATCCGAGCGCGCTCTCGCGCAGATCGAAACCCGGCACCTCGAGAGCCTCTGCCCCGTCTGCCGCCGGGAGATCCAGGCGTGGCAGGAGGAGGGGACGTCCGAGGTGAGCTACGAGTACGCCCTCCAGGCGCTCCCCGCCGTCCTCGGCCGTCACGCGTCCGATCTTGCAAGGCAGATGCGGCAGGCCGAACGGGACCTGGAGGATCTCCTCGCGATTCCCCCGGCGGAACGCCTCGTCCGCGTCGGCCGGTCCCGCAGCCGCTTCCGGGGCCCCGTCCTCGCCGAGCGGCTGATCCAGGAGAGCCGCCGGCGGACTCCCGCCGACCCCCGGGAGGGGTACGACCTCGCCGAGCTCGCCCGCGCCGTCGTCCACCGCTCTCCGGATCATCCGGACACCTTCTCCCTGCTCTCCCTCGCGTCCGCCCAGATGGCGAACGCCCGCCGGGCCGGCGGCGATCTGCGGCAGGCGGAGGAGCATTTCCGGCACGTCCGCTATCTCGTCAGAAACCAGGGCGTCACCGATCCGCTCGCGCTGGCCCAGATCGATCATCTCGAGGGCTCGTTGCGTAAGGACCAGCGCCGGTTCCAGGAGGCCGAGGAACTGCTGACCCGCGCCGCGATGCTTTTCCGGATCAGCGGCGCCGCCGTCGAGACCGCCCGGGTCCTTTTCACACTGGGAGCCCTATTTTTCCAGCAAGGCTTCTTCGAGCGAGCCATCGAGACCACGGAAGCAGCCCTGGAGAGGTTCCCGCCGAAGGAGGAGCCGCGCCTATACCTCAGCGGCCGCCACAATCTGGCCCTCTATCTCGCCGAGGCGGGGCGGTACGCGCAGGCGGCCGGCTTGGTGGCGGCGGACGTGGACCTCTACCGGCAGATCCCGGAGCCGTGGCTGCAGCTCCGGCTCTCCTGGCTGCGCGGGAAGATCGCCGCCGGGCTGGGAGATACGGCCGAGGCCGAGCGGCTCTTCCGCGAAACCCGCGACGGCTTCGCGCGGCAGGGGAACGGATACGACGCCGCGATGGCGTCTCTCGATCTCGCCCTCCTCTATCTGCGGGAAGGCCGGACGGCGGACGTCCTGCCGCTCGCCGAGGAGATGGCGGCGCTCTTCGAGGCGCGGGACGTCCACCGCGAGGCGGTCGCCGCCGTCCTCCTCTTTCGAGAGGCCGCCCAGCGCGACGAGGTCACGGCGGGGATGGTGCGCGAGCTGGCCGCCCGGCTGGAGACCGCCCGGCGGGGAGGACAGGCGGAGGGGCGGTAGGGCTGGGTACTGGGGCTCTGTCAATCTTGAAATGACAGATTCCGACATCCCCGCAGTACCGGGCCAAAGGCCCGGGCTCCTTTAGCCCAGGGCAACGCCCTGGGTATCCAGGTGGCCCTGGAACCCGATGCGGCCTGAAGGGCCGCGCTAACCGCCGGTCCGGATTTTCACCCAACCGATAGCGCGGCCCTTCAGGCCGCAACAGGCGATGAGGTGATGGCCCAATCCCAGGGCGATGCCCTGGGCTAAAGGAGCCCGGGCCTTTGGCCCGGTACTGCGGGGGATGTCGGAAACCTGTCATTTCAAGATTGACAGACCACTAGGCATTCGTGGGCCTGCTCACCGGCGTGCCGGCTGGCTTCATCTCTGTCAAGATCCGGAGTCACGATGCCAACCATCTTGATGCCCATCCCGAATTCCGATTTCGATCCCACCGAGACCGCGGTGCCTTGGCGGATCCTGCGCGCCCGCGGCCATGAGGTCGTCTTTGCCACCCCCAACGGACAGCCTGGAGAAGCTGACGCCAGGATGCTGACCGGGAAAGGGCTTTTCATCCTCGCACCCGTTCTGCGGGCGAACGCCGACGCGCGTCGGGCCTACGGAGAGATGGAGCTGAGTCAGGAATTCAAGCACCCGATCTCCTATGAAGAGATGACGGCGCGGACCTTCGACGCCATCCTTCTGCCCGGTGGCCATGCCCCCGGAATGAGGGAATACCTGGAATCCCCTCGGGTCCAGGCCAAGGTGATCGAGATGGCTGAGCGGAACAAGCCCCTCGGAGCCATCTGCCATGGTGTGCTGGTGGCCGCTCGCTCCCGCACCGCGACGGGTGCGTCCCTGCTCTCCGGAAAGAGGACGACCGCGCTGACGAAGCGGCAGGAGCTTCTCGCATGGGAGCTGACCCGGGCCTGGCTTGGCAACTATTATCGAACGTATCCGTCGACGACGGTGGAAGACGAAGTCCGGCAGGCGAATCCCAAGGATTTCGATCGCGGGCCCTGGTCCAATACTCGTGACAGCCCGGGGAATCTCGCGGCGGGTTTCACCGTCCGCGACGGCTCCTACCTGTCCGCCCGCTGGCCGGGCGACGCGCACCGGTTCGGGACCGAATTCGCCGATCTGGTGACCGATCTTTGTGGCGCTGGAACCGATAGCAGGGTTTAAAAAAGACGGGCCTCCCGGCGCACGCCGCCGGGAGACCCGTCGAAGGGCCCGCTTCGATTCGATTCAGTTTTCAAAGAGCCCAAAAAGAGCCCGGTGGAGCCGGCCGGCTACGGCTTCGCGGCCGGTTCAGGCGTGGCCTCGGACGACTTCTTCCGGCGCGGCCGGCGCGGCTTGAGGCCGAAACCGAGGAGCGTCTGGTTGTCGAAGCCGAGGCTGCCCCGGAGGAGGGCGGCCACATGGAGGTGGAGGCTCGCCCCCCGCTTCTCCAGTTCCTTCCGCTGCCGGACGGTCTCTTGCAGGTTGCCGCGCAGGTCCTGCTGCCGAGTGTCCATCCCCTTCGCCTCCGTGATGAGCCCCTGGAGCGCGGTCGCCTGGTCCCGAAGGTAGGGCATGTCGGTGAGGTGCGGCTGCAGAGCGGTGTTGAGCAGCTCCCAGTCCGAGATCAACTTTGCCAACGTGAAATTCGCCATGTTCTTCTCCTTTTTCGGTTTGTCTGGTTTGAGGGTTTCCCGCCCTCGTCAAGCACTTAGGGGTCACAGGTACAGGCACACGTCCTCTCTCAGGTCATTGGGACCTCCTTTCTGTCGTTCACCCACTGGAAACCTCGAAGACGGGCTCATCCTAGACTCGACCGGCCCGCCTGTCAAGAGGTTTTATGCGAACCTAATCAGAAATTTTCAATCCAATAACATGTATTATCCTGACTTAACAGACCGCATGACAATCCATGCACGCTGTACTTGGCAGGGAGCACGACGAGGCTCCAGGAAGAAAGACGCGCGCTCTCGAGGCCAGGACAGCCGTCTCGGAAGAAATACGGAGAGTGAAAACGCCAGGACGGCGGCCGAGGAAGAAAGACGGATCCCCAGGAAGCCAGAAACGCCGCCGTTCAACGAAGACCAGCGCGCGGGAAGCCAGAAACGCGGCCGTCCAGGCAAGACGGCGGCGTGGGAAGCTACCAACCGCGCCGTCCAGGCAAAAACGGCCGCGGGGAAGATAAAATCCCCGTTTTTGCGCCTCAGACGGCTTCGGGGCCACCTCGATTCGCGGCGTCGGAGTCTTTGGTGCGCATGGATGGTATGATTGCCATCGCCATCGCAACCGACGTGGGAGAGGATGATGCCGATCGACCGTGAATACCAGGACCAACGCCGCCGGGCCCTTATCGAGCTCCTGGCGGAGAGGCCGATGAGCCGTCAGATCGAGATCGGGCGCTTGCTGCGCAAGCAGGGCTTCAAGGTGACGCAGTCGAGCGTCAGCCGCGATCTCCAGGCCCTCGGCATCGTGCGCCGGGAGGGGGTCTACCGTCCGCCCGTTCCGAAGGGGGACGAGAAGTCGATCGGAAAGATCGAGGAGTTCATCCTCCGGGTGAACAGCGCCGGGCCGTACATGCTGGTCTTGGATACCAGCCCGGGGACGGCCAAGGCGGTGGCGGTGGCCCTCAAGAACGCCGCCTGGCCCGAGGTGCGGGGGGTGATCGCCGAGGACGACACGCTCTTCGTAGCCACCGACAACGTCTACGACTCGCGCCTGCTGATGCAGCGCCTCAAGCGGGTCGTCAAGGTGACGTGATCGACTGAAAGAAGCCTTCCGCCACCCAGAGGCGGAACCAGGCCTGGAGCTCGGCGCCGAGGGCCTCGTCGTCGAGGCCGCTGATCTCGGCGGCGGCGGCGATCGCCTCGCCGACGGGGGCGCCGGCGAGGATCTTCTCCAGCAGGGCATGCTGCGCGGGCGTCAGCGGAAAGCGCCGCACCACGAAATCGCGGCGGGTGAGCGCGACGTATTCGGGCGTGGGGTCGGGAATCGGCGCCTCCTCCCCCTCGCCGGCGTGGCGTGCCGCGGTGTAGTAGGCGTTGATGGGGAACCGGAAGGCGAGCAGCCGCAGGCAGGGCACCGGCACCAGCCGCGCCTCGGCGAAGCGCTCGGCCGGGAACGATTGCAGCAGCTCCGCCGTCAGCAGCGGCTTCCCCTCGACGCCGGGGCCGTCGAAGACCTGGTTGAGGTTCCACTCGAAGAGCGTGAGGTCGATCAGGAAGTCCGGCCACCCCACCGCTCCCGGCTCCTCCTCTTGTTCAGGCTCGGGACGGGTCTCCGCGAGGAAGCGCGCGAAGCTCTCGCCGAGGCGGTCGAGGGTGTAGCTCTTCGACGGGTAGTGCTGCAGATACTCGAAGGCGAAGCCCTCGAAGACCTCCTCGCCCAGCGCCTTCTGGAGAATCGGGAAGAAGGACGCCAGGCACTCCAGCAGGCGGGCATAGTAGGCGTTGGCGTAGATCCCCATCCGCTCGGCCGCCGTGAGGTTGCGCGAGCGCCCGATCACCGCTTCCAGCTCGGAGCGGTTGAGGCGGATCAGCCGCTGCGCCTCCTCGGACTCGACGCCCCCCTCCACCCCTTCCGGATGGGTGACCACCGCCTGGAACCAGCGCTGCACCACGTCCAGGGAGCGTGGAGCGCCGCGCTCGCTCACTCCACCTCCGCCAGGATCTGGTGCAACGGGTGGAACACCGCTTCGTGATGGCCACCCTCCTCTCCGGACGCCGCCAGGACCGGCTCGGGATCCGCCGCCGCCGGCTCCAGGTGCTCGCCCATGAAGCGTTTGGCCTTGAGCACTTCCGCGTGCACCACCGGGAAGGGGGGGATGTTGGCGTCCCATTCCAGCAGGGTCGAGACGCCGCCGGTGAGCTGGTGGGCGGTGCGGTAGAGCTCCCAGACGGGGTCGACGACGTGGTTGTCGTGGGTGTCGATGATGTATTTCGTGTAGTTGGCGTGGCCGGCGAGATGGAACTGCACGATCCGCTCGTGCGGCAGGGAGCGGATGAACTGGTCGGGGTCCATATCGTGGTTGAAGCTCGACACGTAGACGTTGTTGACGTCGAGCAGCAGGCCGCAGTCGGCCTCCTCGGCCATGCGGGTGATGAACTCCCACTCGTCCATCGTCGAGTCCTGGAAGGTGATGTAGGAGCTCGGGTTCTCCAGCACGAACGGGCGCTCGAGGAAATCCTGGAGGGTGCGGACGCGCTCGACGACGTGGCGCAGGGTGGCCTCGGTGAACGGCACCGGCAGCAGGTCGTGCGTGTTGCGGCCGAGGATGCCGGTCCAGCAGAGGTGATCGGAGATCCATTGCGCGTTGGTCTCCCGGGCCAGCCGCTTGAGCTTGCCCAGGTACTCGAAGTCGAGCGGATCGGTCGAGCCGATCGACAGCGAGACGCCGTGCATGACGACGGGATAGCGCTCGGCGATCTGCTGGAGCACGTAGCGGGGGCGCCCCTGCGAGTCGATGAAGTTCTCGCTGATGACCTCGAACCAGTCCACCTCGGGCTGGTTCTTCAGGATGTAGTCGAAATGGGTGGACCGCAGTCCGACTCCGAGGCCCAGGTTGTCGTAGCCGAGGCGGGGCAGGCGCATGGTGCTTCTCCTGATCTACATCATCCGCGTAGAGGCGTGCATCGAGGCGCCCCGGAAAACGCCGGAGCGCCTCGGATCTCGCCGGGAGGCTCTACGAGCCGCAGGTCGCCGGGGCCGCGCCGAACTTCTTGCCGGCCTTGGTCATCGACGCCTCGTAGTTGGCGCGCGCCTTCTTCCAGTTGTCACCCTTGATGGGAACGTTGCAGCTCCCCTGCCCCTTGCAGGCGTTGACACCCTCGCCGCCCTGGTTCTTGCAGGCGTTGGAGCCGGCGCAGCCGTGGGCCTCAGTGGTGGAGCAGCCGCCCTGGCCCGCGCAGGCGTTCGCGGCGCCCTTGCCCTGACCCTTGCAGGCGTTCAGGCCGCAGCAGGCGTGGGCGTCGGCCTTGGCGCCTTCCTTCATCTCGCCCGCCGACAGCAGGCTGCCGCCCAGCATCGAACCGGCGACCACCCCACCGAACGCGGCGAGGGCCAGCTTTCCGAAGTCTCTCCGGTTGACGTCTTCATCCAGCTTCTTCATCTTCTGTCTCCTCTGAAATGAGAGCCGAGTCTACTCCTAAGTACGTACGCGGGGAAGAAAAGGATGGCTCACCAGGGCCGTCACCAAGTGATGCGGTAGAGCATCCAGTAGACGACCACCCCCGTCACCGAAACGTACAGCCAGATGGGGAGGGTCCAGCGGGCGATCCGCTTGTGCTGCGGGAAGCGGCGGCGCCAGGCGCGGAAGACGGTGATGCCGGCGAGGAAAGGGACCACCGCCGCGAGCACGGTGTGGGTCGCCAGGATCGTGAGATAGACCGTCCGCGCCGCCCCCTGGCCCGGGAACCGGACGGAGCCGACGTGGGCGTGGTAGATCAGGTACGAGGTGAGGAACAGGATCGAGCACGCGAGCGCCGCGGTCATGACGTTGCGGTGGGCGACCCACCGGCGCTTGCGGATCAGGACGTAACCGGTCACCAGGAGCAGGGCCGCGAGGGCGTTCAGGCTGGCGTTGACCGCGGGCAGATCGTGGATGTCGAGCATGGCGGGAGATGATACCGTTTCCAGGCGATTCGATCCTGCGGAACCCAGAGGAAGGAACCATCATGAGCAAGAGGCCACATCTTCGCGGCGGAATCCGGCTCGCCGGACCGGCCCTGGCGGCCATCGGGCTGCTCTCCGGCGGGGCGCTGCCCGCCCAGCCGGCCATGGAGCACAAGCACGCCGTCGAGGTGCCGGCGGATCAGGCCGCGGAGCACAAGCCCAACCTGCCGTCCGGACCCCACGTCTACTACTACCCCGAGTACGACGAGGGGGTTGCCGCCCTGCCCGCGCGCAAGGCCGCGCAGCTCGCCGCCGCCCAGCAGATCGGGGTCTTTCACGACTTCCAGCTCACCGATCGCCTGCCGGAGAGCGGCATCACCTTCCGCCATCAGGGGACGGACGACAGCGGGCGCGACTACAAGGCGGTCCACTACGACCACGGCAACGGCCTCGCGGCGGCCGACGTGGACGGCGACGGGCTCCTCGACCTCTATTTCGTCAGCCAGCTCGGCGAGAGCCAGCTCTGGAAGAACCTGGGGAAGGGCAAGTTCCGCAACCTCACCGGGGAGGCGGGCGTCGGCCTGAAGGACCAGATCGCGGTCGCGGCCTCCTTCGCCGACGTCGACAACGACGGCGATGCGGACCTCTTCGTCACCACCGTCCGCAAGGGGAACCACCTCTTCCTGAACGACGGCAAGGGGCGCTTCAAGGACGTCTCCAAGGAGGCGGGGCTCGACTACGTCGGCCACTCCTCGGGCGCCGTCTTCTTCGATTTCGACAAGGACGGCCTGCTCGACCTCTTCGTCACCAACGTCGGCCGCTACACCACCAACGCCGTGGGCCGGGGCGGCTACTACATCGGCCTCACGGACGCGTTCTCCGGCCACCTGCATCCGGACCGGACCGAGTACAGCATCCTCTACAAGAACCTGGGCAACCACCGGTTCAAGGACGTCTCGAAGGAGGTCGGCCTGCAGGACGGGAGCTGGAGCGGCGACGCCACGATCGCCGACTTCAACGAGGACGGCTGGCCCGACCTCTACGTGCTCAACATGCAGGGGGACCATCACTTCTACGAAAACGACCAGGGCAAGGGGTTCGTCGACCGGACCGCGCGGTCGTTCCCGAAGACGTCCTGGGGCGCGATGGGGATCAAGATCTTCGACTATGACGACGACGGGCGCGCCGACGTCATGATCTCCGACATGCACTCGGACATGAGCAAGGCCGTGGGCGTGAACGAGGAGAGCCGGAAATCCGACATCCAGTGGTCGGACGCCGAGCTCCAGGGGGGAGCCAACAACCTCTTCGGCAACTCCCTCTACCACAACCTGGGCGGCGGCAAGTTCGAGGAGGTCTCGGACGCGATGAACGTCGAGGATTACTGGCCCTGGGGGTTGAGCACGGGGGATATCAACGCCGACGGCTACCAGGACCTCTTCATCACCGCCAGCATGAACTTCCCCTTCCGCTACGGCATCAACGCCCTGCGGCTGAACGACGGCGGCAAAATCTTCCGCGACAGCGAGTTCATCCTTGGCGTCGAGCCCCGCCGCGGGGGACGGACCCACGCGCTGATGATCGAGCTCGACTGCGACGGCGAGGACCAGGCGTCCAAGCCCTGCGCCGGCCGGTCGGGCAAGGTCAAGGTGATGAGCGCGCTGGGCACGCGCTCCTCGGCGATCCTCGACCTCGACGGCGACGGCGACCTCGACATCGTCACCAACGACTTCAACTCCGAGCCGATGGTGCTGATCAGCAACCTCGCCCAGAAGAAGCCCGGCCTGCGCTATCTGAAGGTCCGGCTGCGGGGGACGGCCTCCAACCGCGACGCCATCGGCGCCAAGGTGGAGGTGAAGGCCGGCGGCAAGACCTACACGCAGTGGAACGACGGCAAGTCGGGCTATCTCTCGCAGAGCTGCGAGCTGCCGCTCTACTTCGGCCTGGGGGACGCCGCGAAGATCGACGCCGTCGAGGTCACCTGGCCCACCGGCCGCAAGCAGACGGTGGCCGGCCCGAAGGGGAACGGGGAGGTTCGGGTGGTGGAGGAGCAGGCGGCGAAGTAGAAGTAGGCGGCCTCGTGCGCCCGGGATTGAAATCCCGGGCTACCGACAATCGCCCCTGGCCGGGGCTCTGCAAAAGGGGATGTTGTGGGAGTCCCGGACGGGACGGCCGTAGGTAGCCCGGGATTTCAATCCCGGGCGGCGCGGCCTGAACGCCTGACCCGCCCTCTACTCCTCCAACGCCTTCAGATCCTGCCGCAGCTTCTTCATCGAATCCTCGTCGAAGCCGTCGTAATAGCCGCGGATCCGCCCCTCGCCGTCCACCAGCACGAAGCGGGTGCTGTGGAGGATCGGCTCGACCGGCGGACCTCCAGGGCCGGAGGCCGAGGGGATCTCGATCCCCAGCTTGAACCCCTTCCGGGAGAGCTGGTAGATCTCCTCCTTGCCGCCGGTCAGGAAGAGCCAGCGCTTCGGGGCCTTGTACGACTCGGCGTAGCGCTGGAGCACCTGGGGGGTGTCGTGCTCCGGATCGACCGAGATGGAGACCAGCCGCACCGCGAGATCGTCCGGCAACTCGCGGTTCAGCCGGGCCATCCGCGCCGTCATCAGCGGGCAGGAGGCGGGGCAGCGGGTGAAGATGAAGTCGGCGATCCACGGATGGCCGGCGAGATCCTGGAGGCGGACCGTGCGGCCGTCGCGGTTGGTCAGCGTGAAGG
The DNA here is from genome assembly GCA_039918595.1 of Thermoanaerobaculia bacterium. GTDB lineage: Bacteria > Acidobacteriota > Thermoanaerobaculia > Multivoradales > UBA5704 > DATARR01. The sequence goes on from JBDSHF010000013.1 coordinate 14,340, forward strand.
CGGGCGCGGACCCAAGCACCGGGGGGGGCTCGGAGCGCCCCAGCCGGTCGAGGGCGGTCGCGGTGACCACCACCACCAGGGCGACCACCAGCAGGGCCCAGATCAGACCGCGGCGCAGGCCCGAGGAGGCCATCTGTCCGCCTGCCATCAGTCGACCCTCCCGCCGCGGGTCGCCAGCAGCCCGGCGGCGAAGGCGGCGAGCCCCATGGCGAGCGTCACGCCGAGCGACACCGCCGGCCCGGGCAGGCCTGACGCGGCGACCGGCCCGTAGAGCACCCCGCGCAGGGCGGCGACGCCGTAGGTCAACGGGTTCAGCCGCATCAGCGCGCCGAGCCAGAAGGGCGCGCCGCTGACGGGAAAGAAGGCGCCGGAGAGCAGCCACATGGGCATGAGCACGACGTTCATGATGGCATGGAACCCTTGGACGGAGTCGAGCTTCCAGGCGAAGGCGAAGCCCAGGGCGGTCAGCGACAGGGCCAGCACCGCCAGGATCCCCGCGGCCGCCAGCGCCGAACCCGCCGTCAGGTGAACCCCGGAGAGCGGCGCCAGCGCCAGGAATACCACGCCCTGAATCCAGGCCAGGGTGGCGCCGCCGAGCACCTTGCCCGCCACGATCGTGGAGCGCGAGACCGGCGCCACCAGCACCGCTTGCAGGAACCCCTGGTGGCGGTCCTCGATCACCGAGATGTTCGAGAAGATGGCGGCGAAGAGCAGCACGAGGACGATGGTGCCGGGAAAGAAATACTGGAAGTAGCTGAGGCCCGCCGGTCCCCCGGGCAGCCGGAAGGAGCCGGAGAGGCCGCTGCCGAGCAGGAGCCAGAAGATCAGCGGCGTGCCGACCGCGCCGGCGATCCGGCTGGGCTGGCGGAAGAACCGCGTCAGCTCGCGGCGCCAGAGGGTCGCGGCGGCGAGGCCGGTCACGAGGCGTCCTCTGGTTGTTCGTCGTAGAGCCGGTGGCCGGTGCGGCGGAGAAAGACGTCCTCCAGGCTCGGCCGCGCCACGGTGACCGAGTCGATCCGACCCGGCAGGGCCTCGGCGAGGCGGGCCGCGAGCTCGTGGCCGCGCTCGCGCTCGAGGCGCACGGTGCCCTCCCGCACGACCGGCGCGAGCTCGGGGTGGAGCGCGGCGAGGTCGCGCGCGAGCGTCTGCGGATCCCGTCCCGTCAGAGTGATCACGTCGCCGCCGATCTCCTGCTTGAGCGCCGCGGGGGTGCCTTCGGCCACGATCGCCCCTTGGCTGAGCAGGACCAGCCGGTCGCAGCGATCCCCTTCTTCCATGAAATGGGTAGTGAGCAGCACCGTCACCCCTGAAGCCCGCAGCGACTCCAGGGTCTCCCAGAGATCGTGCCGCGCGCCCGGGTCGAGCCCGGTGCTGGGCTCGTCGAGCAGCAGGAGGCGCGGCTCGTGGAGGAGCGCCTTGGCGATCTCCACCCGCCGGCGCAGCCCCCCGGAAAGCTCCGCCGTCCGCTGATCCACCCGTTCGGTCAGGCCGAAGCGCTCGAGGCCGGCGGCGATCCGCCCGGCGAGGTCCCGGCCGGCGAGGCCATGGAGATGCCCCTGATGGACCAGGTTCTCGCGGACGGTGAGCTGGAGATCGAGGCTGGGGCTCTGGAAGACGACGCCGAGACGGCGGCGGACCTCCCGCGCCTGCGTGGCCAGATCGGCGCCGAAGACACGGACCGTGCCGCTCTCCGGCCGGGCCAGCGTCGCGAGGATGCGGAACAGGGTCGTCTTGCCGCCGCCGTTCGGCCCGAGGAAACCGAAAATCTCCCCCGCCGCCACCTGGAAGTCGACCCCCGCCAGCGCCGGCGGCACCGGCCCGCCCCGCCGCTTGGCGCGACGTTTGGCGGGACGTTTGGCGGGATAAGAGAACCGCACGTCGCGCCCTTCGACGGCAGCCGTGCCTCCGGTTTCCCCGGACACTTTTTCTAGGAGACCGCCCGGTCGAGCAGCATGACCAGGAGCAGGGCCGGGAAGTAGAGCAGGGAGGCGAACATCAGGCGGCGCGCCCCGGGATTCGACCGCGTGGAGGCGAAGCCGAAGGAGAATCCCAGGTAGATCAGCCCGAAGGCGAGCGCGCCGACGAAGTAGACGGTGCCCATCAGGCCGAGCAGCGAGGGGAGGAGCGAAATCGGCACCAGGGCCGCGCCGTAGAGGATCGCCTGCCGGCCGGTGCGGGTCCCCTCGGGGTCGAGCACCGGCAGCATGGGGAAGCCGCCGCGGGCGTAGTCTTCGCGGCAGAGCCAGGCGATGGCGAGGAAGTGCGGGAGTTGCCAGAAGAAGAGGATACCGAACAGCACCCAGGCGGCGAGGTCGAGCTCGTTGCGCACGGCGCTCCAGCCCATCATCGGCGGGATCGCGCCCGGAATGGCGCCGATCACGGTGGCGAAGGAGCTGATCCGCTTCAGCGGCGTGTAGACGAAGACGTAGCCGACCAGCGCCGCGGCGCCGAGCAGAGCGGTCAGCAGGTTCGTCCCCAAGGCGAGCTCGGCGAGGCCCGCGATGGCGAGCACCACACCGTAGAGGAGCGCCACGTCGGGGTCCATCCGCCCCATCGGCAGCGGCCGGGTGGCGGTGCGCCGCATCAGGGCGTCGGTGTCGCGCTCGAGGAACTGGTTCAGGACCGAGGCGCCGGCCGAGACGAGACCGGTGCCGAGCAGGGTATGGACCAGCAGGAGGAACGAGAACCCATCCCGCTCGGCGAGCAGGAAACCCAGGCCGGCGGTGAGCACCACCATCAGGGTGATGCCCGGCTTGGTCATCTCCCAGAAGTCGCGCGCCGCGATGGGAAGAGGCCGCTCCTCGACCGTGCCGGCGTTCAAGAGCGCACCCCGCGGGCCGCGGTGGAAAGTATGTAAGAGATTCTATTCATGGAGAAAACTCGCGATCGGGGCGCCGTCGGGCACCGCCGCGCGGCAAGTCTAACCCGAACGGCAGGGGATTGCACGTTGAGCGCTCAGGGGAACCGCGGGTTCGCCACGACCCGCTCCGCCTGCCAGAGATGCCGGCGCTCGTGCGCCGTGATCACCTGGAAACCGGTGCCGACGCTGAAACGGATCAGCGAGAGGAACGGATTCACGAACCGGATCCTGTTGAGGTCCTGTCCCGCGCCCGCTCGGAGCAGATCCTTCACCTCGGCCTGAATCCGCCGCCACTCGCCGATCACCTCGTCCCGTCCCTTGCGCGCGGCGGGGACGATCTTCTTCGGCGCGGGGAGCCTGCGCTTCGGCGGCGGCTCCAGCGTGCCCACGAACCATCGCCCGAAGAAACCGGGCCGGATGGCACCCGGCCGGCCCTTCCGCCCGGCCCGCTCCAGCGCCGCGCGCATCGGGTCCAGATAGGCGAGGTTCGCGACGTTGAGGTGATCCAGGCACTGCGCGACGCTCCACGACCGCTCGTCCGGCCGCCAGTTGAACCGCTCCTCGTCCAGATCGCGGACCAGCGCCTCGGCCCGGCGATCGCTGTCGTCGAGCGCCCGCAGGATCTCCTGGATGTCTGGAGGCAGAGGCGCGGCCACGAATCACCAGCCCATCTGGTCGATCCCGTAGGGGAGCATCTTGCGCCACGAGGGCCAATCGTGGGGGATGTCGTACCCCCAGAGGTCCAGGGAGTGCGGGATGCCCTTGCGGGAGAGGATCTCCGCAAGCTGCCGCGAGGCGTCCGGCGCCTCATAGTCCCCCTGCCCGGTCAGGATCTGGATCCTGGCGGTCCGCAGCAGGTCGAGGAAGTGCCCTTCCATGTTGGGCAGATACGAGGCCGGATTGTTGAAGTAGCAGTTGTCGTCGCCGTACCCGCGCAGATAGTCCGGCCCGAGGTCGTAGAAGCCGCTCATGGCGATGACGCCGTCGAACAGGTCCGGCCGGCGGAACAGCGTGTTGGCGGCGTGGAAGGCGCCGAAGCTCGCTCCCGAGGTGGCGATGCGGAGGTCAGGCGATTGGCAGACCTCGCGGATGAAGGGGACGACCTCCTCCTCCACGTAGCGGGTGTAGAGGGCTTGCCGCCGCGCCTGCTCGGGAACCGGCAGGCTGCGGTCCATCCAGGCCTGGTTGTTGATGCTGTTGATCGAGAAGACCCGCACCTGGCCGGCGTCGAGGGCCGGCTGGACCGCTCCGATCAGGCCGAAACGCTCGTTCTCAAGGAAGTCCGCGGCGGCCGTGGGGAAGAGCAGCAGCGGGTGTCCATAGTGGCCGTAGGAGACGATGGGCATGTGCTGCCCCAGGCTCGGGCTGTGCCAGCCCGCGATCTCGCGGCGATCGCCGTTTCCCATCTGTAGTCGCGCCTCCCGGGGATCAGGACCCCATCAAAAAAAGTTGCCGCAGGAGGATAGCACCTCTTGCCTCGGGGTCTTGCTTCGGGGAGCCGGGCGGTGTCACAGTCCGCAGCCGTCGAGGGGACCGGTGCTCCATGGAGAGAATTTCCATCATCGAGGACGGCCGCGAGGTCTCCCACCTCGCCGCGCGCTTCGATCCGCCTCCGGCCGGCTCGGACTGTCCCTGCGTCCTCTATCTTCATGGCTTCGGCTCCGAGCAGTCCGGGGAAAAGGCGGAGTTCTTCCGCCGGCGGGCGCTCGCGGCGGATCTTGGCTTCTGCTCCTTCGACTTCCAGGGGCACGGCCTCTCCGGCGGCGAGATGGCCGGCCTCACGCTGACGCGCAACCTGGAAGACGTTGGGCGGGTCCACGCCTTCCTGCGCGACCGGGGGTTCCGGCGGCTGATCCTGATCGGCTCCTCGATGGGGGGCGGGACGGCACTCTGGTACTCGGCCCTCCATCCGGAGGAGATCCTGGCGGGCCTCCACATCGCCCCGGCGCTCGAGATGGAGAAGGGGCTCCTCGCCTGGGCCGGAGCCGAGAGGGCCCGCGCCTGGGAAGAGAGGGGGAGGATTCACTTCCAAAATGACCTTGTCTCCTGCGAGCTGAGCTGGGCCCTGATCGAGGACCTGCGAGCCCACCCCGCCGAGACCCTGCTCGCCCGCTACCGGACGCCCGCCCTCCTCCTCCAGGGAAAGCTCGACACCTCCGTCTCCTGGAGAAGCGTCCTCGACTTCGCCACCCGCTGCCCCTTTCAGGAGATCGATCTCCATCTTTTCGCCGATGGCGATCACCGCCTGACCGACCGGAAAGAAAGGCTCTGGGAGCTGATGGCGGAGTTCCTGCGGGGGCGGGACCTGGGGTAGCACGCGACGGAAGCGCCTCGCAAATCGCGGGGAGTGTTCAATTCCCGCAACAAGTCCTATCATGATGGTCTTTCTTCTCCCGACTGGTCCTTGCTTCGGGCCAAGAGTGGAGGACTGCCCTGAGATCAAGAGGCGGAGAGCTCAAAAATCAACCAGCAGTCCTCGGGTAGCTACCAAAAGATACCCGGGAGGCTGTCAGGAGGGAGAGGAAATGTCCCGTACGAGCCGACTCATCATCGCTTCTTTGGTCATCTCTTTATTAACAGCAGGAAGTCTGAGTGCCTTCCCTTTAGGGCATCCCGCGATGCCCGCGGACAGGGAGGCCGGCGCGCTCACCCTGTTCGTCGACTGGGTAGCCTCCGTTTTCTCCTCGAAGCCGCCGCCGGCAGAGAGGTTCCCGAAGTCCAAGGATGTTGCAAGCCAACTGGACCCTAACGGCGGCCCCCACTAATCAGGCAAAAGATCCTGGGAGCACTGCCATCGGTGCTCCCTTTTTGTCCCGTTTTGCCCGCCTGAAGCAACCACTTGTATTGAGAGGTTATTTTTTCTTTTTTGTTCCGGGAGGGCCACGCCAGTGAGAATCCACCCCCACGATCTCTTGCTCCAGGAGCCTGCCTCCGCCTGCCCGGAAGTCAGGGCGAAATGCCTGAAGCATCTTGCCACCTGCTCGAAGTGCCAGGACAAGCTCCGCTGGCTGCTGCACCTCCGGCCGACCCCTCTGGCCAGCAAAGTGCTCCCCTTCGAGCGCCGGCAGGCCCTGCCGGCCCACTACGATCCCGTCCTGGCGAACGCCTCCCGGTCCCTGGCTCCCGTTGAAGGCGCCTACGCCCGTGAGAGAGCGGAGGCCCCGGGACTCTACGCGGAGCTCATGCAGGTTCCCGCCGGGCGGCGTACCCTCATCGTCCGCAACTGCCCCCGATTTCAAACCTGGGGTCTCTGCGAGCGCCTGCTGCACGAGAGCCAGGAGCAGAACTTTCAGGATTCGGCTCTCGGCGAGAGCCTGGCCCTGCTCGCCGTCGAGGTCCTGGATTATCTGGACGGCCCCACCTATGGGACCGCGCCGCTGGACGATCTGCGAGCGCGCGCCTGGGCCTATGTGGCAAACTCGCGCCGGGTCCGGTCGGACCTTCGGGGAGCTGAAGAGGCGTTCGACTTCGCGTTCTCGTTCCTCCGGCTCGGGACGGGGGACTCCATGGAGAAGGCCCTGGTCCTCGATCTCAAGGCGTCGCTCCTGATGAAGCAGGGCCGTTTCCCCGAGGCGTTGCGTCTCCTGCGCCGCTCCATGATCATCTTTCTGGAATTTGGCGAGACGCACCGGGCCGGCCGGGCGCTGGTCAGGACGTCCTCGGTCCACGCCGTCGCCGGTGAGCCCGAAAAGGGGATCGCCCTGCTCTACCGGGCCCTCGATCTGATCGACCCCGCCCGCGAACCGCGCCTGCGGCTCATCGCCTGGCACAATCTGATCGACAATCTGACCGAGACCGGTCAGTTCATGACCGCCCATAAACTGCTGGTCAAGGCCAAGCCGCTGTATCAGCAGTTCCCTCAGCCCTGGTTCCGGAACCCCCGCAAATGGATCGAAGGCAAGATCGCCCGCGGCCTCGGCCAGATCGATCAGGCCGAGAGCCTCCTCCTCGAGGCGCGAGACGGATTCCTTCTCATGGATGCGGTCTTCGACACCGCGCTCGTCTCGCTCGAGCTCGCCTCGCTCTACGCCGAGCAAGGACGCATGGCAGAGCTCAAACGCCTGGCTGAGCAGATCGTCCAGATCTTCTCTTCGCGGCAAGTCCACCGCGAGGCTCTTGCCGCGCTCGGCTACTGGCAGCAGGCGGTCGAGGCCGAACAGGCCTGCGCCGCCACCCTGATCGACGGGATCGCTTCTTTCCTGAGACGGGTGGAGCGCAATCCTGAGCTGCGTTTCCAGAGGCCGGAGCAGGCCTAAAGCTTCGGCTTGAAGTCGCTCATCCTCCGTCCGCCCAATCCCGTGGCCGCAGGAACTCCTCGTAGAGCCGCGCCTCGGGCGTCCCGGGCTCGGGCCGCCAGTTGTAGCGCCAGCGCACCAGCGGCGGCAGGGACATGAGGATCGACTCCGTCCGTCCCCCGCTCTGCAAGCCGAACAGCGTGCCGCGGTCCCAGACCAGATTGAACTCGACGTAGCGCCCGCGGCGGTAGAGCTGAAAATCCCGCTCCCGCTCGCCGTAGGGGAGGTCCCTGCGGAGGCGAAGGATCGGCAGGTAGGCCTGCAGGAAGTGGTCGCCGACGCTGCGCAGGAAGGCGAAGCAGCGGTCGAACCCCCACTCGTGGAGATCGTCGAAGAACAGGCCGCCAATACCGCGGGGTTCTTCGCGGTGGCGGAGGAAGAAGTACTCGTCGCACCACTTCTTGTACCGCGGATAGACCTCCGGGCCGAACGGCTCGCAGGCCGCGCGGGCGGCACGGTGGAAGTGGACGGCGTCCTCCTCGAACCCGTAGTAGGGGGTGAGGTCGAAGCC
>JBDSHF010000014.1:0-2711 GCA_039918595.1 Thermoanaerobaculia bacterium
GGCTTCAACGAGGGCACGAAATCCACGATTCCTCAGTTCACTCTGGTTGGCGATCAATGCTTCCACTGAGAGACCTCCTCGATGAAGTGAACGGGATCGGTCACGCGAACGCGAAGCTCGCCCGACATCCGCGCCGCAAGACTGAGAAACTGACGGTCCACGGTGAGAAAAACGGCAACACCGGACAGCTCTGCGGACGCCAGATGAAAGGCGTCGAAGCTCTTGAAGCCCTTTGCGATGAGCTCATTGATGCGAACGGACAGATCGCTCTCATCGGGCGAGATTCCCACTGCCCCAGAGAGCCAGAGGGCGACCGCCTCGCGGCGGGCTTGGTTCGGATTCAGGCTGTTCTCAAGGACGAGGGCCTCGCTTTGGAGCGGCTCGACGATGTCCGACGGAAGGGTAAGGATACTGAGCACAGCCTCGGTCTGAAGCCGGATAAGGGGCTGCTCCTGAAGGTCAAAGGGCCTCTTGAGGCAGCAGAGATCGAGGTAGACGCGCACGACGAGAGTTTACCGAAAGCGAGCGGCAGCAACAACAGCTCAATTCTCAAGCCGCGGAGAATCGCTTGGCACTTCTCTTGGCGCCATGAGAAGCTCCTATCGGGCGTCGTACGCCGTGGCGAGTTGGACCGCCAGACTTGTATCCTCTTGCCGGACTTATACGGCGAGATAGGGTGCGTTCGCACCCACGATTCGGCGAAAGGGTTTGGGGCGTGAAACTGGACAAGAGACTTCAGGCGTTCGACGAAAGGCGCAATGCCTTGCTGGACGAGATAGAGGCGCTGGAGCACGGCAAGCTCCTTGCCAAGCCGCTCCCGGAAAAGTGGTCCATCCTCGAGATCGTCGAACACCTCGTGCTTGCCGAGAGAGTGGTCTTCCAGGGGCTCCCCGAGCCGCCCCAGCTCAAGATCCGAGAGCCCAGGCTCAAGGATCGCATTCGCTATCTCATTGTCATGTTCGTCTTGAGGACCGGCATCCCCGTGGGAGCCGTATCCCCCGCGATGCTCCCGGAGGGCGTTCGCGATCTAGCCGAATTGCGTCGCCTCTGGGACGAGAACCAGATGTGGCTGAGAGCCTACGTCCACAGCCTGGGCCCCAAGGGAATCCACAGACCCGCTCTGAAGCACCCTGTGGCCGGACCGATCAGCGTGAGACAGGCGGTCATCATGAGCCGGGTCCATCTCGACCGACATATCGGACAGATCAGGGCTCTCCAGAAGCTTTTGGCGTAAGCGAGCTGAGCCCGCCGGTTCCGGGCACCTCAACTTCGGCGAGCCCTTACAAGACCTTTCCGGAATCGGCCGGCACTTTCTTGGGGCGTACCGGCCTGAGATCCTCCCAGCCGGCGGGCTCGATCTCCACCTCGTAGAACAGCTCGGATGTCTTGGGCGCGCTCTGGAGAGCGGCGTCGATCTGCCCCGCGGCCGGCTGGAAGATGAAGGGGCGCCGCGGGTAGAGGCGGTCATTGACCCAGTAGCGGCTCCATTCGTCGGTGGTGGCAATGAAATCCTGGGTAAAACCGGCCGCGGTCGGATACTTGCCCTCGACCTCGAGGCAGCCGTGGATACAGATGTCGACGTAGGACTGGACCATCGGGAACTGCGGAGTAGGCAGGTTGTCGCCGATCTGGTCCGGCGGGATCAGGTTGATGTAGGCCCACACCAGTCCCACGGGCGATGCGTCCCGGCCGTCGAGCATGGTGATCTTTTCGGTGTCGATGCGGCAGCGCTGATAGCCGGCACTCTCCCGGCGGTCCGTCGCGGCGAGCTCCTCGGCGGAGACCTTGTAGAGCACGCCGTTGCATGTCGCCGCGGGATCGGCGATCGCGCCGAGGTAGGTCGTGGTCAGGCCGCTCGCGGCTCCCCGCGCCCACCAGCCACGGCGTATGCCTTCGACGCGCGCGGGCCAGGCATCGCGCGCCGAGGGAGTGGTCCGCTGTCGCGACTCGTCTTCAATCAGCGATCCATAGCCAAAAATGAAATTTTGCGGTCCTTTGGACCCACCGCCGCTGATGTCGATGCATTCCATGCCGGTCCTCCTGGTTGAGCGCTGGCTTTCACTTGCCGGTGATCTTTCACTTACCACAATTATATAGCAGGAGCATCATTTCTCTGCCGCGTTCACGTGCTCGCGCTCATACACCGGCGCCAGGAAAGCCGTTTCGAAATCCGGGCCTGTCACCGGCACCTGGAGGAACACCTGCCAGTAGATGGCTCTGGCTCGGTCCAGATGAGTGCCGGGGAGATCCAGCGGGATGTCGAAAGAAAACGGCAGCTCCCGCAGAGCGTCCCGGCCTCCGTCGATCTCGCGGATCTGCTGATAGATCACGAACGGCTCCAGCGTCGCCGGCTCCCCGCCGCCCAGGTCCTCGATGCAACGCAGGGTCGCCTTCACCGATCCCCTCGGCCGCAGGGCGGAGCGGCTCAGGAAAACCCCTTCGAGACGGCCGCCGAGAAAGGCGGGAAAGGTCGTCCAGCGCATCCGCGGCCGTCCGTGGCGCAGGGCCTGCCAAGCCTTGCGGAGCGCGTCCACGAGGAAGAGCAGCCCGATGAGGTCGAAGAAGAGGACGAGCCCGCGGAGGAGCCACGGGCTGGGTGAAATGAAGACCAGGTTGAACAGTCCCAGCACGCCGAGAAAGCCGATCAGCCCGAGGAGAAAGCCGCCGCTGTTCCCCGCATAGTCCGGACCCTGACCTTCCGGCCGCCAGGG
>JBDSHF010000015.1:0-3794 GCA_039918595.1 Thermoanaerobaculia bacterium
CCTCTTTCTCGGTGTCCGCGGCGAAATAGATCGTCGAGCCGTCCGTCGACCAGACCGGGTTCCCCTGGTCGAGCTCACCCGAGGTGAGCCGCTTCGGCTCCGGCAGCTTGAGGAAACCGGCCGCCGGGACCGGCACCGTCCAGAGATGGCTGGGATGGGTGAGGTCGCCATAGCCGCCGCCGTTGAAGCGGTAGATCGCCCGGGTGATCACCCGGACGTCGCTCTCGCGCTCCTCCTCGGCCTTTTTCTCATCTTTCTCATCCTTCCCCTTCTCGTCCTTCGCCTTCGCCTTCTCCCCCTTCCACTTCTGGAGATCCTTGTCGTTCGCCGAGCTCGTGAAGGCGAGCGTCCTGCCGTCCGGGGACCACACCGGGGAACCCGCCCCCTGGGGGACCTCGGTCAGGGCGACGGCCTCGCCCCCCTGGGTGGAAATCAGGTAGACCTGCGGCGGCTCGCCGTGGCCGTCCTTCATGGCGAAGCGGTTGAAGGCGATCCGCGAGCCGTCCGGCGACCACCGGGGCGAGGAGTCGGACGGGCCGCTAGTGAACGAGCGCGGCGGCTCGCTGCCGTCCGTGGGCACGATCCAGAGGGCGGTGTCGTAGCCATTCTTCTTCTCGTTGACGGTCACGCGGACGAAGACGGCCCGCTTGCCGTCCGGCGAGATCTGCGGGTCGGCGACCCAGACGAACTTGAAGAGGTCGGTCTCGGCGATCGCCCGCTTCGCGGCGCTCGAGGGTTGGGGAACCGCCAGCAGAAAGGCGGCGACGAGAAGGGCCGCGGCGCGGCGGGATCTGAGAATGGAAAACATCAATGGGCTCCTCCGAGGGTTGGACATAACCCCATCTTAACGAGATCGGGAGCCGGATGTTCCCCTCGGAATCCCCCTACTTCTTCAGCCCGATCTCGCGCAGGCGCTGCTCGAGAAACTGCCCGGCGGTGATCGGCGGGTACTTGGGCGGGTTGTCCGCGGTGACGAACCGCTCGCCGATGGTCAGGTCGCACGCCGAGTAGGGGTGGACGAAGAAGGGCATCGAGTAGCGGTCGCGGGCGGCGTTCTCGGCCGGATTGACCACCCGGTGCGTGGCGGCGGGGACGACCTCGTTGGTGAACCGGGAGAGCATGTCGCCGGCGTCGACCACGATCTGCCCCGGACCGGTCTCGACCGCCATCCACTCCCCCTGGCGGGTGAGGATCTCGAGCCCCGAATCGGTCGCCTCACAGAGCAGGGTGATGAGGTTGATGTCCTCGTGCGCGGCGGCGCGCACGGCCGGCGCCTGATCGGGCCGGACCGGTGGGTAGTGGATGACGCGCAGGATGCTGTTGCCCACCTCCATCATCGAGGCGAAGCTGTCGCGCGGCATGTCGAAATACTCGGCGAGCGCGCGCAGCAGGTTCTCGGCCACCCGCTCCAGGCTGCTGTAGAGGCGTTGCGTGGGCTGCCGGATCTCCGGGATCTCCGCCGGCCAGACGTTCTCCGGATACTCCCGCCGGTAGGGGTGCCCCTCCGGCGGCTCCTGCCCGATGTGCCAGAACTCCTTGAGGTCGGGCAGCGGATTGTCCTTGGCGTGCTCGACGCCGAACGGCGTGTACCCGCGGGCCCCCCCTTCGACTCCCGCGTATCGCCGCTTGACCTCGTCCGGCAGCTCGAAGAAGCGCTTCCAGAGGTCGTAGGTGCCGCGGATCAGCGACGAGTCGATCCCATGCCCCTCGACGTTGAGGAAGCCAAACTCGCTCAAGCCCTGCCCCAGGGTCTCGATCAGCCGCGAGCGGGCCGCGGCGTCGCCGGCGGTGTAGTCGTTCAAATCCACGGTGGGAATGTTCTTCGCTGCGCTCATGGGATCCCCCTCTCGGTTCGCAGTTTTGCCCGAGTCTAGTCAAGCGCAGTCTATCAGGAGACAAATATCAGGAGAGGACGCGCCCGCACGGCCAGCGCGAGATCCGTCGCAACGGCGGCAGCGGAACGCGCCAGGGCGACCGCAGGTCGCCCTCAACGGCACCGCTACCGGCCCGCTATCGGATCGGCCCTCCCACCCCCCCTTGGCACATCCCGTGCTAACGTTCCCAGCGGGCGGGGGGTCAATCATGCTGCGGCGCATTCTCAATCGAAATCAAGACGAGCTCCTGGCCGAAAACCGGCGTCTGCTGGGGGATCTGCGGCAGGCGCTGGCGCGTTTCGACGCCTCGGCGGAGGATCAGGCGACCCTCAAGCGGTCGGCGCTGCAGCTCGACGAGCTCTTCCTGCTCGTCGTCGCCGGCGAGTTCAACGCCGGCAAGAGCGCCTTCATCAACGCGCTGCTGGGGAGCAAGATCCTGGAGGAGGGGGTCACCCCCACCACCACCCACGTCCACATCATCAAGTACGGCGCCGCGGTGTCCCGCACGGCCCTGGAGACGGCGCTCGACGTCATCACCGCCCCGGTCGAGCTGCTCCAGGACATCAACATCGTCGATACCCCGGGCACCAACGCCATCCATCGCGAGCACGAGGCGATCACCCGCGAGTTCGTGCCGCGCTCGGACATGGTGCTCTTCGTCACCTCGGCCGACCGCCCGTTCACCGAGAGCGAGCGCGCCTTCCTCCAGGGCATCCGCGACTGGGGGAAGAAGATCGTGATCGTGGTCAACAAGATCGACACCGTCGAGACCGTCGAGGACATCGACCGCATCCTCGCCTTCGTCGCCGAGAGCGCCCGCACCCTCCTCGGCTTCGCGCCGGAGATCTTTCCGGTGGCGGCCCGCCTCGCCCTGCGCGGCAAGACCGGCAACGATCCCGCCCTCCTCGCCCAGAGCCGGTTCGAGGCGCTGGAGAGCTACATCGTCAACACTCTCGACGAGAAGGAACGGGTGCGCCTCAAGCTGATGAACCCGCTGGGGGTCGCCGAGCACCTCTCGAAGCGCTACCTGGAGATCACCGACGGCCGGCTCGGCCTGCTCAAGGAGGACTTCGCGGCGATCGAGGACATCGAGCGCCAGATGGCCGTGTTCAAGGAGGACATGCAGCGCGAGTTCCGCTTCCGCCTCGCCGACGTCAGCAACGTCCTCAACGAGTTCGAGAACCGCGGCATGAGCTTCTTCGACGACACCATGCGCCTCGCCCGCGTCGTCGACCTGATGAACAAATCGAAGATGAAGGCCGACTTCGAGCGCGCCGTGGTCGCCGACCTGCCGCAGCGGATCGAGAAGCGGGTCACCGAGATCATCGACTGGCTGGTCAGCTCCGAGCTGCGGCAGTGGCAGGCAGTGACCGAGCACCTGGCGCTGCGGCGGCAGAAGCACGCCGACCGCATCGTGGGGCAGGTCGGCCGCAGCTTCGACTTCGACCGCACAAGGCTGCTCGACAGCGTCGGGCGAACGGCCCAGCGCTCGGTGGAGACCTTTGACCGCGAGCGGGAGTCGAACCGTCTCGCCGACTCGGTCAAGATGGCGGTCACCACCACCGCGCTCGCCGAGATGGGAGCGCTCGGCCTTGGGGTCCTGCTCACCCATCTCGCCGTCACCGCGGCCGCGGACTTCACCGGCATCCTCGCCGCCGGCACGGTCGCCGTCCTCGGCTTCTTCATCATCCCCAACCGCCGCCGCGACGCGAAGAAGGATCTGCGCGAAAAGATCGAATCCATGCGCGACCAGCTCATGACCTCGCTCACCGCCCAGTTCGACAGCGAGGTCGAGGGGAGCATGCGCCGGATCGACGAGGCGATCGGCCCCTACACCCGCTTCGTCCGCGCCGAGCGCGAGCACCTGAACACCGCCCGCGAGGAGCTCGACGCGGTCACCCAGGGGCTGGTGGGGCTGCG
>JBDSHF010000016.1:0-8831 GCA_039918595.1 Thermoanaerobaculia bacterium
CCAATCTCCCCGACGATCACAGCTCGGTCTACTACTACGACGGCGACTATCCCGGCCAGGCGATCTCCCCCTTCCCGGAGAATTTCGATCCCGCGACCATCGACCAGGGGATCGCGTACGACATCGACCGCTATCAGGAGCTCGCGGACGCGTCTCAGGGGGGATCGGTGCTCGAGCTCTGCTGCGGCACCGGCCGGGTGGCGATCCCGCTGGCCCGCCGTGGATTCAGCGTGACGGGACTCGACATCTCCGAGCCGATGCTGAGCCGCTTTCGCGAGAACCTCGGACGGGAAGAGCCGGCGGTCGCGGAGAGGATCGCGCTGGCGCGGGGGGACATCGCGAATTTCGACCTCGACAAACGGTTCGCGCTGGTCATCATCGCCTTCAACAGCCTCCTCTGCGTGACGCGATTCGAGGACCAGTGCGCGGCGCTCGTCGCGGCGGCACGGCACCTCGACGAGAACGGCCGTCTCGCGATCGATGTGATGAACCCGCTGGTTCTCCCGTTCCGCGGGGAGCCGGTCCCCAGGCCGTTCGTCACCCGGCGCAACCCGCATACCGGCAACTTCTACACGCGGTTCGCCGCGATCGGACCGCTGGGGGCCGACCAGGTGCAGGAGCTCTTCGGGTGGTATGACGAGGTCGCGCCCGACGGGCTCGTCCGGCGAGCCGCCTACTCGCTGCACTGGCGCCCGATCTTCCGCTACGAGCTGGAGCTCATGCTCGAGCGCGCGGGCCTCGAGGTGGAATCCATCGAGGGCGGACATCATCGGGAGCCGTTCACCGCCCAGAGCCAGAAGATGTTCGTCGTCGCCCGCAAGCGCGGGTAGCCTCTCAGGATTTCCGGGCTCCTTTTCCACATTCCGCTTTATTTCCCCGGCGCTCTTGGCTACTATGTACGGGTAGTTTCCAGAACACCTTCCTCATCGTCTTGCCGGGGGGACCCGAAGTCGTGTCGCCGAGATTGACGAAAGCTCGCTTCGCCTGATCTGCGCGGATCAGGATTCGCGGTGACCCCCAACAATATCCAAACCATGTCGGGCTCATTGAGCGATCTGAAACATAAGAATTTGCATCTTGGGACTCAGGAGGATTAAGAATGACAGACTACGCTTCCCCAACCCGGCGATTTGAAGGACCACGGCACACCCGCAAAGCCTGTGCGGTGATCATGGCGGTCACCCTGCTCTGCGGCGCCAGCCTCGCTTCGGCCGCGATCGACAAGAACGCGACCTACCAGCAGATGCTCAGCCTGGCGCAGCAGATGAACAGCCTGAAGCCCCAGGTCCGGACGAACGCCCAGGCCGCCACGGCGTACGCGACCGCCGAGGGGCAGTACCGGAGTCTCTCCGCCGCGATGGGCGGCGACGATCCGGGCCACGTGGGAGGCGCCGCCTCGGCCGCCACCGCGGCGCGCCGGGTCCCCAGGAAGGTCGTGCCGACGACGCCGGCCGGCTGCGGCCAGACGACGACCAACTTCACCCAGTCCACGCCGGTCGCGATCCCGACCGGTCCGGCGGTGGTGACGTCGACGATCGTGGTGTCCGGCGTCGGCTCGTACCTCTTCGACCTCGACGCGACAACCTTCATCCAGCACACCTTCTCGGCGGACCTCGACATCACGATCACCTCCCCGGCCGGGACGGTCGTCACCCTGACCACCGACAACGGGGGGAGCAACGACAACGTCTTCAACGGCACGCTCTGGGACGACGACGCGAACCCGGGCGGGCAGGTGCCGTACACCACCAACAACGGCCTGGTGACCGACCAGCTCTATGCGAACCTGACCACGGCCACGCCGCTCGTTCCTGAAGAGGCGATGGGAGCGTTCATCGGCGAGGATCCGAACGGCACCTGGACCATCACGATCTCCGACGACCTGGCCGGCGACGGCGGCAGCCTCGATAGCTGGTCGCTCGCGGTCACGACGTTCCCCAACGCGCCGATCACGACCACCGTGCCGACGGCGACCCAGTCCACCCCGGTGGCGATCCCGACCGGCCCGGCGGTGGTGACCTCGACGATCGTCATTTCCGGCGCCGGCACCTCGATCCTCGACGTCGATGCCATCACCAACATCATGCACACCTTCTCGGCCGACCTCGACATCACGCTCACCTCCCCCGCCGGGACGGTCGTGACCCTGACCACCGACAACGGGGCCGGCAACGACAACGTCTTCAACGGCACGCTCTGGGACGACGACGCGAACCCGGGCGGGCAGGTGCCGTACACCACCAACAACGGCCTGGTGACCGACCAGCTCTACGCGAACCTGACCACGGCCACGCCGCTCGTCCCCGAGGAGGCGATGGCGGCCTTCATCGGCGAGGACCCGAACGGCACCTGGACGCTGACCGTTTCCGACGACCTAGCCGGCGACGGCGGCAGCATCGACAGTTGGTCGCTCGATATCGACACCTTCAGTTGCGCCTCGTCCGATCTGTCGATCACCAAGACCGACGGCGTCACCACCGTCGCGCCGGGCGGCTCTACGACCTACACGATCGTCGCCTCGAACGCCGGCCCGACAGCGGCGAACCCGGCCACCGTGACCGACATCTTCCCGGCGGCCTGTACCAGCGTCACCTACACCAGCACCGCCGCCGGCGGCGCCACCGGCAACACCGCGGCGGGCTCCGGCAACATCAGCGACGCGGCGCTCAACCTCCCGGCCGGCAGCTCGGTGACCTACACCGCGACCTGCACCCTCTCCCCCGGCGCCTCCGGCACCCTCGTCAACACCGCGACGGTGGCGAGCGGCACGCCCGATCCCAACACGGCCGACAACAACGCCACCGACACCGACACCTTCTCCGCCGCCTCGGCCGATCTGTCGCTGACCAAGACCCTGACCACGCCCGCCCCCATTCACGTCGGCGACAACGTGACCTTCGCCCTGACGGTGACCAACAACGGGCCGGCGAACGCCACCGGCGTGACGGTGACCGACACCCTGCCGGCGGGCCTCGCCTATGTCTCCAACGACTGCGGGGCCGTCTTCGCCAATCCGACCCTCACCTGGAGCGTCGGCGCTCTGGCCGTGACCGCCTCGGCGACCTGCCACCTGACGGCCACGGTCACCCAGACGGGCACGATCACCAATACCGCCAGCGCCACCGGCAACGAGAGCGATCCGACGCCGGCCAACAACGCCGGCCAGGCGCCGATCTCCGGCCAGCCGGCCGCGATCATCCCCACCCTGGACAGCGTCGGCCTCGCGGCCCTCGCCATCCTGCTGGCGGTGAGCGCGGCTTTCGCCCTGCGCCGCAAGCGCCGGGTCTAGGCACCACCGCGCGGCAGTATGAAAACGGCCGGCAGGGGCAACCCTGCCGGCCGTTTTCTTTTCAGATCACCTTATGCGTTTGGGTCCAGGAAGCCTTCGGCGAAGCTGGTAGAGAGCGCCACCTGCCGACTCTGACGTTGATGATGCAGGGGCCGGAGGGCTATGGAATCGTCAG
This sequence comes from Thermoanaerobaculia bacterium, assembly GCA_039918595.1. GTDB lineage: Bacteria > Acidobacteriota > Thermoanaerobaculia > Multivoradales > UBA5704 > DATARR01. Next base: position 3,465 of record JBDSHF010000016.1, read on the forward strand.
CACCTTGCTCGCATACTAAGGAAGCAACGAAATAGAGAGATAAGGCCATGGGCGGAGGGGCCTCGACCCACCACGTCCTCCCCGGCTCTGCCAGTCCGTAGGATCAAGGGAACTCTGGCCGCCGTAGAGGAGTCTATAGAGGTGATGAAGACCAGATCTCGTTGGCTCCGTAGAATGCACGCGGGACTCCTTGTTCCAGCACTGCTTCTTCTTGGCTGCGGGGATAGTCTTCCGCCACTCCAAATCGCCCCTCTTGCCGGGTCAAGCATGGAGCTCGGGAAATTCGAGGGCCGGTGGTTTGACGGCGAGGGAAACTTGATCGTTGTTGTTGACGGCAGGAGAACACCTCAATTGGGTCTGCGGCTTCCCCAGTGGCTCAGCCTGGCAGGCACACGCCTGCAAGACGGCCAGATACTGTTTTACGTCAGAAACGGTCCCCTTGGGCGGCCCATCCCTGGATCCTTGAACGTCCTGGGTGAGGACCGGGTCGTGATGAGGCAAGTATTTCCACCAGCGTTTAAACCGCTGGGGTTCCTGTGTGGCAACGCCTTGGCCATACCTGAAACCGTTCTGGTTCGAGACCCATCATCTATGTGGTTTGTAAAGCTGTCGGCGATAAGGGCCACCCGACTCGCAACCAAGACGTACAAGAAAGTGTATGAAAGTATCTTCGACCGGCTCTCCCGAATCTTGTAGATGAGCCGACAACGGCTTGGAGCTTGAGCGGTGCCGCTTTGGGGCGCGTCCGCTTGAACGACGCCAGATCTTCACCCCCAGCTCCTTGACCGCCCGCTGGATCAGAGGCGGAACATTACGTCCGCGCACACGAAGGCCCGGCGAGCTCGAGCGGCTTAGAAAAGCGCGCCCCCCCTGAGGGGGGGCGCTTAACGCCCGCCGGAGCCAACCCGGAGAGAACCAACCAACCTACGATTTAAGTACTTCTCCCTAGAGCAATGGGCTTGCCAAGCTCCAAGTCATTGATTCTATGGGATCTCGTAGCTAGATATCCCTCGCGGTTGACAGAATTTGTCAAGGCTCGATATCCAAAAAATGTCACCTCGCCGACAGAGGAAACCCCTGGGCGAAGGCGGTAGAGACGTTCCAGGTCCTCTACGACACCCTGGGGGAGGCCACGGGGACCGCGGAACGTCTCCGGCGGAGGGCATGCCGCCGCCGATACCAGATCTGAACGGGGCAGGCCAAAGCTGAACGTTTTCTGAATGAGGTTGATGGCCTTCTCACGGGGAGTGGCGAATGGCGCGTCAAGCCCTTCGAAGAGACGTCACGCGGTCCCCGTGGCCTTCCAGGGGTGTCGTTGAGGACCTGTGAACGTCTCTACCGCCTTCGCCGGAGGTTGCCTACTCCAGGATCCGCAGATCCACGTAGGGTGGCGGGGGCTGGATGGCCGAGTAGTCGTTTTCCATGATGGCCACCTCCCCCTGTCTGGCGATCTCCTTGAAGCCGGCGAAGCGGTAGGTGATCAGCATCTGGCGGTTGCGGTCGTTGGAGACGAACTCGGCGCGCAGCTTCGCGCCCGCCTCTTTCGCCAGCCGCAGCACGTGGTGGATCATGATCGTCCCCACCCCCTTGGACATCACCCGGCAGGACATCAACAGGAGTTTCACTGTCCAGACATCATGATCCATTTCGAGCAACGTGAGGCCGATCTTGCCGTAGGTGCCGTGGCGGTCTTCCAGGCTCGAGATCCACAGCTTGTGGCGCGGCGACTGCCGCAGTTCGTCCAGCTCTTCGTAGGAGTAGGTGTAGCCGGTGGTATTGAGCTGGTTGGTGCGCACGGTCAGCTCCTCGGCGCGCTGGAGGTCCTCCTCGCGGCAGGGGGCGATGGTGAAGATCATCCCGAGGGTGGCGAGGAACTCCTCCTTGGGGCCCACATACTCCGCCTCCACCCGGTTGCGCTCGATGTCCGCCTGGTACATCCGGCGGCGCAGGCGCGAATCCTCGGTGATGAAGCGGGGGTTGAGCTCGGGGCGGTCGAGGAAGTCCTCGAGCACGGCGGAATCGACGCAGAGCACCTTGTCATGGCTGAAGGCGACCTCCTCGCGCTCGAACGGCTGGTCGTCGACAAAGGCGATGGCGTCGAGTCCGATGTTGATGTCCTGCGCGATCTGAGTGATCGAGGCGGCCTTGGAGCCCCAGTTGATCTGCGGGTAGAGGAAGTACTCGTCGATCCCGAATTCCTTCAGCTTCGCCATCGCCACGTCGTGATCGTTGCGGCTGGCGATCGAATGCAGAATCCCCCGGCCGTCCAGGGTCTCGAGGATCTGGACGACGTGGGGGCGCAGCGTCACCTCGGCGTCCTCGAGCAGGATGCCGTCCCAGACGGTGTTGTCGAGGTCCCAGACCACGCACTTGATCGATTGCTTCTCTTTTTTCTTCGCCGCGTGAACGGCGGCGGCGTGATCTGAAACTCCGGTAGTCATTCAAAACTCCTGCAGCTCGAAAAGCGGGATGGTGATCTGCTGGATCTGCGTGCTCCCCTCGATGATCTCCATCACCCGGGAATCGCGCAGGTAGCGGCCGACAGGATAGTCCTCGCTGCAGCCGTTGGCGCCGTGGATCTGGACGGCGTCGTTGGCGGCGCGGGTCGCCATGGTCGAAGCGTAGTACTTGGCGACCATGATTTCGCCGGAGGCGCCGGGATCGCCGGCGTCGCGCAGCCATCCGGCCCGCAGGCAGAGCAGCCGGGCGGCGCGCACCTCGACGATCATGTTGGTCAGCATGCGGCGGATGAGCTGGTGATCGGCGATCGGGACGCCGAACTGCCGGCGCCCGGCGGCGTAGGCCTTGGAGGCGTCGAGGCAGGCCTGGCCGAGACCGACGGAGCCCCAGGCGACGCTGTAGCGCCCATGCTCCAGCGCGGCGGAGATCACGTGCGAGACGCCGAAGCCGGGGCGGCCGAGCAGGTTTTCCTTCGGCACCCGGACCCCCTCGAAGAAGATCTCGGCCAGCATCGAGGCGCGGGTGCCGGTGATCCCGTGGAGCGGGCGGACGTCGAGCCCGGGGGTCTCGCGCTCGACCAGGAAGGCGGTGGGCTTGCCGTCGGCCTGCGCCAGCACCAGGAAGAGGCCGGCGAGCTGGCCGTAGGTGGTCCATTTCTTCCGGCCGTCGAGCACCCAGGCGTCGCCGGCGCCTTCCCCGGACAGGACAGCGGCCGTCTGCACGCTTTTGGCGTCGCTGCCGGCCTCGGGCTCGGAGAGGGCCAGGGCGCCCAGGATCTCGCCGCGCGCCATCGCCGGCAGGTAGCGCTGCTTCTGCGCCGGGCTCCCCCAGCGCTGGATGGCATGGGCCACCATGTCGTGCACGGTGAGCAGCGAACGCACCGAGGAGCACCCGCGGCCGATCTCCTCGGTCAGCAGGCCGTAGGCGATCATGTCGCGGCCGGCCCCGCCCCACTCGCGCGTGACGTTGGAACCGAGATAGCCGCGCTCGCGAAGCTGATCGATCAGCGCGGCGGGCGTCGCCGCCTCGCGGTCCCAGCGGTCGGCGTGCGGGGCGATCTCGGCCGCGACGAAGGCGCGGAACTCGGCGCGGGCGGCCCGCTGCCCGGGGCTCAGCTCCAGGTTCAAGCCGCGGTGCCCCGCTTGCGCGCGACCAGATTGGCGATCGCGTCGATGGTGCGGAAGTTGTCGAGGTCGAGGTCCTCGTCGCCGACGGCGACGCCGAACTCCTTCTCGACGAAGGCGACGAGTTGCATCGCCAGCAACGAGTTGACGAAGCCGAGGGCGAAGATGTCCTCGTTCGGCTGCAGGTCGTGGTTCTTGAAGAACCGCGAGAGAAACTCCTTGATCTTTCCGTGGGTCTCGTCCATGCGCTCACTCTCTCTAAAGGGAAATTCCGTAGTCGTAGAAGCCCTTGCCGTTCTTGCGGCCGTGCAGGCCGGCGTCGACCATCTTCTTGAGCAGCGGGCAGGGGCGGTACTTGCTGTCGTTGTAGCTCTCGTGGAGCACCTCGATCGAGTAGAGGATGGTATCGAGCCCGATCAGGTCGGCGGTCTCGAGCGGTCCCATCTTGTGGCCGAAGCAGGTCTTGAAGATCTGGTCGACCTGTTCGGCGGTGGCGACGCCGTCCTGCAGGACGAAGACCGCCTCGTTGATGGTCAGCATCAGGATCCGGTTGGTGACGAAGCCGGGCATGTCGTTGACCAGGATGCAATCTTTGCCCATCTGGCGCAGGAACTGACGGGCGGTCTCGATCGTGGCCTCGCTGGTGTGATGGCCGCGGATGGCCTCGACCATCGGCTTCAGCGGGACCGGATTCATGAAGTGCATGCCGATCACCCGGTCCGGGCGCTTGGTGAGGGCGCCGACGCGGGTGATCGAGTAGCAGGAGGTGTTGACCGCGAAGACGGCCCGCTCGGGGCAGATGGTGTCGATCCGCGGGTAGATCTCCTTCTTGATCTCCCATTTCTCGGGGACGTTCTCGACCACGAAGTCGACGTCCGCGAGATCTTCGAGCCGCGTGCTGAAGCGGATGCGGCCGAGGACGGTCGCGGCATCCTCCTTGGCGGCCGCGCCCTTCTGGAACATCCCCGCAAAGCGGAGGTTCTTCCGGATCTCCGCTTTCGCGCGCTCCAGGACCTCCTCGGAGACGTCCACCAGGACGGCCTCCATGCCGCTCTGGGCGAGGTTCTGTCCGACCCCGACCCCCATCACACCGGCGCCGATGACGCCGACTTTCTTGATTTCCATCATCGCTCTCCCGTGGCCTGCCCGAAGATCCGGGGACGGCGAGCCATAGTAGCCCGAGAGCCGCCGATCCGGCCCCGTCCTTGGTAGTGTGCCGCAGAGAGCCTGGGGAGGGACAGGCGGCGCCCCTTCGGGGCGGACCCTCACTCTCCCAACCCTCTCTCTCCCACCTCCCCCCCGTCCGCCGGGAGAGAGAGGGCTAAAAAAGCCAGAATCCGAGAGGCTTTTAGACTAACCTCTCCCTCTTCTCCCGGCGGATGGGGGGGAGGCGGGGAGAAGAGGGCCGGGGTGATGAGGGCCAACGCCGCGCCAACACAAGCTGGCCCGATCCTTGCTTTGTGCTTGAGGGTGGGCGGGGTCGGCAACTGACTCGGGCAGGCGCGCGGTAAAAAGTGAGGGACGATCCTCCTTCGTCGCCGGTCCAGTCAAGGAAAATCCCTGGTACGTCTCCCTGGCAATTCCCGCGACGGGCCTTTTCCTTTTCGTCAGGCCTCGCCCCTTTTCTTCTCTTCCCCTCTCCTATAGCGCAACGACGCGGACTGCCTCGAACGAGGCCGAACCGCGTATGGCAAGCGCCACGCGGGCAGGCCCCGGCGGAGCCTGGACGGTGCCGAGCGGGAGCCCCTCCCAGGCAATCTCCACCTCTTCTCCCAGCTTGCGG
>JBDSHF010000017.1:0-3189 GCA_039918595.1 Thermoanaerobaculia bacterium
GGGTCTGCTCGCAATCGGCCATCCAATGCTGCCAATAGGCGGTCGGCAGGCCCAGCGCGGTGACGCCGAGCCGGGCCACCTGATGGACGAGCTCGGCCGAGGACCACAGATCAGTGTCGCGCAGGACGACCGCGGCCCCGCGGACCAATGGCGCGAAGATCTCCTCGATCGAAGCGTCGAAGCTCAGTGAGGAGAAGGAGAGCATGCGGTCTTCGTCCTGGAAACCGAACAGCCCGGCGGCGATCTCCATGTGCTCCGCCGCCGCCGCATGGGGAATGCCGACCCCCTTGGGCCGGCCGGTCGAGCCCGAGGTGTAGATCAGATAAGCCAGGCTCTCCGGCACCCCTCGGGCAGCGAGAGCGGTGTCGACTTTCTCTTCGGCGACCAGTGGACCGTTTTGGCCGTCGAGAGACACGGTCTTCCAGCGTCCGGCGGGAATCTCTTTCAACAGGCGCTCCTGAATCAGCACCAGCGGCGCTTCGGAATCCTCCAGCATGAACGCCAGACGCTCCACGGGATAAGCCGGATCGAGCGGCAGGTAGACCCCGCCTGCTTTCAGGACGCCGAGAAAGGCAATCAACATCTCCGGCGAGCGCTCCAGACAGACACCCACCGGCGTCTCCGGCACTATGCCCCGCCGGATCAGGAAGCGCGCGAGGCGGCTGCTCAGCCGGTCGACTTCGCCGTAGGTCAGCCGCTCTCCTCCAACCGAGAGAACGGCAAGCGCCTCCGGTCTGCGAGCTGCCTGGACGGAGAAAAGATCGTGGAGGCAGTGTGGCTCGTTCCGCAAACCGATGGTCCGGCTCGCTTCCGCGCATAGCTCACGCAACGCAGCCGCAGGCAGCAGAGGGACGGCATCCAGGCGCCGGCCGGGATCTTGGGAGATCTCCGCGAGCAGGGCCACGAAGCTCTCCAGGATTCGCCGTGCCGTGGCGGGGTCGAAGAGATCGAGGTTGTACTCCAGGTTCAGCCACAGACCTTCGCCCTCCTCTCTGACCCCAAGGCTGAGATCGAGCTTCGCCGACGGTTCGCCCATGGACAGCGGCTCTACGCTCAATCCCGGCAAGGCCAGTGACGACGCCGGCGCATCCAGGGAGAAAAGGACCTGAAAGATGGGATTGCGGGATGGATCGTGCTCGAGCGGCAGGGAGGAGGCGAGCTTGGCGAAGGGGAGATGCTGGCGCGAGAAGACGTTCAGGACGGTCTCGCGAACCCGGCCGAGATGCTGGGAAAAAGTCCCCACGCGGTCGAAGCGGCTGCGCAGGACGACGCTGTCGACGAAGCAGCCGATCAGGGTTTCGAGCTCGGGAAGCGGACGGTTCGCCACCGGCGCGCCGACCAGCAGGTCGTCCTGTCCGGAAAGCCGATGCAGCAGCGCCTGGAACAGGGCGAGCAGGGTGATGAACGTCGTCGCCCCCTCGCGTCGGCCGAGATCCAGGATCCCCGCGGCCAAGAGGGGCGGGACCTCCAGCTCCTCCCAGCCACCGCGGAACGTCTGTATCGGCGGACGCGGCCGGTCGGCGGTCAGCTCCAGTGCTGTAGGCGCATCTCTCAGCTCGTCTCTCCACCAGTCGAGCAGGCGGTCCATCACCGCGCCCCGCAGCCAGTTCCGCTGCCAGGATGAGAAGTCGGCATACTGCGCTGGCAGGGCTGGGAGGCCGGGCTCGCGACCATCGGCCGCGGCCCCGTAGAGCGCCGCCAGCTCTCGATTCAGGATGCTCCCGGACCAGCCGTCGAATACCGCGTGGTGCATGGTCAGCAGCAGGGCGTTCTCGTCCGCCCCCAGGATGACGAACCGGACCCGCAGAAGGGGACCCCGGCCAAGATCGAAAGGTTCCGCGGACGTCATGGAAACGATCCGTTCCAACTCCCGGCGCCGCTCCTCCTCCGGCAGCTTCGACAGATCGATCCACGGCAGAGCGAGCGCCGCCGGCGCGGAGATCTCCTGATAAGGCCGACCCTCGATCTCCACGAAATGGGTGCGCAGCGCCTCGTGCCGTCGCACGAGCGCCTCAAGAGCGATCTCCAGAGCCGCTGCCGAGAGTCGGCCGCTCAGGCGCCAGGCCAAAGGGAGGTTGTAGACATGGCTCGACGGGTCCAGGAGGTTGAGGATCCAGAACGACTCCTGGGCGAACGACGCCGCCAGCGGCCTGCCGCGATGGGCAGGCTCGAGGCGCGGGATTTCGACCACGGCGAGATCCTTTGCCGAATCGATGATCCCGGAGAGCCCGGCGACGGTCGGATTCTCGAAGAGGCGTTGCAGCGGCAGCTCGACACCGAAGGACTCTCGGACCCGCGAGACGACCTGGATGGCGAGCAGCGAATGGCCCCCCAGCTCAAAGAAGCTCTCATGGATACCCACGCGGTCGAGACCCAGCACGCCTGCCCAGAGGGTGGCCAACAACTCCTCGGTTGGGGTGCTCGGAGAGGCCGACGGTACTGGAGAGCGGAGCTCGTCGGGCGCCGGCAGCGCCTTGCGGTCAACCTTGCCGTTGGAAGTCAGAGGCAGCGCAGGCAGAAAAGCCCAGGAGGTGGGGACCAATGGGTCAGGCAGGCGCTCTTTGAGGAAGGCGCGCAGATCGGAGGCGGTCAGCTCCATCCCGGGCAGCGCCACCACGTAGGCGGTCAGACGCTGGTCGCGGGCGATGACGACCGCCTCCCCCACTCCGGGATGGAGTCGGAGAGCAACCTCGACCTCTCCCGGCTCGACCCGGAATCCACGAACCTTGACCTGGAAGTCCACCCGGCCGAGGAACTCGACCGCGCCGTCCGCCAGGTAACGCCCCCGGTCGCCGGTGGCATAGAGCCGGCTGCCGGGCTGGCCGTAGAAGGCTCCCCAGGGATCGGGGACGAACCTCTCGGCGGTCAGCCCAGGTTGCCGCAAATAGCCGCGGGTCACCTGCGGTCCGCCGACGTACAACTCTCCCGGGACCCCCGACGGCATCATGCACAGGCTGCGGTCCAGGACCAGCACCCGCGTGCCGGCGAGCGGCCGACCCAACGGGATCGGAGTCCTCCGCCCGATCTCCTGGGTCAGGACGCCCACCGTGGTCTCTGTGGGACCGTAGTGGTTGAGGATCCGGCAGCCGGGGGCCAGTTCCAGGACCCGCTGAATGAGTCCCGGAGGCACCGCCTCCCCGCCCAGGATCAGCAGCCGCCTGGGCAGGCACCCCGCGGCTCGCGGCGAGG
>JBDSHF010000018.1:0-5135 GCA_039918595.1 Thermoanaerobaculia bacterium
CCGCTACTTCTTAGACTCTCCTCGCCAAAGGAAGAAGCAGGCTCCCCGGGCCATGAAGGCTGCCAGGGAGCTTTGCTAATAAGTTAGCGCCTATGCCCGGTCGGGGGGAGTGCGGTGGGAGAGGGGCGGGGGTGAGGTTTCGGGGCGGGGGTCTATAAGGAGCTGTTCTTGCCCCCCACCGCCACCGCCCCGCTCGACACCACCTGCAGCTTCCACCCCTCGGCCCGCGTGCCGTCGAGGCTGGTATGGCCGGCCACGAAGAACAGGCGCGCGGTGTCCGGCAGGGTAGGAGTCGAGCAGAAGCGGTCCTGGAGATAGGACGGCGGGATCGCCTGATAGTAGAGCGTCACCCGCACGCTCGCCGGCGTGCCCTGGATGTCGGCCAGTGGGATGGCGTAGGTGAGCGCGTCGCCGCCCCCGCCCAGGCCGCCCTTCGCCTTCGGCTCGTACCAGGGATCGTGGACCTCGCCGCCGTGGCCGTCCGGCAGGTCGGGCAGCACCCGCCGCGTCAGCGCCTCGACGGAGAGCTTGGCGCTCCCCAGCCCCTCGCGCCGCGCCAGCTCCACGGTGGGAGTCCAGCCGCGCGGGAGCAGGCGATTGTCCTTCACCACGTCGGCCAGCGACAGAAAGCTCGTGGTGAGCTTGCCGCGGGGATCCCGGATCAGCTCCTGGTAGATCTGCGCCTGATCCTGGCGGGAGACGGTCTGGTAGTGCGGCTGAAAGGTCTGCTCCGCCGCCGTCTTCGGCCGGCACTCGTTCTTCCACATGAATTCGCCGGCGATCGGCTTGCCGTCGGGGCCGATCAGCACGCCCGTGGGGCTCGTCCGGCCGGAGACCCAGAGATCGCCGCCATTGGCGTCCAGCACCTCGAAGGTCAGGAACGCGCGGCGGAAGCCCACACCCGACGGGAACTTGTGCCCCGCCAGATTCTCCACCTTCACCTCCGCCACCAGCCGGTCCTTCGCTGTCTCCACCCGGGTGATCGACACCCGGGCCGTGCCGGTGTCCGCCTGCTGGATCATCGAGTTGAAGGTCGTCGCCAGCGGCGCCACGCCCCTGCCGCCCAGCATCGGGTCCTGGATACGGATGCCGAGGATGTCCGGGAACTGCTGGGCGAATTGATTGAAGAAGACGTTGAGGCCCACCAGCGTGTGCCGGCCGAAAGGCGAGCGCGGCTTGAGATCGATCTCCGACTGCGGCTGCCGGTTCTCCGTCTGCGGCATGTTGCTCGCCTCCTGAATCGAGGCGATCTTGGTGCTCAACGTTCCCGGCAGACCCGGATAGCTGGCGGCCATGTGGCAGTTCTGGCACGACTGCGGCGTGGGGCCGCCGTCCCGGAAGTCGCTGAACACCCATTCGGGGTAGGTGGCCTGCTCGATGATGATCTCGGGCTTCTTCGGCCCCTTCGTCCCCGGCCGCACCCAGGGCTTGTCGCGGTCGAACACCGGCAGCACCACGCTGTGGCAACTGCCGCAGACCTTGGACGAGCGCACCAGCGGATATTCGACCGGTTTCGCTCCCAGCGAATGATCCATCGGCACCTGCCGCGGCTCCTCGAACGGACCGTGGATCACGTTCGCCGCGCCGGTCTTGAAATCGCCGGTGAAGGTGTTGCCGATCGGCGCCTTCTCGTCGATCTCGATGTGATGGCAGGTGGTGCACGAGACGCCGTCGCGGGCGAGGCCGCCGTACTTCGCGTCTTTCTTCTGTTGCTCCGTTCTGGCCTGGAAGGGGATGGCCTTCACCTGCTCGCGGGAGAAAAGCAGCCGCGGCACGATGGGCTGAGAGCTCTGATCGAGCCCCAGGAGGTCCGTGTTGTCGCAGACCGCGGCGGCCTTCTTCGGATCGTCCTTGAACTGATCGAGGCAGAACTGCCGCTGCCCCATCACGCCGTGGCAGTGGAGGCAGAGATCCGGCGCCAGCTTGGCGAGCGCGGGGTGGGCGGTCTGCTCCGTCTCGAGCTGCGAGAAGAAGATCGGATCGCGCCCGGCGAGGCCCATCGGCGAGCCCCGCCACTCGCCATAGGGGGCGAGGTTGAGGAGATTGGCGAACGCGGCCTGCCCCGCCTGCTGGAGCGTCATGTCGAAATGCAGGCCGGTCGAGCCCGCGGCGTGGCACCCGACGCACTGGTCCGAGGTGAGGAACTGGGGCGGCCCGTCCGCTCCGGAGAAAACGTGATCGTAGATCTCCGGCGGCATATAAAGGTTGGTGATCTCCTTCGGGCCGGGCGGCCGGATGATCCTGGCGCCGAAGGTCTTCAGGAACTCGGACGAATACTCGGTGAGCGGCGGGCTGACCCGGTTCACCGCCGGGTTCGGCCACGGCACCTTGTTCCACCTCGGGCCGGAGCTCTCGATCTTCGACTGGAGATCCTGCAGCGGCTCGAACCGCTCGTGGGCGGAGATCGTCTCCACGGCCGGCTGCGGCGGTTCGCCGCCTGTGGGTCCGAGGATGGGCGGCTGGTCCTGGTAATAAAACTTTATAAACGTGTCGGGATCGCCGAGGACGTTGTTGAGCGTGGAGAAGGTGAATTCGTCCTTCGCCGAGGCATGGCAGTTGACGCAGTAGTAGCCGAAGCCCATCCATGGATAGGGGAGGTTGGCCGGCGGCGGCCAGTCGAGCTGCGAGGCCTCGGTCGCCTGGGGGTCCCACGAGCCCCAGTACCAGCCGTCCTTGCCGCCCTGGCTGTCGCGCACCATCAGGGCGATGATGTTCGGCTCCTCCTTGGGGATGGACGGATCCTCGAGGCGTTGCGCCGTGGTGTTGCCATACATCAGCTTGAGGATCATCGAGCCGTCGGCGATCGGCCGGACCGGCTGACCGAGCTCGAGCCGGCAGGCCGGGCAGGTCTTGCGGCACTCCGCGACGAACCGGCGCTCGTGCGCCGCGTCCCGCTCGCACATCCAGCGGTAGACGTCCGGCGAGTAGTGGACGACGACCGTGGTATGGGTGCCCAGGGTGGTGGTGGCCCATTTCGGTACATGGGGATCCGTGCCGGTGAGCGCGGACACTGTGGGGCCGGTGGGCCGGATCTGCGCGTCGTGGCGCCAGTGCAGAGTTTTGTAGCACCCCGCCTCGAGGAACCGCCCGAGAATGCGCTCGTACTCCGACTTCTCGAACGGCATCTCGCTGGGCAGCGGCAGGGGAGCTTCGCAACTTTCCGCTAGAGGCTGGCGAGCCTCCTGAGAAGCCCGCGCCAGGGGGGCCGGCCCCGCCGTCACGAGCGCCACCGCGCCCGCCAGGACCGGAAGAATCAGGGACCACAAGGCCCGTTTGGATCTCATCGGCATACCTCCCAGAAAGCCCAGGCGGGAAGACCGCTCCCACGGGCACAAGCGCACAGATTGTCGTGGTGCTCTGGCGGGAGGGAGGATAGCACCGGGGGGATCGTGAGGCCAACGTGAACTGTCTTCCTTCCAGGACGTGACGTTCTATCGCGACCACTCCGGCCACGAATAAGACATAGGCTCCCGTTGAAGAGTTTTGTTACATTGAGATGGCCGGCTCGGGGTTCGCGCGTGCCTCTTTTCAAGGCCCCGCCAAACTGTGTCAGCCTGTTCTGACACTTTTTATCGGAGTGTCAGAAGCACGGATTTCTGAGCCCAATGTCAGCGTTTGCCAGGGCAGAACCCCTTTCACCTTCGTCATCACTACGATAGGATCGGTGGCACGCCGATTGCGACAATCGAAAGTCTTACGAACGTTTGGAACTGCAGGAATCTCGGGGCTCCGAAGGAGGGTTGAGATGACGATCAAGGTTGAGAAACTGGTCCCGGATCATCCGGACCATCCGGGCGGTGGGCTGCCGCCCCACCCTCACGAATATCCACTGGTGGGGGCTCTGCCCAGCATGCTGGCCAATCCGGTCCGGTTCTGTACCCGGATGATGCTCGAGCACAACGACCTGGTCTGCCTCGATCTGGGATTTGGCACGGTCTATCTGGTGACGCTTCCCGAGCACAACCATCACGTCCTGGTGGAGAATCATGACAATTATTGGAAGGGCGATGTCTTCGAGCGCACCCGATTTCTCTTCGGCAACGGCCTGGTGGTCAACGAAGGGGAGAGCTGGCGGCGGCAGCGGCGCCTGATGCAGCCGGCGTTCGCCCATCGCCGGGTCGCCGCCCTGGTGCCCGTGATGATCGACGTCGTGGAGAAGCGGCTGGCCGGCTGGGAGGCCGTGTCGGACGCGGGGGATCCGTTCGACATCAGCCAGGAAATGATGGCGATGACCCTGGGAATCATCGTCAAGACCATGTTCAGCCTGAGCATCGATGCCCAGGAGCTCGAGGTCATGTCGCAGTGCTTCAGCACGGCGCTGGAACAGATCACCCTGCGGATGGCCACCTACTTCCTGCCCGAGAAGTTTCCGCTGCCTCACCAGAAGGTTACCCGGGAGGCGGTGGCGACGCTCGACAAGATGGTTTATCGCATCATCGGCGAGCGGCGGCAGGCCGGCCAGGACGTGGACGACCTGCTCGGCATGCTGCTGGCGGCGCGGGACGAGGAGACGGGGGAGGGGATGACCGACCTGGAGATCCGGGACGAGGTGATGGTCACCCTGTTCGGCGGCTACGAGGCCACGGCCGATTCCCTGACCTGGACCTGGCATCTGCTCGACGAGCATCCGGCGGTGGACGAAACCCTCCACGAGGAGCTGGTGACGGTGCTCGGCGGCCGGAATCCGACGTTCGACGAGCTGACCCGCCTCACGTACACCGCGCAGGTCGCCCAGGAGTCGATGCGCCTCTATCCTCCCTTCTGGTTCCTCAACCGCACCTCCCGCGGCGAGGACGAGATCGGCGGCTATCCGATCCCGGCCGGCGCCCAGATCCTGATCTGCCCGTATGCCACCCACCGGCACCCGGATATCTGGACGATCCCCGAGGCCTTCCATCCGGAGCGTTTCGAGCCCGCCGCCGTCGCCGCCCGGCCGCGCCATTCCTACCTCCCCTTCGGCACGGGGCCGAGGATGTGCATCGGCCGCCACCTCGCGATGATGGAGATGCAACTCATCCTCGCCATGGTGGCGCAGCGCTACCGTCCGCACCTGGCGCCCGGACACTTCGTGGATCCCAAGGTGGGGACCTCGCTGCGGGCCAAGGGCGGGATGTGGATGGTTCTGGAACGGGTGT
>JBDSHF010000019.1:0-36893 GCA_039918595.1 Thermoanaerobaculia bacterium
ACGCGATCGTAGTCGATCCAGCCGCGCTCGGCCGCCGCCTTGAGCATCGCGTACTCGCCGCTGACGTGGTAGGCGGCGAGGGGGAGGTCGAACCTCCGGCGCATCTCCGCCAGGATGTCCAGATAGGGGAGGGCGGGCTTGACCATCAGCATGTCCGCCCCCTCCTCGAAGTCGAGCTCGGCCTCGCGCATCGCCTCGCGGCCGTTCGCCGGGTCCATCTGATAGGCGCGGCGGTCGCCGAACTGCGGGGTGGACTCGGCGGCCTCGCGGAAGGGGCCGTAGAAGCCGCTGGCGAACTTGGCCGCGTAGGCGAGGATCGGCGTCGAGGAGAAACCGGAGGCGTCGAGCGCCTGGCGGATCGCGCCCACCCGGCCGTCCATCATGTCGGAAGGGGCGATGACGTCCGCCCCGGCCGCGGCGAGCGACACCGACTGCCGGGCGAGGTTGGCGAGCGTGGCGTCGTTGTCCACCTCGTGGCCGTCGAGCACGCCGCAGTGGCCGTGGTCGGTGTACTCGCAGAAGCAGACGTCGGCGATCTTTACCAGGCCCGGCACCTCGGTGGTCAAGGCGCGCAGAGCCTGCTGGACGATGCCGTCCGGCGCCCAGGCGGCGCTCCCCTCGGCGTCCTTGAATTCCGGGATGCCGAACAGCAGCACGGCGCGTACCCCCTCGGCGAACGCCTCGCGGGCGGTCTCGGTCAGCCGGTCGACCGAATGCTGGAAGACGCCGGGCATCGAGGAGATGGGTTTCGCCACCCCTTCGCCGGGGACCGCGAAGAGGGGGAGCACCAGGTCGTCCGGAGAGAGCCGGGTCTCCCGCACCAGGCGGCGAAGGGTTGGGGTTCTGCGAAAGCGGCGGAGTCGGGTTTCAGGAAAGGACATGGCGGTTGGGTTTTATCGCGGGGAGGGGGGGGAAGGCAACCGTGGCGGAAAAGAGCACGGACGACCACGGACAACCACGGACGAAGGACAAAAAGGATGGGAGACAAGGTTCCGGCGGTCTGCTTTTTGTCCTTTTCGTCCGTGGTTGTCCGTGTTTGTCCGTGGTCGTCCTTGTCGACCGTGCTTTCCGGGACCACCGGCTGGTTTCGGATATAGTTATGCCGCCCTGCGGCAAAGACTTTGCAAAGCGGGGAAGGGATGGAGGGACCGGCATTCATGAATCCGATCGAGCAGCTTTCGCGCCGCCAGCTCCTGGTGGTCACCGGCAAGGGGGGCGTCGGCAAGACCGTGGTCGCCGCCACCCTGGGGCGCGCCCTAGCCGCGGCCGGACGCCGGATCCTGGTCGTCGAGGTCGATCCGCGGGAGAACCTGCACCAGATGATGGGCACGCCCCCCTCGGGCGGCGACATCATGGCGGCCGGGCCGCGCCTCTGGGTGCAGAACCTCAAGCCGCAGCAGGTGCTGGACCAGATCGTGCGCGAGCAGCTCAAGCTGGAGCTGCTGACCCGGCGGGTCCTCGACAGCCCGATCTACCAGCAGTTCGCGGTCGGCGCCCCCGGGCTCAAGGAGCTGGCGATCCTCGGCCACACCTACCGGCTGCTCCACGGCATGGGCGGGCCGGGCACCCCGGAGATCGACACCGTGATCCTCGACGCTCCGGCCACCGGCCATGGCGTCGCCCTGCTCGCCGCGCCGGCGCTGGTGGCGGAGGTGATCACCAACGGCCCGTTCGCCCGCATGTCCAAGGATCTGGCGACGCTGATCGACGACCCCGAGCGGTGCGGCGTGGTGGTGGTGACGCAGGCCGAGGAGATGCCGGTCGAGGAGGCGCTGGAGCTGCGGACGGCGCTCCAGCAGCGGGTGCGGCGCGATCCCGAGCTGCTGGTGGTCAACGGCCTGTATCCGCCGGCGCCGCCCGCACCGTCCGCGGATCCGGGGGCGAAGGAGAACGAGCTGGTCTCCCTCTGGCGCCGCCGCCGGCTGCTCAACGAGCGGGAGCTGTCCCGGCTGACGGAATCCTGGCAGGGCCCCCGGGTCGAGCTGCCGCAACTGCCGCTCGACCGCGGACCGGAGCTGCTCGGCGTCCTCGGCCGGTGTTTCGCCGAATCGGCCCGCGGGCTGTAAGGAAAAGGGAGGGAGCATGGAGCTGATTTCCGGCAAGCATCCGCTGATCATCGTCGTCGGCTCCGGCGGCGTCGGCAAGACGACTCTCGCCGCCTCGCTCGGCGTGCTCTCGGCGCGCGAGGGGCGCGACACGCTGGTGATGACCTTCGACCCCTCGATGCGCCTCAAGCAGACGCTGGGAGTGGGGGAGGAGGCGCGGCTGCGCGAGATGCCGGTGGCGTTCGACGCGCCGGGCAAGCTGCACGCCAGCCTGCTCGACGCCCGCCTCACCTTCGACCGGCTGATCGAGCGCTACGCGCCGGACGAGGAGACCCGCCGCCGCGTGCTCGGCAACCGTTTCTACCAGCACCTCTCGGGCACCCTGGGCGGCATCCTCGAATACATGGCGGTCGAGCGCCTGTTCGAGGTCGCCTCCGACGGCCGCTACGGCCAGGTGGTGCTCGACACTCCACCGACCCGGCAGGCGCTCGACTTCCTGGAGGCCCCCAAGCGGATCGTCGGCTTCCTCGACAGCGGCGCCCTGCGGGTGGCGCTCAAGCCCTGGTTCGACGACGAGGGGCGCCTGCGGGCCGCCTCCAAATGGGGGATCCTCGGCCGGCGGGCCGAGCGCTTCCTCGACGAGGTGGTCGGCATGGACCTGCTGCGCGACATGGCCGAGTTTTTCCAGGCCTTCGGCCCGCTCTACGAGGGGTTCCGCGACCGCGCTCTGGAGGTAGGGGAGCTGCTGCGCTCCAAGCAGACCCTCTTCGTGCTGGTCACCGGCCCCGGCGAGGAGCGCATCCCGGACACTCTCTTCTTCGCCCGCAAGCTGGAGGAGGCCGGCTACAATCTCGGCCCGATCGTGGTCAACCGCGTCCACCCCATGTTCCTGGTGGACGGGGCGCCCCCCGCGTCCGACGACCCCTGCCGGCCCACCGGCTGGGAGCTCCTCACCTGGGCCGGCCAGCGCGACCGCCGCGGCCTGGTCGAGCTCGCCAAGCTCCTCTCCCGCGAGCAGCCGCTGGTCGATCTCCCCCTGCTGCCGAATGAGCCCACCGACCTCCCGTCGCTCGAAGCCATGGGCCGGCAGCTCGAAGGGCGCTTGGCCGAGTGGGAGCGGTACGTCAGCCGGTCGTCGTAGGAGAGCTCAATCCACCGCGCCGAGGCCGTAGCGCTCCGCCAGGATGCGGAGGTGATGCTCGAGGTGGCCGGCGAGGACGTGGGCTTGCGCCCGTAGCGTCAACGGAACGCCGTTCACCACGGTGCGCCGCATCCCGGCGTCCGGGGAGATGTGGCGGAACAGAGCCAGCGTGGATGCGCGGACAGCGTGGAGCTCGTCGAGCAGATCGGCGACCGTCCGCTCGTCGAAGTTCCCCGCTTCCACATAGGGATTCTCATCGAAACCTGGAAGGGGTGTGGTGTCCCCGCGGCTGATCCGGAAGGCGCGATAGGAGAAGACGCGCTCCGCGTCGATCAGGTGGCCGAGCATCTGCCGCAGGCTCCACTTTCCAGGGGCGTAGCGAAAGCCGGCTTCCGCCTCCGAAAGCGGCTTGAAGAGACGATCGATCACCTCCATTTGAGAGGCCAGCAGATCGATCACCGGGCGGCCGGCCACGGCGGCGACGTACCCGGCGAAAAAGGGCGAGTATTCATCGGCGGAAGGAGAGTCGAAGCTCATCGGGGCTCCTTGCATGGAATGGTTAAGGCGCTCCGTCAGCTCTTGGCCTTGCCGATCCAGGCGGGGGCCGAATCGGTGGTCTGCCGGAGGATCAGGTTCAACTGCGCGGCGTGGTGCTGAACGTGGCGCATGTTGTACAGAATCAGCTCTCCGTCGCTGAGGTCGAGCCAATCGAATCCGCAACGCCGGCGAACCTTGTGATCCGTCAGCGCCTTGATCGTCGCCCGGCATTTCTTTCGGCCATGCTCCAGATAGGCCTGAAGCTCGGCTTTCGTATACGGCCGCTCGGGAAGCACCCCCGCGGGGTCCAGCTCCGCCAGCGTGAAGGGCGGCGGGGGAGCGAACCCCTCCACCGAATCGGACAGGTAGAGGTCGAGATAGAAGATCGCGTGATAGGCGACGTACCAGAACTCGGTTGGAGCCGGGGAATCCCGCTTGCTCCAGACCTCGTCGGGACAGGCGAGGATGGCATTTCCGAGCATGTCGATGGCGGCCCCGAACTGCTGCCAGAGGATGGTTCTCCAGGTCGTGTCCATTTCAATCTCCCCCTTGATGACATCAGATGAAAGAGAACGGCGTCAGATGTGGCCGCTGCGCGGGTCATTGCCGCGTTCCAGCGAACCGCGGTCCCACTGGGCAAGGTTCGCGGCGGCCTCGTACGTCGACTGCAGGAAGTCGAGCAGGGTGCCGTCCGGAGACTCCGATTGACGGACGGCGTCGTAGGGCAGCAGGAACTCGCCAAGATCGGTACTGTAGAAGGCGGCGTCCGGCTTGACGGGCGCGGCCGAGAATCCGGCCGGTGCCGGATAGGCGTAGGAATAGAACGCGGGGTAGGCGATCGGGCCTCCGCCCGGCCAGAATCCGCAACTGCTCACTTCGTGCGAATAGGCCTCGCGGGCCACCCAGTCGGGCAGGTTGGGGACGCCGCCCGGATGCTCCGGCGCTCGCCGTCCGGAAAACCGGGTTACGGCCAGGTCGGGAGCGCCCCAGAAGAAGTGCACGGGGCTGCACTTGCCGATGAACCGGGCACGGAACTCCTTGAAGACCCTGTCGGCCTGCACCAGGACTCGCCAGAAGCGGCTGGCGTACTCCGGATCGTACGTGCGGTGAGTCTCATCCTGATCGAAGCGGATGGGGTCTTCGACCTCGTTGGGCCGTGGATAGATGTTCACGTGCAGGCCGAGCTTGTCCATCTCCGCCACGAGGCGCTTGTAGAACGTGGCCACGGACTGCGGTTCGAGCGCCAGACGGCTCGTTGCACCGTCGCTCGCCGTCAGGATCAACCGATGCGCGATGAAATCGAAGTCGATTTGAAACGTCCGGCTGCCATGCGGGATCGGCGACGTGGTGAGGCCGCGGGCCGTCACGTACAGCGTCGCATGCCAGGCATGATTCACCCAGGGGCTCTGGGTGAGCCGGATCTTGCCGACGATCTGGGTCCAGAGGTGCAGAGTCGCGCAGGTCTCGATCCACGCCTCGAGGGGCAGGCTCGGCCAGGTCTCCAAGGGCGATGCGGCCGCGGTCGTCATCCGTTCTCCTGTCGAAGGCTCGGTCATGTTGTTGATTCTAGGTGGCTTGCCATTCTACGTCCGTCTCCAGGCACCGTCAACGCGGAGCGTGAGCCCCGGGTTCGCGAATTGTGCTGTCAACTAGGGGACCACCCGGGCGGTCGTCGTCCAGACCTGATAGATGCCCGTGCGGCTGTCGATCCAGAAGAGGTGGAACCGGCCATCCGCCCCGGCGGCCAGGCCACTGTAGTCGCCGCCCAAGGGCCAGCGGGATGCCACGCCGCGCTGCTTCGCGGAGGCTTTGGGGCACGACAGCTCCGGCGTGACGCGCACGTTGGGGAGAAACGTCGCTCCGCCGTCGAGGGAGGCGGTGAAATAGATGTCGAAGCATTCTCCCGTGGGATCACGACGGGTGTCGGACCACGCCACGCCGACGACTCCGTCGTCGTTGACGGCGATCGCGGGCAGCTCGGCGTTGGCTCCGGGAGGCGCGTCGGTCACGGTCACCGGAGCCCGCCAAGATTCCCCTCCATCGTCCGAGGCCCGCAGGAGCAGAGCGCTTCCGGCAGCCGCGCGGCTCTGTTCCGCCCCGCCCGCGTCTCGCCGCCAGAACCCGTCCACCGTCAGGTAGATCCGATCGCGATGGCCTGCGGAGCGGTCGACGGCCGCCGACCAGGGCATCTCGTCGCCGAGCTGCGCGTGGACGAGGGCCGGGATCGAGAACGTCCGGCCGCCGTCCCGCGACTTCGCCATCCAGGTCCTGCGATGTGGCAAGACAGTCTCTTGCGCGGTGGAATAGTCCATGAAAAAGGCCACCAGGGCACCGGAAGAGAGCACGACGGCATCGAACGGTTGCTGCGTCAGGTTGTCGTGTTTCAGGAAGACGGGCTGCGAGAACGTCCGGGCGCCGTCGATGGAACGAGCGACCGAGGGCCCGTAGGAGGGATCGCGCAGACCGGGCGCCGGAGAGGACTGCCCGAAGGTCACATAGACGGTGTCCCCCTGGGCCTCCGCCGGGCGGCTGACGGAGAGCACGGGCCTGTCCGGGCCGCCGCCGTCACGGCCGGCGGGAACCTGGGCAGGGGCTCCCCACGTCCGCCCCGCATCCGCCGATCGGTAGACGAGGAAGGAGTTGTGCTTGCCCAGACAGGAAACGTACACCTGGTGATCGTTCCCGAAGCCCACCCAGGGGTCGATCCGGCATTCGGGGAAGGGGACGCGGGCCCAGGTCCGGCCGCCGTCCGATGAGCGGAACCCCGCGACGATCGAAGCCTTGAGGCCCTCCTTGGGATTGGCTTCAGGAAACGTCACGGCCGCCCCGAAGAGGAGGCGTGGGTCGGCTGGATGGGCCGCGAGGTAGGACTCGATGTGAGGCACGTCCCGCCGGTCGCCGCTCACCATCACCAGATCGTCGACGACGATCCGGGCCTGCGCATGGAGGACGGCCGCGGCTCCGAGCGGCAAGGCCAAGGCGAGGCCGCTCCAGGTCAGGCTCTTGATGCTGCTGGCGCGCCGAGGTGCCTTGACGATCAATTCAGTCCCTCCTCGCTGGATCGCCGGTAGTCTATACTCGCGAAGCTGATCGCTAACATTGTGCGAGGGTGATCCATCGATGAGCTTGCCCGCCGATTTCCGTCCGCGCTCCGCTCCTTCTTGAAGGCTTCGGCCTTCAGCCTTGCGGATGGGCCAGAGCGTCCCCCGGCGAGCGCCGTCCCGGCAGATCCTGGTAAGTCCCTCAAGTATCTAGTGAAAGCTCGGTTCGCGAGGACGCCTCCGGGGATCGTGCGCGCCCGGCGGGGGCGGCCGAACCCCGGGTCGGGAGACGACGGGGGAAGCTTCTTGCCGCGCTGCGTCAAAAAACTCTTGACACGGATTGCCGCAGTGCGGTAAATTACCTTTGCCGCGGACGCCCGTAGTATTGGGCCGGCTTCCGTGGCGACTGACAAGCAAGGAGGAGCTCCATGATCCGGCTCATCAAGAGATACGAAAGCCGCAAGCTGTACGACACCGAGGAGAGCCGGTACGTCTCGCTGGACGAGATTGCCACCTGGGTCCGTACGGGCCAGGAGGTGCGGGTGGTGGACAACGCCACCAACAACGACGTCACGTCGCAGACCCTGACGCAGATCATCCTGGACGAAGGGCGCAAGGGGACGTCGTTTCTGCCGAGCGAGCTGCTGCACGACTTGGTGCGCATCGGCGAGCGGGCGGTCAGCACCGGCATGGAGCAGGTCCAGCATGGCGTCGACAAGTTGATCGACCGCCTGGGGCCGGTCCGCAAGGCCCGCGAGGAGATGTCGAGCCTGCGGTCGCGCCTGGAAGAGCTCGAGTCGTCGCTTTCAGAGCTCGAGCGTGCCGATCACGCGGTGGCAGAACCACAGAATGGCCGCCCCACGGAGCGCAAGACCGTGGTGCGGATTGAAACCGAGGGAGAGATCGTCAAATGAACCAGCTCGCTACAGTTCTGGATATCAGCAAGCCGATCGACCGGCTGTTCGCCGTCGGGCGCAACCTTTTCCTCGCCGGCGTCGGCGCGGTGGCCGAGGTCAGCGAGGGCGGCCTGGAGATGTTCGACCGTCTGGTCGAGCGCGGCAAGCCGTTCGAGGACAAGCAGAAGCAGAGGGTGGAGGCGGTGGTCGAGAGCGCCAGCCAGACGGTGCGCGGCGCCAACCAACTGCTGCAGGATACGGTGGAGTTCGAGAGCCGGGGGGTGCTCAAGCGTCTGAACGTGATGACGCGCGAGGACGTGAAGATCCTCTCCGCCCGGATCGCGACGCTGTCGAAGAAGGTCGACGAGGTCGTGGAGCGGCGGCAGGCCGCCACGATGAGCGTGATCGAGATCGTCAGCCCGGAAGGTGAGACGGCGGCGATCGTGATTCCTGAAATCTTAACCGCTCCTGAAACGGCAACGGCCGCCAGCGCCAAGAAGGCGTCCAAGCCGCGTCAACGGAAAGCCACCAAGAAGGGGTAAGCCATGGATACCACCACCCAGACCGATAACACCACCGGAACCACCCAGGGTCCCGAGAAGAACGTGCAGGAAGAGCTCAAGGACTCCGTCCACCGCATCTGGCTCGCCGGCCTCGGCGCGCTGGCCGCGGCGGAAGAGGAGGGGGGCAAGATCTTCGGCCGTCTGGTCGACCGCGGCCGCGACGTCGAGTCGCGCGGCAAGGTCGAGGTCGACAAGGTGAAGTCCGAGGTCGACAAGTTCAAGACCAAGGCCGAGAGCACCTTCGAGAACCTGGGCGAGAAGTTCGACGACAAGCTCACGTCGACGCTGAACCGCCTGGGCGTGCCGACCCGCGACGAGATCCGCAACCTGACGCGGAAGGTCGAGGAGCTCAACGCCAAGATCGAGCAGCTCAAGCCGCGCGTGACGCCGGCCTCGGTCACTGTCGCGAGCGACATCGTGACGCCGGAGACCGCCACCACGCCGACGGACCCGCACAACATCATCGTCTGAGGCGAGGACGAGACGGGTGGAGCGCGGCGGAAACCATTCAGGCACTACGAACGGCTCTCCCAGGATCGCACTGGCGCTCGCGGCGGGAGGCCCGGAGGGGGCGATCTACGAGATCGGCGCTCTCCGGGCCCTCGACGAGGCCTTGGACGGTCTGGACCTCAACAACCTCTATTTCTACGTGGGGGTGAGCGCCGGCGCCATCATCTGCGCCAACCTCGCCAACGACCTCACCACGGCCCAGATGTGCCGGGCGATCGTCTCCCATGAGCCGGATGAGCACCCGTTCGTCCCGGAGACGTTCTTCACCCCTGCGATCCGCGAGGTGATCCGCGGCGGCCAGGCGGTGCCCCGTCTCCTGGTCGAATCGATCTGGGAGTGGATCACCCACCGGCGGGACCTCACCCTGCTCGAATCGCTGACCCGCCTTGCCCAGGCACTGCCGGTCGGGATCTTCGACCACCGGCCGATCCGCGATTATCTGCAGAAGGTCTACAGCCTGAAAGGGCGGACGGACGACTTCCGCCGCCTCGGCAAGTCCTTCGTGGTCGTGGCCGCGGACCTCGATTCTGGCCAGGCCGTCCGCTTCGGCGAGCCGGGGATGGACCACATCCCGATCTCCCTCGCCGTCTCCGCCAGCTCGGCGCTCCCCGGCCTCTACTCGCCGGTCGAGATCGAGGGGCGGCACTATGTGGACGGCATCCTGCTCAAGACCCTGCATGCCTCGGTGGCCCTGGAGAAAGGGGCCGAGCTGGTGCTCTGCATCAATCCGATCGTCCCGGTCGACACCCTGGGCACGGTAGAGGCGGGGCTGATGCGCGGCGGCAAGCTGCTCGAGCGCGGACTGCCGACGGTTCTCTCGCAGGCCATCCGGACGCTGATCCATTCGCGCCTCGAGGTCGGCATGGCGGCCTATGAGAGGCGGTACAAGGATGCCGACGTCGTACTGTTCGAGCCGCACCGCGACGATTACCTGATGTTCTTCACCAACATCTTCAGCTTCTCGGCGCGCCGCGCCGTCTGTGAGCACGCCTATAAGGCGGTCCGCCGCGATCTGCTGGCGCGCTACGACGAGCTCGCCCCGCTTTTCGCCCGCCACGGCATCACCCTGCGGCGGGACATCCTCGAGGAGGATCGCGGGCTCTGGGACGGCGTCTACCGCGACCGGCCGCGACCGGCCGCGGCGATCTCGGGCCATTCGATCACCCGCCGGCTGGACGACGCGCTGTCGCGACTGGACGGGTTGCTGGATGCGGATATGGGGGCGTAGGTGCCCCACAAAGCAGGGAAGAAACACGGACCAACACGGACATACACGGACCTGCATGGACAAGAGGGGAACTCCGAAACCGTGATTCCTCGTCCTTGATGTCCGTGTGCGTCCTTTACGTCTGTATTCGTCCGTGTCCTATCTTTTTGCCCTCTACGGCAGCGGCAAATGGAACGCCCGTGTCAGGAAGACCGCCATCTCGTCCCGCTTCACCAGCCGCTCAGGGCAGTAGAGGTCGGGGGCGCAGCCGTTGGTGATCCCCTCGGCGGCGAGCTGCTCGATCCAGGCCGCGGCCCAGTAGCTCGCGGGGACGTCGTCGAAGCGGGTGCCGGTGGCGGGGGGCGGCGCGTAGGCCCCGCCGTGGCGGGCGCGGAGCAGGAAGATCGCCATCTCGGCCCGCGCCAGCGTGCGCTCCGGGCAGAAGAGCGGCGGCGAGGCGTTGCATCCCAGGGTGATGCCGCCGGCGGCGATCTGCTCGATCCAGGAACCCGCCCAGTAGGACGCGGGGACATCGTCGAAGCGGGTGCCGGTGGCGGCCGGCGGCGCGAAGGCGGCGCCGTGGAGGCCGCGGCCGAGGAAGATCGCCATCTCCGCCCGGGTCACCGTGCGGTCCGGGCAGTAGCCGGTCGCCGTGCAGCCGTTGGTGAGGCCGGCGGCGGTCAGCGCCTCGATGGAGCTCCAGGCCCAATAGGTGGGGGGGACGTCCTGGAAGGTGGTGAAGAGCTCGCTCTTCGGCGCCGTCCAGAGCTCGTAGCCGGCGACGTTGTCGTTGGCCGCGAAGAAGACCGTGCCGCCCACCTCGGTGAAGTCCAGCGGGCTGGAGGGGGCGGGTCCGGGCGCGATGTCCTGCACCTGGAAGGTGCCGGCCGTACCGCCGTCGCTGCGCCAGAGCTCACGGCCGTGAACGCCGTCGTCGGCGGAGAAGAGCACCAGGTGGCCGACCGCCCGCAGGTTCTGGATCACGGGGGAGCCGGGGCCGGGGACGGCGTCCCTCACCATCCGGGTGCCGGCGGCGGTGCCGTCGGTCACCCAGAGCTCGCGGCCATGGACGCCGTCGTCGGCGACGAAGAAGAGGCGCCCGCCGGCGGCGGTCATCAGGTCGGGGTCCGAGGAGCGCGCGCCGGGGAAGAGGTCGCCGAGCGGGACGGTGCCGGCCGGAGTGCCATCAGTCTTCCAGGGCTCGCGGCCATGGACGCCGTCGTCGGCAAGGAAGAAGAGGGTGTTGCCGAACGCCGCCTGGTCGATCCCCGTGCTCGCGGAGGAGTACGGATCGATCGCGGAGCCGGCCCCCGGCTGGATGTCCGCGAGCAGGACCGTGCCGGCGGCGGTGCCGTCGCTCGCCCAGAGCTCGCGTCCCGTGGCGTCGCCGAAGGCGGAGAAGGCGAGGACGCCGCCGATCCGGACGGGCCGCAGCGGGTCGGAGGAGGCTGCGCCGGACCGGAGGTCCTTGAGCAGGCCGGTGCCCGCCGGGGTGCCGTCGGTCCTGAAGAGCTCTTTGCCGGCCCCCGCCGTCTCGGCGACGAACAGGGCGGCGGCGCCGAGCGGCTCGATCCACCCCGAATCGGAGATGATGCCCAGGGGCTGGGTGCCGGCGGTGGTGCCGTCCGTCCGCCAGAGCCGGGGAGAGTTGACGCCGTCGTAGGCGCCGAAGACCACCACCGAGCCCAGGGAGGTGAACGCCCAGGGGTTGTTCGGCCCGGGGTTGACGCTGGTGAGCGGCCTGGTGCCGGCGGCGGTGCCGTCGCTCACCCAGGGTCCCTGGCCGTTCGCGTCCTGGGCGGAGAAGAAGGCCAGACCGAGGGCGGGGACGAAGCCGAACGAGTTCTGGGCGATCCCGGAGAGGATCTGCGAGGTGCCGGCGGGGGTGCCGTCGGTGCTCCAGAGACCGTTCTCCGGAGTGCCGAGCAGGTTGGTGCCGCCGACCGGGACGTTGAACGTCGGAGCGCTCCAGGCGGTGCCCGGGGCGAGGTCGCCGAGCTGCACGGTACCGGCGGCGGTGCCGTCGCTGACCCAGGGCTCGGTGCCCGAGGCGCCGTCGTCGGCGTCGCACAGAAGCTTGCCCGCGAGGTTTCGGAAGTTTCCCTGCGGGTAGTTGTTGAGGACGTGGAACGACGAGGTGAGCGTCTGGACGTTCTTCACCTCGACGGTGCCGGCGTCGGTGCCGTCCGTCTTCCAGATCTCGTCGCCGTGAGCCGCGGTGAGCCCCCGGAAGAAGGCCGTCCCGCCGACGACCGCGATGCCGGAATAGCCGCGGTCGGCCCCCCAGCCAAGCCCCGGCTCGACATCTTTCACCATGACGGTGCCGGCTTCGGTGCCGTCGGTCTTCCAGAGCTCGGCTCCATGGGTGCCGTCGTCGGCGAAGAACAGCGCGCCGCCGCTGAAAGCCTTGAACCATCGGCGGATGAAGATGCTGAAGCCGAACCCCGGGCTGGGGTTGATGTCCTTCACCTGAACGGTGCCGGCCGTGGTGCCGTCCGTCTTCCAGACCTCGAAGGGGGAGGTCACGCCGTCCCATCCGAAGAAGAAGGCCTGACTGCCGATCGCCGTGAGCTGGAGCACGGTGCTGTTGCGGGCGCCCGGGTTGATGTCGCTGATCCTGACGGTGCCGGCGGCGGTGCCGTCGGTCGACCAGAGCTCGGTGCCGATCGCCTCCTGGTAGGCGGTGAAGAGGATCTGGCTCCCCAGGCGGATGAAGCCGTGGGCGATCGACGATCCGCTGCCGGGATTGACATCCACCAGGAGCGCCGTGCCGGCGGCGGTGCCGTCGCTCTTCCAGAGCTCGGAACCGTGAACGCCGTCGTCGGCCTGGAAGAGGAAGGCGCCGCCGCCGAGCGCCAGGACGTCGTTCTCCCAGTTGTAGAAGGGGATGCCGGGCGTGGAGCCGCCGGCGCCCGGGTTGATGTCGGCGAGCAGGGAGGTCCCCGCGGCGGTGCCGTCGGAGAGCCAGGGCTCGCGCCCGTGAACGCCGTCCTCGGCGTTGAATAGCAGCTTGCCGCCGGCGTCGATCCGGAAGGCCGGGTCCGAGCCGGACGCGCCGGGCCAGAGATCGGCCACGAGCTGCGTGCCGGCGGCGGTGCCGTCCGTCTTCCAGAGCTCGCGGCCATGGACGCCGTCGTCCGCCGAGAGGTAGAGGGTGCCGCCGGCTTCCTGAAACCGCGCGTAGGAGCCCGGCAGGCCCGGATCGAGATCCTTCAGCATCGCCGTGCCGGTGGCGGTGCCGTCGCTCCGCCAGGGCTCGACGCCATGGACGCCGTCGTCGGCGCTGAAGTAGAGCACCCCGCTCACGACGGTGAGGCTGCGCGGCCACCCCCAGCAGGCTCCGGGGCAGATGTCCTTCAGGATCGCCGTGCCGGCCTCGGTGCCGTCGGTCTTCCAGAGCTCGACGCCGTGGATCCCGTCATCCTGGAGGAAGAACACCGTCGTCCCGACCACGACGAGCTCCTGGCCGGTAAACAGGGAATCGGTGAAATCTTCCTGCGTAGTATTGAGATCCACCACTTGGTGGGCCGGCTGGGCGAGGGCTGGCACCGTGAGGCAGAGGACGAACAGCAGCATAGCGAACCGGGACCAGCTCCCTGCGAGCACTTTCATGCATCCCCCGATCGAATTGGGTAAACCGTATCGCTACTATAATACACCCTGAGAGGAGCGTCAATGGCTACTGGCTGAGGGACCAGGGGCGCCGGTATCCTGCGTAGCGTCCTGCCCTTCGAATCCTTACCCCCGGCTGCGGTGCAGCGCCGCCGCGATGCCGACCACGAAGAGGACGGCCCAGACCGGCCAGGGGCCCTTGGCGCCGGCGAGGATCGCTCCGGCCACCATGCAGAAGCCGCCGAAGAGGGTGCCGCGGAGGCCGGCGAGCGGGTTCTCCGGCCGGTGGGTCGCCTGCTCCAGGAGCCGCAGCCCCTCGGTGATCAGGGCGGGGGCCTTGGCGACCGCTTCCAGGATGTCCGGCGCCGCCCGCATCACCTGCTGGGCGAGGTTCTGCGGGCTGAACTGCTCCCGGAAGATCTCATTGGCGTGCTCGCGGGAGACCGCGGCCACGTCGAGGCCCGGCTTGAGGATCTGGCCCACCCCCTCGAAGGTGACCAGCGCCTTGACCATCAGCACCATCTCGACCGGGAAGTAGAGCCGATGCTGGGCGCCGAGGTTCACCGACCGCATGATGAGCTGCGCCAGCGAGAAGTCGCGGAAGCTGCCGGCGCGGTTGAAGCGCAGCAGGATCTCGGTGACCTCGCGGCGGAATCCCTTCGGATCGGCCCCTGGCCCCGGGATGGCGATGGCGCCGAGATAACGCGCCGCCCCTTCGGCGTCCCCCATCACCAGCGTGTAGTAGTAGTAGAGGAAGGTGCGCCGCAGGTCGCTCTCGAAACGCCCGACCATGCCGAGGTCGATGAAGCCAAGGCGCGGGCCGGGGAGCACCAGCAGGTTCCCCGGGTGGAGGTCGGCGTGGAAGAAGCCGTCCTTGAACAGCATGCGGATGATGCTCGCCGCCCCCAGGTCGACGAGCACGTCGCGCTCCGCGTCGGTGAGGCTCTGGGTCTCCGGCGCCCCCGGCTTGAAGCCGTTGAGGAACTCCATGCAGAGGACGCCGCGGCTGCTGTACTGCCGGTAGATCTTGGGGAAGACCACCCCCGGCAGGTCGTGGAAGTTGGCCATGAACGACTCGGCGTTGTCCGCCTCCCGGCGCAGGTCGACCTCGCGGCGGGTGTACTCGACGAACTCGCGGATGAGCTGCGACGGCCGGTAGCGGGGGAGGAAGAGCTGCAGGATCGCGCCGAGGATGCGCAGCAGGATCGCGTCGCGGGTCAGCGTCTCCCGGATCCCCGGCTTCACTACTTTGATGATCACCGAGTCCCCCTCCAGCGTCGTCGCCCGGTGGATCTGGGCGATCGACGCCGAGCCGGTGGGGATCGGATCGACCCAGGAGTACATCTCGCCGATCGGCCGCTGGACGTCCGCCTCGATGATCCGCAGATAGCGGTCGAAGGGGACCACCGGCAGGCGGTCGAGGAGATTCTTGAGCTCGTCGGTGATCGTCGCCGGCAGGATGTCCTGGCGTAGCGCGAGCACCTGGCCGAGCTTGATGTAGGTGGGGCCGAGGATCTCGAGCCGCCGCCGGAGCTGGACGGGGAACGGCCGGTCGACGATCTCGCGGTCGAGGAACGGCCGCGCCAGGGCGGCGATCAGGCGTTCCAGCCAGAACAGCAGCCGAAAGCGCCGGCTGTCGCCGAACGCCTGCCCCTCGCGGGCGTGAGCCACCAGGGCGCCGAAGGCGAGGGCGATCAGGTGGCGCTGGGTGGTGATGAAGCGTCGGACCAGCCCCTGCGGCGGGCGGTCCGGCAGCATCTCGAACCCGGGGATCGCGCCCGACGAGGCCGGGGGAGCCGGAAGAATGTGTGCCTCGGCGGCTGAAAGGGGATCGGACATGCCCCTCCTACCGGTTCCGCCCATACTGCTCGTGGCTCGACACCCAGTCGAGCGAGGAGATCGCCGAGGCCAGCGAGATCTCCCCGGCGAGCACCACGCCGGCGATGATCTCGGCGAGCTTCTTGACCTTCCCCTTGCCGACGCAGCCCAGGATCTCCAGGCACTCGTGCTGAGTCGCGAGGCCCGTGCCGCCGCCGTACGTGGCCACGATCAGCGACGGGATGGTGATCGAGATATAGAGGTCCTTCTCCGGCGTCACCTCGGTATAGACCACCCCGGCCGAGGACTCGGCGACGTTCGCCACGTCCTGCCCGGTGGCGATGAACATCGCCGTGATGCCGTTCGGCGAGTGGCAGCCGTTGTTGTTGGCGCCGGAGAGGAAGGCGCCGACGTTGGCGATGCCGGCGTGGTAGTGGAGCGTCTCGGGATCGACGTGCATGTTCTGGATCAGCACGTCGCGCGGGATCGTCGCCTCGGCAGTGACCCGCTTGCCGCGGGTGCGCATGACGTTGATCTGCGACGACTTCTTGTCGGTGGCGAAATTCGACTCCAGGTAGAAATGGCGGATCCGGTCGTGGCTCTCCAGGATCCAGCTGCAGGCGGCGAAGGTCGCCCGGCCCACCATGTTCTGGCCGGCGGCGTCGCCGGTGGTGTAGTTGAAGCGCAGGAAGACCAGCTTGTTCGCCAGGTAGCGGTCGATGTAGGTGAGCTTGGCCACACTGGAGGTGGCCTCGGCCTCCTCGCGGATCTTGTCGAGGTTGGCGTCCACCCAGACCACGAAGTCGCGGGCGTCACGGGCGTTGTCGAAGACGAACACCGGCGCCCGCTGCATGCTGTCGCCGACGACGGTGCACATCACCCCACCCGAGAGGTTCAGCACCTTGATGCCACGGTTGTAGGAGGCGACGAGGGTCCCCTCGGTGGTGGCGAGTGGGACCAGGAACTCCCCCACGGCGTGCTCGCCGTTGACCAGGATCGGTCCGGCGAAGCCGATCGGGATCTGCGCCACGCCGGTGAAGTTCTCGACGTTTCCCCGGGTCACCTCGGGAGCGAAGGAGAACTTGTCGATATGCTGCAGCTTGACCCCGGTGTACTCCTCGACGAACGTCTGCCGCGCCTTGACCATCGCGGGCGTCTGGTCGTCGTCCTTGTCGTGGGGGACGGTGGTCCGCTTCACCCGCTCGGCGATGGAATCCTTGACCTTGAAGGAGAGGGTGCCGAAAGGGGTGGTCTCGAAGCCGAGGGTGATCTCGTGCGCCCCCTTCGCGAGCTGGTCGCCGCGGGCGTGGATGCTCACCACCTTGGCGAGCGGGAAGGCGATGGCGGAGGCGGGGCTGACGCCGGCGGCGGCGATGCGGTCGCCGTTGAGCTCCAGGCTCAGGCGGTCGAGCGGCACCGGCTTGCCGTCGATGCGGATCTCGTTGAGCTTGGTCAGGGTGGCGTTGGAGAGCCGGTTCTTCAGGCTGAACCGGACGCCGTCCTCGACGTTCTCGAGACTGCCTATCGTGTACATCTGTTTCAAAATGAGTCCGGGTATCAGCATGCGGGTCACCTCGCGGGGAGCTTTTGTGGAATGGGGAAGTCTATCCCCGAAGTCACCCTTCCGTCACTCGGGGTACACCTTTAAGATGAAGGTCCGTCTAACCCGCTCTTCGAGGAGATCCCATCATGCGCAAGAAGCTCTTCATACTGACCCTGGCCCTGGCGTCCGTCGTCGGCGCCCTCGCGACCTCCGTCTCCGCTCCTTCCGCGGAAGCGGCGGGAACCTGCAATTTCCGGGTCTGCTGCCCCGGCGTGCCGACCTGCTACTGCTGCTCGCGCCCCTGTTCGATTCAGTGCCCGTAATCCCCGACCTGAAGGAGCGTACCCGATGAGAAAAAGAATCGCCTTCCTGGGCCTGGCTCTGACCCTGACCACCCTGGCCGGCCTTTCGGTCCCCAGGGCCGAGGCGGCCTGCTTCCGGTACTGTTGCCCCGACACGCCGACGCGGTGCGTGACCTGCTGCCATCCTGGATTCTGCCCGGACCTCAACTGTCCCTAGAAAGGAGACGGTCATGAACATGAAGAAAAAGCTGCTGCTGCTCGCCCTGGCCATGACAGCCGTCGCCAGCATCTCCGTCCCCAAGCCCGCCGCCGCAAGGCCGCCAAGTGGAGGTTGCGGCTGGGTCTGCTCGGCCCCGGGCTGCTGCAACTACTGCTGCATCGATACGCCCTGCGCCTATCCGATCTGCGATCTCTAACCCTGAGCCGCGGGTGCGGGGGCGCGGCCTGCCGCGCTCCCGCGCCTCTCCCGCGGAGCTTCCTCTCGCCGGGCCTCCCGTAGTATCCTCTCCACACTTTCTTTGTCCGCTAAATTATCCGTCGTGAGGAGGTCGATCCGGTGAACCTGTTTCCCGTGCTGTTCGCCGTCTACTGGTCGTCGGTGCTGGTCTGGTTCCTCATGGCCTCGCGCCTTTGCGCCACCCTGAGCCAGCGGCATCCGCTCCTCTACGACACCCTGGGGCGGCCGGCGGCCTTCGCGGGGAGCAACTTCCGGGGGGACCTCGCGCTGATGCGCTTCCTGCTCGGCCGGCGCTCCCGCCTGGTCGACGACCGCGGCCTCGCGCGGCTGTGCGGGGCGATGCGCGCGTTGCTGTTGGTTTACACGCTTTTTTTTCTGGCTCTGCCGGGCTTGGTGCTGCGCTAGGAAGACGAACAGGGACGAACAGGACGAACACGGACGAATAGGAACGTGGAGCATTTTTGTCCTTGTTGGTCCGTGTTCGTCCTTCAGGTCCGTGTCTCTGCTACTTCCAGCAGCGCCGCCCCCGCCGCCCGCGCCTGCGGGGGCAAATGCCGTAGCCCTTTCCCGGGCTCCTTCGGAGGGATGTGGCTCATCGCGTGCTCGGCCATGGCGGTGATCGTCAGGCTGGGGTTGACCCCGAGGTTCGCTGGGATCATCGAGCCGTCCACCACGTAGAGATTGTCGTAGCCGAAGACGCGGTTGCGGGCGTCGATCACGCCGTCGGCCGGCGAGGTGCCCATCGCCGCGCCGCCCAGGATGTGGGCGGTGGTGGGGACGTTGAGCACCACCTCGTTGATCGAGCTCGAGGGGTAGGCCCCGGTCTGCTCGGCGATGTGGCGGGCCGCCTGGTTGGCGACCGCGATGTAGGCCGGGATCGGCGGCTCCCCCGGCGCGTGCTGGCTGGTGAGCCCCTTGCCGAACGGCCAGAACCAGCGCCGGGCGCGCACCAGGCGCAGCGAATTGTCGAGGTTCTGCATCACCAGCACGATCGTCGAGCGCTTCGCCCAGCCGAAGGGGCTCAGGGTGCGCAGGAAGTCGACGGGGTGGCGGACGCAGGTGGCGAACCACTTCATCGGCCGCGTCAGGCGGGTGCCGTCGTCGACCAGCAGGGTCCCCAGGAAGCTCATCACGTCCGACCCCTTGGGATAGCGGACGACCTCGATACAGGTGTCCGGATCGGGGTGGATGCTGCTGGCGATGGCGATCCCCTTCGAGTAGTCCGCCGCGGGAGAACGGGAGGTGGCGCCGCAGATCACCTCGCTGTTGGTGCGCACGTAGCCGCCGAGGAGGGGGGAGAGGCGGGGGAGCTGGCCCGCGTCCCGGCACTTGAGGAGGAGGTCGGTGGTGCCCAGCGCGCCGGCGGCCAGGACCACGCCGCGCGTCCGGATCGTTCGCCGGCCGCGGAAGATCTTGCGGGTGGAGCCGCGGGTGGAGACGCGCCACCCCCCCTGGCCATCCTCCTCGAGGCCGGTGACCAGGGTCTCGGGGCGGACCTCGGCGCCGAGCCGCTCGGCGAACCAGAGATAGTTCTTGTCGAGGGTGTTCTTGGCCCCGTGCCGGCACCCCACCATGCAGCCGCCGCAGTAGGTA
Source organism: Thermoanaerobaculia bacterium (assembly GCA_039918595.1). GTDB lineage: Bacteria > Acidobacteriota > Thermoanaerobaculia > Multivoradales > UBA5704 > DATARR01. The sequence continues at coordinate 19,266 of JBDSHF010000019.1, forward strand.
CAGGTGGCGCGGTCCGGCCCCTCGCCGCCGAAGTAGGGGTCTCCCACCTGCTGGCCGGCGCGGTCGCCGAAGAGGATGGCGACCTCGGTGGGGCGGAAGGTGTCCCCCTTGCCGATCGTCCGCGCGAAGTCCTGGAGGGCGCGGTCCCCCTCCCAGAGGTGGGGGGTGGCGTTGACGCCGAGCATCCGCCTGGCGGTCCGGTAGTGAGGGGCGAGCGCCCGCTTCCAGTCGATCCCCTTGGGCCACGTGCCGCGCTGGAATGCCCCGTCCGCGGGCTCGATATGGGTGCAGGCGTAGACCAGCGAGCCGCCCCCGACCCCCGCCCCGGAGAGCACCAGGACGTCGCGCAGCAGCGTCAGCCGCTGGATGCCGTAGCAGAACAGGGCGGGCATCCAGAGGAACTTCCGCACCCGCCAGTTGGTTTTCGGGAAATCCTGCGTCCGCCAGCGCTTGCCGGCCTCCAGGACCAGCACCTTGTACCCCTTCTCCGCGAGCCGTAGCGCCGACACGCTGCCGCCGAAGCCGGAGCCGACGATCACGAAATCGTAGTCGTAGCCTGACTCGGCTGACTCGCGGGATGCTGGCTGAAAATCTGCCATGAGGTCCTTTCTTTGCCGCTACGAGACGTAGTTTACGTCAAGTCGCGGCAAAGCGGGATGGGGGCGCCCTCGGGTCGCCCGGGCTGTTAAGATCAACCGCGGTTGCATCAGGGGTCACTTATGAGCGAGCTGCGCAGAATCACCGAACGCTACCTTCTGGAGAAGCAGATCGCCTCGAGCGAGGCGGCGAGCCTCTTCCGTGGCACCGACCTCGAGTCGGGCGCGACGGTCGCGGTCGAGCTGATCCACGGGGACGACGACGGCGGAGCCGCGGAGTGGCGGCAGCAGTTCCTGGAGACCGCCCGCGCCCTGCGGTCCCTCGATCATCCGGGCCTCCCCAGGGTGCTCGATTTCGGCATCACTCACGCGGGGGGCGCGTTTCTCGTCACCGAGCATCGCGACGGGCTCCAACCCTCCTATCGGGAGCTCCGCGAGGCCCTCCGCCTCGTGCTCTTCGGGGAGCCTGGAAGCCTGCCCGCGGCGAGTCCGGAGGCCGGGATGCCCGCACCTTCCGTCGCGCCTCCGCCACCTCCTCCCAAGACTCCCTCCAGGATTGATAAGGCCGCGGCGCCACGGGACGGTCGCCGGTTCCTGCTGGGGATCGGCGTGCCGGTGGCCGCCATCCTGCTGGTGGGGATCGTCTTCGGCGTGGTCCTCCTGAGGCTGCAGAGCCCGGCGCCCTTCCACGAGCCCATACCCACGAGGGCCCTCGCCAAGCCAATATCCACGAGGGCCCTCGCCAGGAGGGCCGTTGCCGCCAGGCCTGCCGTTCCGCCGCCTCCCGCGGCCTTGCCGTCCCCTTCGGCGGCCCCCGCTCCCACTCCGCCCGCTCGGGTCGCGCGGAACAGCCGGCCGAGCGTCATCCGCATCGCCCGCACGACCCACGCTGTTCGCATTACCCGCGCCATGCGCGCCACCCGCGCCGTCCCGCAGAGGGAACGCGCCGCGAGATCCCTCGAAGCGCGGGCCGACGCGGAGATCGCGGCGGGGCGGTTCGAGGAGGCGCTCGATCGCCTGGAGAAATTGCGCCGGACCTGGCCGGACCGCGCCGGACTGGTGGCGCGGATCGATCGCGTCGCCGCCGAGCGGAAGACGGATCAGGATCTCGAGGACCTGCTCAGAACCGTCGCCTGGTACGAGACGTTGAACCAGCCGCTCGAAGGGCTGCAACGGCTGAGCGGCGCGAGGCCGAACCCGCGCTACACCCGGCGCTTCCAGGAGACGCGCCAGCGCCTGGAAAACCAGTTCGTCCAGCTCGACCAACGCCCGCCCGGCCTCCTCCTCGGAGTGGACGGCATTCCCCTGTACGAGAAGGGGAAGGCCGGCACGGTCCACCTGCGGATCGCCGACGACTTCGGGGTGAAGACCACGGAAGCCTGGGCGCGGAGCGAAGGAGGACCCTTCGTGAGAGTCGGCATCCACCATCTCTTCGGCTCGGGCTACTCCCTGGACGTGCCGCCGGAGGTGCACCGGAACCAGACGGTGGTGGAGTTCTATGTCACCGCTTCCGACCTCTCCGGCCACTCCGGCCAGCTCGGCAGCCCCGAGCACCCCCTGAAGATGATGCGGAAGAGCTGGCTCGAGAGGCTCCTGGGGATGAACGAGAGGAAAGTGGGGTAGGGGGAAAAGCCAGATTCCGTGTTCCCGTTCCGTTGGCCCTCATCACCCCGGCCCTCTTCTCCCAGCCTCCCCCCCATCCGCCGGGAGAAGAGGGAGAAATTAGTCGAAGCAAGCTTTTCAAGCCCCTCTCTCCCGGCGGTAGGGGGGGAGGCTGGGAGAGAGGGGTTGGGGAGTGAGGGTCAGCCCCGAAGGGGCGACAGTCTTCAGCCGGTGACCGCCCGCGCCACCGCCGCGACCATCTCCTCGTCCGAGGGCTGCCGCGCCTCGGCGGCCGGCTCCACCCCCAACCGGCGCAGCTCGGCGCTGGTCACCGGTCCGATCGAGGCCGCCCGCAGCTCGCCCCGCCGCCGTTCCCAGTCCGCGCCGAAGAGCTCCGCGAAGTGGCGGACGATCCGCGGGCTGGTGAACGTCACCCAGCCGAGGGGGGAGCTGGCGAACAGCTCCGCGGCCCGGCCGGGCGCCTCCGGGGGGAGGCGCTTGTCGTAGGCGACCACGGCCACAGCCTCGGCCCCCGCCGACATCAGCCCGGCGAGCAGGGCGGGACGGGCGTCCGCGGCCTGGGGGAGGAGGACCCGCTTCCCCGCGACCTGGGGGGCGAGCTCGACCGCCAATCCCTCGGCGTCGGCCTTTCCGGGTATCAGATGAGGCTCGATTCCAGAGGCACGGAGGGCCTCGGCGGTCGCCGGACCCACGGCGGCGATCTTCAGCGGGGGAGGCAAGGAGCCCACGACCGGCAGAAAGGCCTCGACCGCGTTGGAGGATGTAAATACAACCCAATCGTAGATAAAAACCTCCGCCGCGGCCCGCGCCAGGGGGCGCGGATCGGCAGGGGGGACGACTTCGAGCAGGGGGAGGAGCTCAACGGCGGCGCCGGCGCGGGCAAAGGCGGCGGCGAGCCCTTCGGACTGGCGCTCGGCGCGGGTGACCACGATCCGGAGATGAATCCTCACCCCCGGATTCGTTCCAGCACCTCATCCGCGCCGTTCTCCCGCATCGCCGCCACGCAGGCGTCGGCGGCCTCCTGGGGGGTGGCGCCCACGGCTTCGGCGCGGGCGGAGCAGAGGCCGTCCGGGGTGGCGAGGAGGGCGGTCAGGCGGAGATGGCCGTTCTTCCCTTCAGGGCCGCCGTCCGGGCGCGCCCAGGCGCCGAGGGGGAGCGTGCAGTCGCCGCCGAAGGCGGCCACCACGCGGCGCTCGGCTTCGGCGGAGCGGGCGGTGTCCGGGTCGTCGAGGACCTGGCAGAGGGTGGCGGCGATGCCACCGGCGCGCACCTGGAGGGCGAGCGTCCCCTGGCCCGGGGCGGGGAGCATCACCTCGGGCGGCACCGGGTAGACGGGGAGGTGGAGCAGGGCCAGCCGGTGGAGGCCGGCGCCGGCGAGGATGACGCCGCCGGCCTTGGTATCGCGCCACTTGCGCAGCCGCGTGTCGACGTTGCCGCGGATCGGCTCGACGCGCAGGTCCGGACGGCGCATCAGGATCTGCGCCCGGCGGCGCAGCGCGCCGGTGAGCACGATCGCCCCTTCAGGGAGGCCGTCGAGGTCCTCGGCGTCCTCGCTCACCAGCACGTCGCGGGCGTCGGCGCGTCGCGGATGGGCGGCGATGATCAGCTCGTCCGGGAAATGGACCGGCAGGTCCTTCAGGCTGTGCACCGCCAGATCCAGCGAGCCGTCGAGCAGGCCCCCCTCCAGCTCCTTGGTGAACAGCCCCTTGCCGCCGAAACGGGCGAGATCGCCGGTCACCACGTCGCCGGTGGTCACGATCGGCACCAGCTCGACCTCGAGCCCGGGGTGCGCGGCCTCGAGGCTGCGCGCCACCATTCCCGACTGGGCGAGGGCGAGAGGACTGCGGCGGGTGCCCAGGCGGAGGCGGAAGATGGCGTCAGTCTTCGTCGTCGGCATCGAGATGGAAGAGCTCGCGCACGAGGTCGAGCCGGGAGAGGTCGTCCGCGCCGTCGCGGGCGCGCAGACGGCTGCTGGGGTGATGGAGGATCTTGCGGACCAGCGAGCGGGTCAGGCGTTCGAGCTCGGCGTGGGTCTCTGCCGGGAAGCGGGGGAGGACCTCGGCCAGCTCCTGGAGCCTGATGCGCTCCGCCTGCTTCTGCATGCGGGCGACCAGCGGCTCGGCTTCCAGCCCGCGGAACCAGGCGCGGAAGTGGGCCAGCTCCTGCTGGACGATCTCCTCGGCCCGCGGGAGCTCCTCGCGGCGCCGCTTCAGGTTGCGCTGGATCAGATGGTCGAGCGAATCGATGGTGTGGAGGAAGACGTTCTCGGCGCGGCCGGCGGCCGGCTCGATGTTTCGCGGCACCCCGAGGTCGACCACCAGCAGCGGCCGCGAGGGGCGGGAGCGCATCGCCTCGGCAAGCTGGCGGCGGGTGAGCACCGGCTCCTCGGCGCCGGTCGAGGCGATCACCAGGTCGGCCGTGCGCACCGCCTCCAGACGATCCTCGAAGGCGATCAGCTCGGCGTTGGTGAACTCCTCCTGGAACTGCCGCGCCCGCTCGCCGCCGCGGTTGGCCACCCGCAGCTCGCGGGCGCCGCGCTCGATCAGCGGCCGGGCGACCGAGCGGGCGATCTCGCCGGCGCCGATCAGCAGCACCCGGCAGTCGTCCAGCCCGCTGAAGATCTGCCGCGCCAGCTCCACGATCGCGTAGCCGATCGAGACCGCTCCGGCCGCGATCGCCGTCTCCTGGCGCGTCCGCTTGCCGGCCGTGATCGCGCTGCGCAGCAGGCGCTTGAGCACCGGCCCCTCGGCCCCGATGGCCTCCGCCAGGGCCGCCGCGGCCTTGACCTGGCCCAGGATCTCGGGCTCGCCGAGCACCATCGACTCCAGACCGCCCGCCACCGCCAGCAGATGGCGGGCCGCCTCGCCGTTGCGCTTCACGTAGAGCCGCCCCGGCCGCTCCAGCTCCGGCTCCCGGGCCAGGAAGACCATCTCCAGGGCGTCCTGGTAGGCCCGGTCCTCGTCGCGCGGCTGCAGGTAGATCTCCGTGCGGTTGCAGGTCGAGAGCAGGAACGCCTCGGCGATCTCCGGGCGGGCGAGCAGGTGGACGAGCGTCTTCTCCGCCTCCTCCTTGCCCAGGGCCACCCGCTCGCGCAGCTCGATCGGCGAGCAACGGAAGTCCGTGCCCACCAGAAGCAGCGGCGGATCGGGACGGGATGGAGCGCTGGCGCCCAGCAGCGGCGAGGTCATTTGAAGGGGATTGTACCGCCTCCGCCCTTACCCTTACATGAAGCCGTGGAAGTCGGTGAAGAAGAAGTTCACCGCCATCAGGGAGAACAGGATCGCCCCGAAGCCGGCGAGGCTCGCCAGCGCCGTCTGCCTCCCCTGCCAGCGGCGCAGCCGCCGCATCAGCAGCGCCGCCGCGTAGATCACCCAGGTGCCCAGCGTGAACAGGATCTTCGGGTCGTGCAGCCAGCCGCTGTGGTAGAGCCGCTCGGCCCAGAAGGCGCCGGTGATCACCGCCCCGGTCAGGGTCACGAACCCCACCCAGATCGCCCCGATCATCATCCGCTCCAGCACCTCCAGCGGCGGCAGCTTGCCGTAGAAGGTGGAGAAGCGCCCCGCCTTGAGGTCGCGGTAGAGCTGGAGGAAGAGGAAGGCGTAGGCCGCGCTGACCACGAAGGCGGCGTAGCCCAAGAGGGCGAGCGACACGTGCAGGGCGAAGAACGGGTCGTGGAAGATCGCCCGGTCCGGCGGATTGGGACGGGTGAACAGAGAGGCCAGGAGCTGGAAGAAGAAGACCAGCGACACCAGCCAGAAGCCGGTCGAGCGTGCCCGGCCATGCCATTCGACGAAGACGTAGACCACCGCCACCGCGAAGGCCACGATGGACAGGGCCTGCGACACCGTGGCCGCCGGGAACTGCCGCCACTGGGCGGTCGCCGCCATCAGGTAGGCGAGGTGGAGGAGCACTGTGCCGCGCAGGGCCGGGGTGGCCGTCCGCTCGGCGAACGGATGCGAGGTGAAGAAGAGGAAGCCGTAGTCGATCGCCACCAGAAGATAGGCGAGCGGCAGCAGGAGTGTCGCGATGTCGAGGAAAGTTTGCACGTGCTTTTTTATCGTCCCTGAGAACTCCTGGAGTCCCTGCTGGAGTCCCTGGAAGAGCAGGATGCTAGCATCTTCTTGCCCCCCCTCCCATCCTCTGCTACTGTCGCCGGCCGTCTAGTGCCACAACGTAGTAAGGTCCCGGTAGCAGGACCCAAACAGAGACACCGAGAAAGTAGACCGGACATGGCCAACGCCGTCATCGTGGGAATGCAGTGGGGAGACGAAGGCAAGGGGAAGATCGTCGATCTCCTCTGCCCGGCCTTCGACGGCGTGGTGCGCTACCAGGGGGGGCACAACGCGGGCCATACGGTGAAGTTCCGGGACCGCCACTTCTCCTTGCAGCTCATCCCCTCGGGCATCCTGCACCCGGACATGATGTGCGTCCTCGGCAACGGCATGGTGGTGGCGCCGGACGCGATGCTCTCCGAGCTCGCCCGCCTCTACGAGGCCGGGGTGCGCTTCGACGGCCGCCTCTTCGTCTCCAACCGCGCCCACGTGCTGCTCCCCTGCCATGCCGTCCTCGACCGGGCGCGCGAGGAGTCGCGCGGCGCCGGCCGCATCGGCACCACCTCGCGGGGGATCGGCCCGGCCTATGAGAGCAAGGCCTCGCGGGCCGGCCTGCGGATGGTGGACCTCTTCGCGCCCGACCTCGAGGAGCGCCTGCGCGTGCTGCTGTCGCGCATCCAGGCCGAGCTGACCAGCCTGGGCGGCGAGAATCTCCCCTCGCCATCGGTCTACATGGACATGTGCCAGACCTGGGCCGAGCGCCTGCGGCCCAGCCTGCGCGACACCGAGCAGCTCTTGAACGGCTGGATCAAGGAGGGGAAGAGCCTCCTGTTCGAGGGCGCGCAGGGGTGCCTGCTGGACATCGACCACGGCACCTACCCCTACGTGACCAGCTCCAACTCGTCCACCGGCGGCGCCTGCACCGGCACCGGCGTGCCGCCGACGCGGATCGACGGCGCCATCGGCGTGCTCAAGGCCTACACCACGCGGGTGGGGGGAGGCCCCTTCCCGAGCGAGCTGACCGACGAGACCGGCGAGTTCCTGCGCCGGCGCGGGAACGAGTTCGGCACCGTCACCGGCCGGCCGCGCCGCTGCGGCTGGTTCGACACCGTCGCCGCCCGCTACGGCCAGCTCCTCAACGGCGTCGACACGGTCGCCCTGACCAAGCTCGACGTGCTCGACGACTTCGACGAGATCCCGGTCTGCGTCGCCTACCGCCTGCACGGCGAGACCGTGCACACCTTCCCGCCGGACCGCCGCTCCCTGGAGGCGGCCGAGCCCATCCTGCGCACCTTCAAAGGCTGGAAGAGCTCCACCGTCGGCATCCTCGACTGGAACGACCTGCCGATCGAGGCCCGGGAGTACATCGATTTCATCGAAGGCGAGATCGAGGCCCCCGTCACCCTGGTCTCCACCGGTCCCCGCCGCGAGGAGACGATCGTCCGCGACCATCCCAGCCTCGAGCGTCTGACCTCCGGGCGGCTCGGCAGCGTTCTCGAACAGCGCTGAGCCCGCCGCCGGGTCGCCGCCAACGTTTTCGCGGGTCTCGCCCGCCTTTTTTATCCTCTCGCCGACCTTTCGCGGAGTCCCGGAAACGTTTCACGGAGTCTCGCCGACCTTTCACGGAGTCTCGGAAACATTTCAGGGAGGCCCGGAAACGTTTCGAGGAGTCGGGGAAACGTTTCAAGGAGTCGCGGAAACTCTGACGAGTCCCCCAAAAAGGCCGGCGAGCCCGAAATCAACGGGCGTGATGCGCCAGCGGATTCAGAACGGGGTGGTGACGCCGTTGCCAGAACGGGTGACCGGACCAGCGTGGTTCCGCGGCATAGAAGATCTGGCGATTCCGAAGATAGGTGGCGTAGACCTGCTCGAGCCGGCTCACATAGTCGGCAATTCCGGCGCTATCGCCCACGAGCGCGCGGTCGAGCGCCTGGCCAGCGCGCAGACCGGTGTAGAGCGCGGTCAGCATCCCTTGGGATGAAAGCGGATCGAAGGAGAGCGCCGCGTCTCCCACGGCCACCCATCCGTCCCCGGCGAACCGGTCCAGGCGCGCGGTTTCGGCGCCGGTGCCGCTCGGCCGGCCCTGGAGAACGTAGCCGCGACCCGAGAGGAGGGCGCCGATGTGCGAGCTCTCCCTCAGGCGCGCGGCGAATCCTTCCGACGACAGCAGTGCGGCCCGGTCCGCCAAGTCAGCGTCGGTAAGCCGGGCAACCACGCGTTCACCGGATGGGAGAAGAGCGGTGTACCACCATCCATTGGGTGCCGATTCGATCATTGTTCGCGCGTCGTCGTCACCACCGATAGCGGAGCGGAAGCGGGCATAGAAGGCCACCAGCCGGTCGTCTTGGTGCCGCATCGCGCCGTGCCGCCGCGCGAGAGTGGCACGGCGGCCCGTTGCATCGAGGAGCCATGCCGTTTCCACCTCGTGCGTAGCCGCTCCCGCGCGCAGTCCGACGCGCCAGTTGCTGTCGACCCGCTCAGCGCCCCTGATCTCCACATTTTCCAGGACCTCCGCTCCGGCATCGCGCGCGGTATCACGGAGCGCGGCATCGAAGCGGGCTCGGTCCAGGTGCCAGCCGTGGCCGTGGGGATCGAAGATATGGTCGTGCTCCTGGAGCAGGTCGGACCCCCAGGCGGAGAGATTTCCAAACGACGGCAGGTGCCCATCCGTTCGGACGCGGTCCAGCACGCCCAGATCGCGCAGAAGCGGGCACGCCGCGGGAGGCAACGACTCTCCGACGCGGAAAGCATCCGCGGCTGAGGAGTCCGCGAGCAGCACGCGGCGGCCGGCGCGCGCCAGCACCAGGGCCGCCGCCGCCCCGGCCGGGCCGCCGCCCGCCACTACGGCGTGGAACGGGCCGTCCCTCAACGGGAAGCGTCCTCGGGCGGTCCGTCCCCGCCTTCACCCTCGGCGGCGGAGCGCAGCAGCACCTCCTCCTGCTGCACCACCGCGCGCAGGAACTCGGCCCGGCCATGAAAGCGGTCTGTCCCCGAGGGGGGCGCGGGCGCCGCCGCGATCAGCCGTGCCGCGAACAGCCTGAGTGGGATGATTGCGTTCTCCACCATCATCACCGGCGGAAAGAGCGGATCGTTCTGAACGCCCGGGCGTACCTCCATCACCCCCATATCGGCGAAGTGGTGCACCATGTTCAGCATGGCCGAAGCCCCGCCGTTACCGATCAGGCGGTTCCAGTCCGCGCGCCGGTTGTACGCCGCCTCGCGGACCTCGCGCGGCTGGCCGGGGTCGACCACTACGCGGTAGTCGGCCTCGCTCAGCACCTGGTTGGGCACGCGCGCCGGCCAGAAGGTCGGAAGGTACGGATCGTACGCCGTATCGTACCCCGAGCGGCACCAGGCGGTGTCGGCCTGCCAGGGGAGCCCCATCCACTTCGTCAGGTCGCCCGGCCCCTGCGCCCACAGCGGTCCGCCCACGGCCAGCGCCTCCGCCTGGGTCAGCGTGTCGCCGTAATCGGGCTCCGGCTCGCCCGCGGGACGATGGCGGATACGGAAAGGCGCGGTGAACATCGAGATATGGCGGATCGGCCAAGTCACCTCGCACCCGGGGTGGAAGGCGTCGGCCAGACAGAAGTGCAGCGCCGCCCGGTCGAGCATGGCTGGCTGCTCCTGCGCCGGCAGCTCCTCAACACCGCGCGCCGGATGGCCGGAGGCCGGCCAGTCGGCTACGAACTCGCCGGCGGCCCACTGCCGCAGCCAGTGATACTGGATGGGGCTGAGCGACAGGTATTTTCCCGGCGGGTTGGGCTGGCTGGGCGAGCCGTCGGAATCGCCGTACTCCCAGGGCCAGGGGGTCGGGTTGGCGTCGACCGGCTCGGGAAGACGGAAAGAGTTGAACACCTGCCGGCGCAACTCGCTCCAGGTGTCGTAGCCGCCCGCGGCGGGGTCGCGGGCCAGGCGGGCTACCAACGCGGGATTCTCGAAGTCGGTGGGCGCCGCATGGCCGAACTGGGTAGCGAAGCCCTTGTTCACCCACTGCAGGTTCGACATCCGCTGCAGGATGGGGTAGACGTCCTGGGTGAACGACGGGCGCGCCGGCGCCTGGACCCAGCTATTCTGGACGTACAAGTCCACCAGCAGGTCGTACAGGGTGCGGATGGACACCACGTCGGGTGCGTAGTTGGGCGGTGCGGTCACCACCCACGCCGGCTCTACCGGGATCTCGCGCCCCTCGATGGTCACGGTGGCGGTCACCGGCCCGTCCGACGCGTCGTCGTACCAGCCGTTGGCGTTGATGAAAGCGTTCGGGTCGGAGGTGTCGTAGATCGGCTGATGGGTCGGCGATGCCGACACACCCCGGCCGCCAAGGAAGAGCAGACGCCCCCGTTCGTCGGTGCGCAGCTCCCCCAGGTACACCGGCGTGCCCTGAAACTCGCCCTGCAAGTGGTAGGGCTCGCCGGAGGTGTTCGTCCCCTCGATGCCGCGCTCGCCGCCGTCGACATCGAGCTGCTGGCGAGCAGCGCCGGTGACGGTTTTGTTGCGCCGGGACAGCTTGATGTCGGCGCTCTCGGGGATGTCCATCGCCTTCACCCACTGGTACCACCCGGCCTTTCGGTTGGCGACGTGTACCGTCCAATGGACGTCGGCGTAGCCGGATCTCAGCTCGCGCACCACTTGGCCCGCGGCGTTGTAGCCGTAAATGCGGAAGCGCGCCGCCTGTCGCTTCAGCGCGCCCGCGCCGTCGCGGTAGAAGCCGGTCTCCTTCGGCTCGGGATGCACGACCTCCGGCCCCACGAAGAACTCCTCGCTGTTCCCCATCCGCGCGATCCCGATGGCCGGATGGATCTTCGCGCTCACGATGGTCAGGTCCTTCTCCGGCGGGTACGGCTGCCCGGGATCCATCTCCGCCGGGCGTGGCTCGACCGGCTCGCCGAGAGGCACGCCGTTCACGTCGCGGCGGACGCGGGCCGAGGCGCGGTAGGTGACCTTGCGCGCCTCGGCCAAGCTGCCGGCGGGCTGGTGCTCGGCGAGCGTATGCCAGGTATTGATGGCCAGGTTCTCGCCGTAGTCGGCCTGGCCGCGGGTGTCCAGGTCCTGCTGGGGGACAACCAGCGTGGCCACGTGGATGGGCGGCGAGAGCTCCTCGCTCCAGCGCACGGTAGCCTCGTCGAGCGGCATCTTCGCCGGGTCGGTGCGCATCTGGACCATGAACTTCAGCCGCGCCTCGCCATTCTTCAGCCGCGTGTGCAGGTCGCCGCGGAGATAGAAGGGATCGTTGTAGTCCGGCTGCTTTCCGTCTCCCGAGGGGACGATCTCAGGTTCGATTTTGTACTTGCAGTAGTGGTCGGGGCCGAAGTGCGTGGGGAGCACGCCCCAGAATGGCGTCTCCAGCACCGAGTTGACCACCACGGCCATGTCATCCAGGATCTCCTGCGTCTTCGGGTGTGTCTTCACGAAGGCGTCGAAGTCTTGCGACACCAGGCACATGTCCGTGGCATTGTCGACGAAGAAGATGTCGAAATTCTGGAGGATGAAGTCCTGCGTGGTGGCGTCCTGGTCCGGCTCCATCACCTTCGGGCCTTTGACTCCGAAGAGCTTGATCCCGATCCCCACCGTCCCCTTGTAGTCGGATTTCCCGGGCTGCACGTCACTGGAAAAGCGCACCCAGGCTGGATACTCGCTCTTCTGCGCGAACACGCCCACGCGCAGCTCGTCCGGCAGGTTCGGGTTGACGACGAACGTGCCGTGCGCCACGCCGTGCGTGCGGCGGAACACCGGCCGCGTCGCGGGTACCTCGCCGGTGGCGATCTGTGAGCCCTGGAACTGGTCGACGAACAGGATCTTCACACCTTCGACCGGGTCCTTCTCGCAGTCACAGGAAGGAACGGCTTTTTGAGGAGTGGCGTCTGACGACATGGCTTGCAAAGTCCCGAGCATGGTTCTCTCCTGTTATGCGCGTTGGATTGAAACCTTGGCGATTACCGAGAGACATCCTCGATACAACACAGTTGCCGCAGAAGGCCGTCCGGAGGACACGACATCGACCGGCGCCGCAATCTTGGAGGATGTTTCGAAAGTCAGCCCCGCAGGAGAGGAAGTGGATGGTTCTCGAGGTCCGGAGTAGCAGATTTTTCCTCCACCCGGAACGGGGGGAGGTCAGGAGGGGGGCTTTGCGGAGTCTGCGGGACCGCTCCTTGTTTGGGGCGCCCCCTCCTGGCCTCCCCCTGAAGGGGGAGGGAAAAGGCCGATTCCTCGCCACCATCGGCTCGACCGCCGAGCTGCCGAAGCTGAAGGGGAGGAACCCACCCCCCTCCCAGCATCCTCTCCCTTGCCTACGCGGGCCCTCCCTCTCCCCCCGGGAGAGGGACCGAGGGTGAGGCCTCGGAGGGCAGGCCCCTTCAACGTCCAAGGGAGCTCTGTACCCTGCCTCTGTCCCCTCCCGCCTACACCCCCGGCGGCGGCGGCTCCTGTGGAGCCTCGCCTCCCTCTTCTACTGGGGCCTCCGGTGCCGGGGCCGCCGGCTCGGCCGGCTCCGGGTTCCTGCCGATCGCCTGGCCGCCGGCGGGGATCACGCCGGACCCCTGCACCATCCCCACCGGTCCTTCCCGCACCAGCGGGGGGGACGCCTTCGCGGTTTCCTGCCGGGAGGGCCGGGCGGTGGGGCGGATCAGGATCATGCCGTTGCCGTCGTCCGCTCCCCCCGCCGGTGCCCCGGACGCCGGCACGGCCACCGGATGCGGCGGGAAGGTGCGCGCGGGGGAGATCACGATCGGCCCGTCGCCGCCCGGGTCGGTGATCTGCAACCCGTCGTCGGTGATCGCGTAGCGCGGCTCCTCGGAGTCGGCGGGATCGATCGGCTGGCCGGTCTCGGGATCGATCAGCGGCTGGCCGAGCGTCAGGCCGGCGGCCTGGTCGTAGCCGCCCGGCGAGTGGCGCCGGCAGACCTCGTTCGGCACCGCCCAGTCGGGGAAGATCTCGGTGACCCGGAACGGGCAGTACTCGGTCGCCAACTGGCCGGTGGTCGGATCGACCGTCACCTGGGTGACCCCGGCCGGGCGCGGGAAATCGCGGTAGCCGCCGGACGGACGGACGGCGGCGGTGAAGCGGCTCCAGATCGGCAGCGCCGCCCGGGCGCCCGAGAGATTCGTCGGCGAGTTGTCGTCGTAGCCCACCCAGACGACGGTGACGCGGTCCGGCGAGTAGCCGGCGAACCAGTTGTCGCGGCGGTCGTTGGTGGTGCCGGTCTTGCCGGCGAGCGGCCCCTCCACCCCCTGGCCGCGGGCGGCGGCGGCGGTGCCGCGGACGACCACCCCCTGGAGCATCGAGGTCACCAGATAGGCCGACGCCGCCGGCAGCGCCCGGCGCCGGGCCGGCAGGTCGTCCCCGAGCACCGGCTCCCGCTTGCCGTCGAGCACGGCGGCGAGGCCGTGGATCGACGGCTTCAGGCCCCCCGCGGCGAGCGTCGAATAGACCTTGGCCAGCTCGAACGGGCTCGCCTCGAAGGCGCCCAGCGCCAGCGACGGCCGCGGCTCGAGCGTTTCGCCCTCGAGCCCCATCGCCTTGGCCAGCTCGATCACCCGCGGCATCCCCACCTGCAGGGCCACCCGCACGGTCGGGATGTTGAGGCTCTGCTCCAGCGCCGTGCGCGCCGTCACCCAGCCGCGGAAGCCGCGGTCGTAATTCTGCGGCCGCCAGCTCGCGGTGCCGATGCGGACGTCGATCGGCGAATCCTTGAGCAGCGACGCCGGGGTGACCACTCCCTCGGTGAGCGCCGCCGCGTAGACCACCGGCTTGAAGGCGCTACCGACTTGGCGCTTGGCCTGCACCACGCGGTTGAACTGGCTCTTCACGTAGTCGCGGCCACCCACCCAGGCGAGCACCGAGCCGTCGCGCGGATCGACCGAGACCAGTGCCGACTGCAGCTTGCGCTTCCCCTTTCCCTTCTTGCCGCTGTCGCCGAGACTGGCCAGCCCCTGCTCCACCGCCGCCTCGGCCCGCCGCTGATCGCTCCAGCGCAGAGTCGAGAAGAGCAGGTACCCCTTACCCCCCAGCTCCTCGACGCTGAAGCGCTCCTTGGCCTCGGCCTCGGCGGCGCTGGCGAAGTAGGGGGCGATCGGCCGCGGCTCGACGGTCCGCGGCGCGGTCCCCAGGGGCTGGCCTTGAGCCTGCGCCAGCCGCTCGGGGGTGATCCATTTGAGCTCGCCCATGCGCTGGAGCACCCGGTTGCGCCGCTCGAGCGCGCGGTCGGGGTGCTCGAACGGCGAGTTGCCGGCCGGCGACTGGATCATCCCCGCCAGCGTCGCGGCCTGCTCCAGCGACAGCTCGGCGGCGTCGCGGCCGAAGAAGGCGCGGGCGGCGGCCCCGAAGCCGATCACGTTGGCCGGGCCGCTGCGGCCCAGGTAGATCTCGTTCAGGTAAGCCTCGAGGATCGCCCGCTTGCCATGGCGCAGCTCCAGCATCATGGCGATCACCGCCTCCTCGGCCTTGCGGCTGAGCGTGCGGTGGCTGTTCAGATAGACGTTCTTGACCAGTTGCTGGGTGATCGTGCTCCCCCCCTGCTGCACCTCGCCCCCCCGCAGATTGACCCAGAGGGCGCGGACGATGCCGCTCGGCGACACCCCGGGATGGATGAAAAACCTCGCGTCCTCGGCCGCCAGCACGGTCTTCACCACCTCGTCCGGCAACTCGTCGAGAAGGACCGGACGGCGCTCCTCCACCTCGTCGTCGTAGTACGAGGCGAGCAGCGCCGGCTCCAGGGCGGCGTCGCGGGCCGGCTTGCCCGCGACCGAGAGCGCCGCCACGCGGTCGCCGCGGAAGGTAGCGATCACCAGCCCGCCGCCGGCCGTGCCGTCCGGAGTGGGATAACGGCGCACCCCCACTCCCAGGCGGTCGCCGATGCGGCGGAAGGTGCCCCGCGTGACCGCCGTTCCCGGCGGCGCCTCGTGATAGCCGGTGTCCGCGAGCTCCGCCACCATCTCCGCGGGGGAGAGCGGCAGGCCCGGCGTCAGCACGGTGGCGGCGGCATAGAGCCGGGAGGGCTGCTGGAAGGGCGCCTCCGGAAACTTCCGCGAGAGATTCCAGAGATATCCCGCGAGAAGGAAGCCACAGAGGAACAGAACGGCCGAGACGGACAGCCCGGCAATGACGAGCTTCCGGCGGCCGGGACTCATCTCGGGGAATTCCCGGCGGGGTCGTCGAAAAGCGTAACCTGCCTGCATGATCTGCTCCCGCGGCGCGTTAGTCGGGGTTTCCCCAAAAGCCGGTCGTACCCAGGATGTCACCGCTGTCCCGGATCAGGGCAAGCTACGTGCCAGCTCTTCTGGGCACAGGGGTTGCAGCTCTCGTCCTGAGCGGGAGGGTTCAGGGGATGAGGAGAAACGAATGAACGAACTGCTGGAGAAAACCTGCAAGCCCTCGGAAGGGGGCGCCGCGAAGGGGGACGAGCTGCGCAAACTCTTCGGCCAGCTTCAGTATGGCTGGACGATGCCCAACGAGCACCACCTGGAGAAGGAGTACCGCTTCAAGGATTTCCGGGAGGCCCTCGACTTCGTCGACCGCCTGGGCGAGATCGCCGAACGGGAGGGGCATCACCCCGACATCTATCTCACCTGGGGGAAGGTGAAGGTGACCCTCTGGACCCACTCCGTGGGCGGGCTCACCGAGAACGACTTCATCCTGGCCGCGAAGGCGGATCAGGTGGGGTGAGGCCTGCTTTCAATCCCGGGCCGTCCCCACCCCCCGCGCCAGGCTGGCCACCACCGTCGCCAGTTCCTGGAGATCGACCGGCTTCGCCACATGCATCTGGAAGCCGGCGCGCAGGGCGCGGCGGCGGTCCTCGCCGCGGGCGAAGGCGGTGAGGGCGGCGGCCGGCGTCCGGCCCCCGCGCTCGGCCGGCAGCTCGCGGACCCGCCGGATCAGGTCGTAGCCATCCTCGCCCGGCATGCCGATGTCCGAGAGCAGGACGTCCGGCCGCCAGGACTCCAGGAGCTTCATCGCCTCGGCGGCCGAGCCGACCGTCCGTACCTCGGCGTTGCAATGCTCCAGAATCTGCTGCAGCGTCTCGCGGGCATCCGGCTCGTCGTCCACCACCAGGACGCGGATCCCCCGCAGATCGAGGGCCGGGTCGTCGCGGCAGGGGTCCGCCGGCCCGAGCTCTTCCGTTCGCGGATGAACCCGCATCGTCTCCTCCGGCGTGAGATGGGCGACCGACAGCGGGAGCGCCACGATGAAAGTGCTCCCCTCCCCCTCGCCCGGGCTCTTCACCCTCACCGTGCCGCCGTGCAGCTCCACCAGGTGGCGGACGATGGCGAGCCCGAGGCCGAGGCCGCCGTGGCGGCGGGTGGTCGAGGCGTCGAGCTGGCGGAAGCGCTCGAAGACGTGGGGGAGGAACTCCGGGATAATGCCGGCGCCGGTGTCGGCCACCAGGACCTCGACGTGGGAGTTGACCCGCTCCAGCCGCACCTCGATCTTGCCCCCCTTGGGAGTGAACTTGACGGCGTTCGAGAGCAGGTTCCAGACCACCTGCTGCAGGCGCGCCGGATCGCCCATCACCGGTCCGGCGAAGGGATCGAGGACCCGCCGCAACTGGATCTGCTTGCCCTCGGCCGCCGGCCGGATCGCCTCGACGGCGGCGTCGATCACCGCCGCGAGGTCGGTCGGCTGCACGTCGAGCCGCATCTTGCCGGAGATGATCCGCGAGACGTCGAGCAGGTCGTCGATGAGCTGCGCCTGCAGCCTGGCGTTGCGCACCACCGTCTCCAGCCCCCGCCGGCGGCGGTCGTCGTCGTCGCCCTGGGCCGGATTGGCACCGCTGGCGAGCAGGAGCTGGGTCCAGCCCATGATGGCGTTGAGCGGCGTGCGCAGCTCGTGGGAGACGGTGGCCAGGAACTCGTCCTTGCTCCGGTTGGCGGCATCGGCATCGCGGTAGGCGGCCTCGGCCTTGGCGAGGAGAGCGGTCCGCTCCTGCTCGGTCTGCTTGCGGTCGTGGATGTCGATGCAGGTGCCGATGTACCCCTCGAACTCGCCGTCCGGGGCGTAGCGGGGGACGCCGTGGTCGAGCAGCCACCGGTACTCGCCGTCATGGCGCCGCAACCGGTACTCCGTCGAGAACGGCCGCCGCGCGTCGAAAGCGCCGGAGAAGGTCGCGTTACAGCTCTCAACGTCGTCCGGGTGGATCCCCGCCATCCAGCCCTTCCCGATTTCCTGTTCCAGGACGTGGCCGGTGAAAGCGAGCCAGGACTGATTGAACCAGTCGCTGAGCTGGTCCGTGCCCGCCATCCAGATCATCACCGGAGCGCTGTTGGCGGTGATCCGGAACCTCGCCTCGCTCTCCAGCGCCTCGCGCTGGACCCGCCGCAGGTCCTCCTCCCGCCGCAGGCTCTCCAGCGCCAGGACCTCGGCCC
>JBDSHF010000020.1:0-8296 GCA_039918595.1 Thermoanaerobaculia bacterium
GGCGAGAGGTCCGCGATCCAGAGGGCCAGCTCCGCCAGCTCGACGGCGCGGTCGGCGTTGTCCGCCGCGGCCTTGATGCTCTCGGCGCAGAGCAGCTCGCAGAGCCCCCAGTTCCGGAACTCGTCCAGGCCCTTGACCAGGAGCCGGCGCTCGGAGGGCTTGCGGACCCTCAGACGCCTCCAGAGCCCCTGCGCCTGCTCGCGCACCACCAGTGTCCGGCCCTGGGACGTGACCGCGCTCAAGACCGAGCGGGTCGAATCCGTGACGACGCTGCCCACTCCCATAGCGAGCGCCTCGATCTGGCGGCGGTCGGCGTCTGTGCCCGCGTCCGGGTAGCCGGGGGCCTGGGCCATCTGGCGCACCGACCGCACGAAGCTGAGAGCCCGATCGACCGTGTCCGCCGGAACCCCCATCGCGCCGGCCAGCATCTCCAGCTTCTCGCGGGTGAGGGGGCGATGCCCGCGCTCGTAGTCCGAGATCACTTTGGGTTGCACGCCGGCCGCCTGGGCCAGGTCCGCCTGATCCCATCCCAGCACCGACCGGATGACGGTCAGGGCAAGGTTCAGGGTTGAGAGCTCTTTCCGCGCCATGATCCCTCCATGTCGTCCTTCAACGATATAGAGTGTAAGTCAGAACCATGGCGTGACATCAACGGGTCTTCGGGAAGTGATTTAGATCCGGGAGGACGGAACCGGGGGATCGGGAAGTTACCTCCGGCGGAAAAGTCCCCCTCGCGTGCGTCGCGGCCTGATTCGGCCTGCCTCGAGTCCCACTCCGGCTGCCGCGGGTTCCACCGTTTTCTAACCTTCTCTCCGGACGAGGTTTTTCTGGAGGGAGCGCGATGAGCGAAGTCGATCCGGATCCGGTGGCCGTGGCGCGGGGCGAGGTGGGGGAGGTCGTCGGCAAGCTGAAGCAGAGCGACAAGAGGCTGAGAGCGGTTCACCAGAACCTGGTGGACGCCGCCGCGAAGGTGGAGAAGGAACTAGGGGATGAGGAGGACAACGACGTTCTGACGGAGATCCGCTCGGTCATCGAGTGCGTGCTCGCCGACAGCCTGGGTCCCGCGATCCGGGATCTCGAGACGGCCTCGCTCTATGGGATCAAGAACCGGGCGCGGAGCGGTGGCCGGGAGGATCGTCCCCACAAATAGGCGACGGCCCGTCGTCCCGGGCCGACGGAAATCCGCGGCTCCGGCCAGGCCTTGGCGAGCCTCTCGCCGGGGTTTCCGCGGCTCCCTGAAACGTTTTTTCAGGTCTCGCCGGGGTTTCCCGGGCTCTCGCCAACGTTTCACGGGGTTCCCGAAACGTTTCCGGACCTCCCCGAAACGTTTCCAGATGTCCCCGAAACGTTTCCGGACGTCCCTGAAACGTTTCCGGACGTCCCTGAAACGTTTCCGGATGTCCCTGAAACGTTTCCGGATGTCCCCGAAACGTTTCCGGACCTCCCTGAAACGTTTCCGGATGTCCCTGAAACGTTTCCGGACGTCCCCGAAACGTTTCCGGACGTCCCCGAAACGTTTCCGGACCTCCCTGAAACGTTTCCGGACCTCCCTGAAACGTTTCCGCATGTCCGTGAAACGTTCCCGGAACCCCGTGAAACATTCCCGGAACCTCCAAAAAGGCCCTATGTGGCCAATTTCCGTCGCCGCTGGAGAAAAACCGTTCCAGGCCCCCCCTGGTTGCCACCCCCGCCGCGATCGGTCAGGATTCCGCCGGAGGGAGCTAACGCATGCGGCTGATCAAGATCGCGCTCGGCAACGTCAACCCGACGGTGGGGGCGGTGCGCTCGAATGTCGACCAGGTCCTGGCCCAGGCGCGGGAGATGGCGGCCGACGGGGTGACGGTCGGGTGCTTCTCGGAGCAGGTGGTGGGCGGCTACCCCGCGGAGGATCTGGTCCAGTGGCGGGCGTTCCTCGCCTCCCAGCGTAGCGAGCTGGAGCGGTTCGCCCAGGAGACGGTGGACCTGCCGACGGTGTTCGTGGCCGGCGTGGCGGTGGGCGCCGGCGGCCAGATCTTCAACTGCGCCGCGGTGGTCCACGGCGGCGAGATCCTCGGCTTCATCCCCAAGGAGAAGCTCCCCACCTACAACGTCTTCTACGAGGCGCGGACCTTCTCGCGCGGCGCCCCGGGGCTCGCCCTGGAATCTGGCGGCGTCCCCCTGGGCGACTACCTCTTCGCCTTCGACTTCGGCCTGCTGGCGGTAGAGGTCTGCGAGGACGTCTGGTCGCCGGACGGTCCGATGCGGCGGCGCTGCTACTCGGGGGCGGAGCTGGTGGTCAACGTCTCCTCCTCCCCGTTCCGCGTCGGCGTGAATTCGACCCGCCGGGAGATGCTCGCCACCCGCTCGGCGGACAATGAAGTGACATTTGCCTACGCGAACATGGTCGGCGGCCAGGACGGCCTGGTGTTCGACGGCGGCGGCTTCGTGTTCCAGAACGGCCGGCCGATGCTGGAGCCCCCCCGCTTCCGCGAGGGGTGGACGGCCTGCGTGGTCGATCTCGACCGCACGGTGAGGGCGCGGCGCGAGGCCTCGACCTGGCGGAGCGACTGCGAGGCCTTCCAGCGCGAGGAGATCGCGGTGCCGGTGCTGCGCGGCGAGCATCCGACGATGCCCACCGAGTCGCTGGCGTATCCGGCGCCGGCGTGGGAGAACCTCTTCCTGCCGGCGGCGGGGTCCCCCTCGCGCACGGCGCGCGAGGAGATGCTGGACGAGATGATCGAGGCGCTGGCGCTGGGGGTGCGCGACTACTTCCGCAAGTCTGGCGCCTTCAAGCTCCTGGGCGTCGCCCTCTCCGGCGGCCGCGACTCGATGCTGACCCTGCTGATCGCCTGGCGGGCGGCCTGCCTTCTCCAGGAGGACGGAAAGGCGTCCGAGGAGGAGATCCGCAAGCGGGCCGGGGAGATGATCCAGACCTTCTACATGCCCACCCGCTACTCGGGGGAGGAGACCCGCGGCGCCGCGTCGACGCTGGCCGAGGAGCTGGGCGTCCCCCTGCGCGTGGTGCCGATCGAGGAGGCTTTCGACCGCGAGGTGGAGGCCACGCGGGAGATGCTGGCCGGAGGTGAGCCGACGGAGATCACCCGCCAGAACGTGCAGGCGCGGGTGCGGGCCGCCCGCATGTGGAACTGGGCGAACAGCTCCGGCGCCCTCTTCCTGCAGACCGGGGACATGAGCGAGAAGGCGGTGGGCTACACCACGATCGGCGGCGATCTCGAGGGGGCGCTGTCGGTGATCGCCAACGTGCCGAAGACGGTGGTGAGCGCGCTGCTGGAACGGTTCCTGACGCGCTTCGGCTTTTCGGGGATCCGCCAGACGCTGGAGACCGAGCCCGGCCCGGAGCTCGCCGCCGCCCAGACGGCGGAGGGGGAGCTGATGCCCTTCCCGGTGCTCGACGCCTGCCTTTATCTCTATGCGAGCGAGAAGCTCTCGCCGCCCGAGGTGGCCCTGGCCCTGCGCACGGTCTTCCCCGAGATCCCGGCGGAGCGGCTGGCCGCCTGGGCCGGACGCTTCGCGGCGCTGTTCACCCGCTCGATCTACAAGTGGGTGCAGTCCCCCCTCGCCCTGCACGTGGGCTCGCTCGACCTCGACCGCGAGCGGGCGCTGCAACTGCCGGTGGTGCAGCGCAACGAGTGGCCGGAGGGGTAGGCGGCGCCGCCTCAGGGCAGCCCGACCCGCTCCTCGCCGGAACCGACGGTCACCGTCTTGCTCCAGGTGGCTCCGTGCGCCGCGATCCTCAGGAGGTAGCTCCCGGGACCCAGTCGTCCCAGGGGGAGCTCGCCCTCCCTGGAGAAACGCATGCCGGCCGAAACCCCCGATAGATAAGGCGCGATCTCCGCTCCGGACGAGGTGGTCAGAGACAGGGAGTCGACCCCCTGGCCTCCGCATAGATCCAGGGCGCAGTGGAGCCTCACCGCCGAGCCCGCGGTGAGGCTCCGCTCATAAGAACGCTCACTTCCGCTCTCGATCTCGAAAGGCTCCGACGCCCCCGAACCGGCGAAGGAGTCCGACCACACGAGGATGTAGCGGCCCGCCGGCAGGCCGCCGAACCGTTCTTCACCGGTCGAATCCGTCGGCAGCGCTCGAACCATGCTCCCGGTGGCATCGAGGAGGGTCAGGGGGACCCAGGAGGCCGGAGAGCCGTCCGGCCTTCTCAGGCGGACGGTGAGGCTCCCGGAATCCCCCCGTTCGAGGGGGATCTCGAGGGGCGGAGCAGCAGGTCCGATCCCGGTGTCTTGCAGGACGCGCGGCACGAAGCCTTCGGCGCTCGCCGCCAGGGTGTAGCGGCCGGCTTGCAGGTCAGACGCTTCGAACGAGCCGTCCGAGCCCGAATGGACCACCGCAACCACGGAGCCGCGGCCGTCCGTGACTCGCACGATCCCTTCGAGCCCCGTTCCCTGAGTCCGGTCGGTCAGCCGGCCTCTGAGCGCTTCACCGCCCACCTCAACCGTGAGGCTCGCATTCGCGCCGTCCGCCACGTCCACCGAGCGAGTGACCGGCGCGCCGCCGTCCGGTCCGGCGAAGGTGACCCGGAGAGCTCCGGCAGGCGCGTCGAACAGCTCGAAGGTCCCGTCGGCGCGGACATCCGCCGTCAGCCGTGTCTCGGGAAAACCCATCCGGAAGGTGCCGCCCTCCGCCGCGGACAGGACAACTTTTCCCCGGCTGTCGGAAGGATCGAGCGATGACTGCAAGCTGAGGGACCCGCCTTCGACCGGCTCGCCCGCGCGGGTGACGAGACCGGTCAGGTGGACCCCTCCAGCGGTCAGCTCGAGGGGCCATTCGTCCTGTCCCCCCGGGACCTCGATCGGCTGGCTGAGGAGAAGGCGGGAGCTCCAGACCTGGACCCGGTACTGCCCGGAGGCCAGGACCGGCCCCTCGAAAGTCCCTGCCGGCCCGGTCGTCCGTTCCTCGATCGGGACCAGCGACGACGGCTCGGGCCCGAAGAATCGAACGGTCACGCCCCCCCGTGCGTTTCCCCCGCGGTCCAGAATCTCGCCATGAAGGCGGACGCCGCGCTCCATCAGCAGGTTCCCGAGGTCGACGATCTGGTCTCCGGCCAGGGTTACCGAGCGCAGCGCAAGGGCATGGCCGGAGCGCCGAGCGGTCAGCGCGAACTGGCCGGCCCTCAGCCCCGTCAGCGAGAAGCGCCCCTCGGGACCGGAAACGCTCCGCGCGATCTGCTGGTGAAGCACGGCATCGAGGAGCTGCGGACCTTCCGGCGCCAATTCCAGGTCCGCTCCCGGCAGGGGCTCGTCCGTTCGAGCGTCCACCACCACGCCCTCCACTCCGGCGCCGCGGTGGAGCACGATGGTGCCGAGGGAGAGGGATTCTCCCGGCGAGATGGCGATCTCCGCCAGCGTCTCCTCTCGCGCACCGCCGGCCTGAACCCGGATTCGATATCTCCCCGGCGCCGGCAGCTCGAGGACAAAGGCGCCCCGATCGGTTCGTAGAGCTTGGCTTTCAGAATGGGTGCGCTCGCCGGCGTCGGCCTTTTCGATCCAGACGCGAGCCTGCGCGAACGGGCGCCGCTGCTCGTCGACCAGGACACCTCGAACCTGTTCGCCCCGATCGAGCATGATCAGGAGCTCCTTGCCGGGGCGGCGGCTCTTCGCCGTGACCACGCGCGGACGGAAGCCCGGCGCGGTCACCTTCAGATCGGCCGGCAGGGAGGCGACGGCAATCCTGAATTCGCCCCCGGCTCCGCTTTCGACCGGCGCGCTGCCCGCAGAGGAAACGGATGCCTTGACGATCGGCGGGCCTGACGGGCCTGGGCCGGCGACCCGCCCCGAGAGGGCCAAGCCACGCCGGAGCTCGAGCGGCGTCGCCGAGCCCACCGTGACGTTCCGCTTCAGGCTGAGAAACCCGGGGACTTCGACGTCGAGGTCGACCCTCTGGTCTCCGAGCCCCGTCAGCGTGAATTCGCCCGTGCTTGCAACGTCCGCGCAGCGCTTCCAGGTCAGCGGTTGCTCGAAGCCCCGGACTCGTTCAGACCACGATGCACAGACACTCCCGCCGCCAGGCGCCGGAGCCCTGCCGAGGTCGAGCTTCCGCTGCCAGCTCCGGCCCCGGCGAAGGGTTACCCGAAAATCCCCCGGTCGAGGAGCCAGCTCTTGTGCCACAGGAAGGAACCCCGGAGCGTCCACCACGAACCGTAGCCGGTCCCGCAACGGCAAACGGAACGGCGGCACTCCCGAGGCGTCGGTCTCGCCATCTCCCAGCGGCGGCCGCATCCCGCTCAGCGGGTCAGCCGTATCCCCGGGCACCGCGCCGAGCAGGACTCTCGCTCCGGCGATGGGCCTGCCTTCCGGGTCGGCCACCCGGATGGACTGCGCGCCCGCAGGAAGAGCGAGCACGAACGCCAGGGCTCCTGGGAGGAGCCCTCCGCTCATTCGCACGGCGGGATCTGGCCTCCCCCGTCGATCGCGGAGGCCGCGATGTGGAGAAGCGCGTCGCTTTTGAGCATCGACGTCGCTCCTCGGCTCTCTTCCAGAACCGCCCAGACGCTCGGTCCCGGAGCCAGCTCCAGGTACATGGCGGAGGTGGGGAGGATCACCGAGCCGAGAAGCGCGTCCTTCTTCGGATCGATCCGATGGAGCCGCCACAAGGGCTTTTTGGAGGCTTGCTGTTCGCGGGTGAGCAGATAGAGGAACGCCCCTCGTCCGTAGAGCGCGACGGGAATCGTCGAGGCGTCGACGACACGGACCCGCCCCGCCGCCGAAATCTCGCCTTCATTTTTCGGCAACACGGGAAGCCGCTCAAAGCCGGGGGGGAAGGCCTTCAACCGCTGTCCGTTGCGAAGGTTCAGGATGAAGGAGGGCTCTCCGAGCTGAAGACCATAGGAAATCTCTCCCGCCTTCGCGACAAGGGGACCCAATATCGAAGAGAGGTTCCCGCCCTTCGATTCGTAGGGGATCTCTTGCACCACCTTGAGGACTTTTGGCGCAGGAGACAGCTTCACCTGGAGGAAACCAAAGCTCCAGGAGCCGTCCTCTTTACGAAATGTGCCGAAACCCGCTAGTTCGTCGTGCTCTACCAGCGCTTCACTAATCAGGGCGAACTTGGGAGGAAGGCCCTGCGCCACAGAGCGTAAGGGCTTGAAGCCGCGATCGAGCCAGATCCATTCGTAAGCGCTGTTGCAGACCAGAAAGCCTTCCGGCATGGCGTGCACTTGGATCGGCTTGAAATCCCCCTTGACAAAGGGCGGTTTGTCCACCGAACCCAGGAGCGACCCATCCGGTGCATACCTCAAGAGCTGGTGCGTCGAGACGTCCGTGAGGACCAACTCACGACCATCGAGGCTCCAGACTTGCGCGGAAACCTGTCCTGGACGCGGATTCAAAGAAACCCGGTGGCATAGGGCAGAAACCGCGCGAACCTGCGGTTCAGAGGCAGCCAGCAAGAGGAGGAGCGCGACTCCACGACTGAGGCAGCTCATGCGGCGGCTCATACGGGGTTGAAGCAGTACAGAAGGCAGGATCGGCAGGTGTCCGGTGAGCCCGGGTAGCAGTCCCCATAGCGTTGGACCCACGTCGAGGGCCAGCACTCGAAGGCGCAATAGGCGGAGCTGCGAGCGGGGATCAGGAAGGAACCGGCACACAGGCCGATCGCCAGGGCCAAGCGGGGTATTGTCCAGCGAACTCTCTTCATATGAACCTCCTGAACGAGGGAAAACGTACTATGGATGCTAACAGCAAAATCGGAAAAGCGCCAAGGCTCAATTCACGTTGGCGGTGGACCGCGACGCCACGGTCGAGCAGGTACCCGACCCTGAACAGCTCTTCCATGCCGACTTGGCTATAAGCTAGAATTCAAGGCGCACCCGGGAATACCGCCGGGACTGCGAATTTGAAGGAGTTTGTACGATGAAGATGAAGTCTGTTCTCAAGCTCGGTTGTGCCGCCCTGATCGCCGCCTCGACGATGCTGGCTCCGAAACCCGCGCAGGCCGCCCACGTCGGTGGCGCCCTCTGTATCTACAGCTACACGCAGTCGAACGGGGATGTCTGCACCTACGCCGGCACGGAAGGCCGTTGCTGCGTCTACACCAGCAGCGGCAGCGGCAACTGCCCCAAGATCTGCAACGTCTGACGTCTGACCTTTCCAGGGGGGGCCCACGGGCCCCCCGTTCAACTACTACGAGCTCCTGAGCAGCATCTTCATGGCAGAGAGGGCTGCTACAATCCAGCGGTTCACGGAAAACCCAGGATGCTCGCCGACCCCTCCGCTCCGAAAGGGCCTTCCGACCGCCGGATTCTCGCGGTCGAGGACGACCCGGACCTCCTGCGCCTGATCCGCCGGGA
>JBDSHF010000021.1:0-9771 GCA_039918595.1 Thermoanaerobaculia bacterium
TGCTTTGTCAGATTGCGGGCCGGAGAGTATCGCCCCTTCGGGGCTATCCCTCACTCCCCAACCCCTCTCTCCCAGCCTCCCCCCCGCCTGCCGGGAGAGAGGGGCTTTAAAACTTGCTTCGACTAACTTCTCCCTCTTCTCCCGTCGGGAAGGGTGGGAGGCTGGGAGAAGAGGGCCGGGGTGATGAGGGGTTTTGGTAGGATGGCGCCGTGCGCGCCATCCTACCCGTCGATCGCCATCATGGCGACAATCCCACCCCCATCGTCGGCGACCTGTCCGACCCGATTCCGGGCCCGGGCGAGGTTCTCGTCGCCGTCGAGGCTGCGGGCCTCAATCACGCCGATCTCCACCAGTTGCGCGGCAACTATCCGCCTCCCGCGGGGGAGAGCGAGGTGCCCGGCCTCGAGCTCTCGGGCGTCGTGCTGGAGGGGGAGAAAGGGGGCCCCTGGCTCCCCGGCACCCGGGTGATGGCGCTGGTGGGCGGCGGCGCCCACGCGACGCGCGCCGCGATCCCGGCCGGCCAGCTCATGCCGCTGCCGGACAATCTTTCCTTCCTCGAAGGAGCCGCCATCCCCGAGGCCGCGCTCACCAGTTGGGTGAACCTGGTGGTCGAGGGGGGGCTCCAGTCCGGAGAGACGGTGCTGGTGACCGGCGCCACCGGCGGCATGGGGAGCTTCACGGTGCAGCTCGCCCGCGAGTTGGGGGCGCGCGTGCTCGCCGCCGGCCGCAGCCAGGAGCGGCTGGAGATGCTGCGCGACCTGGGGATCGACGAGATCTGTCTCGAGGGGGCGAACCTCGCCGGGCAGGTGCGCGAGGCCACCGGCGGCCGGGGCGCGGACCTGGTGCTCGACTACACGGCGGGCCCGGAGATCGGCAGCCACCTCGCGGCGCTCGCCGTGCGCGGCCGGCTGGTGGTGGTGGGGACGGTCGGCAGCCGCAAGGCGGAGGTGGACCTCGGCTTCCTCATGAGTCGGCGGCTGCGGGTGATCGGCTCGGTCCTGCGTGCCCGCCGGCGCGAGGAGAAGGCAAGGCTGACGGCCGACTTCGCCGCCTTCGCCCTGCCGCGCCTGCGCGACGGCCGGCTCCGCCCGGTGGTCGACCGCATCTTCTCGTTGGAGCGCGCCGCCGAGGCCTACAAGGCGCTCGAGCGAGGGGGCGCTTTCGGCAAGATCATTCTCTCGATGGTCTGATCCCGCTCAACGGCTGGCTGCGGTCGCGCCGACCGTCACCTGCCGGCTGAGGTAGGAGGTCGCGGCGGCGATCTCGTCGCGCACGGCCACGGCGACGTGCTGAGGGCCAGGTTTCATCCTGAGCGTCAGGGTGTATAGGTAGTACTGACCGAGGGCGTTCAGCACCTCCTTGCGGGGGATGCTGAGCGGCACCTGGACTTGGCGTATGGAGGACGTGCCTCCCGCCTCGTCGCGAGTCGCTACCAGCAGGCGGAGCTTGCCCTCGTAGGTCTCGTTCCGGTTCAGGATGGCCAGTTTGAACAGTGGGATCTTGAGCCGGACGGGCACGGAGTACTGGCCGCCGTCCGCCGGCGTGATCTCCCCGATGTCGATCGCGATCCCCAGCGGGTTGTCCTCGATGCCGTGGAAGAGCGCCGCGAATGTGCGGTCCGCGACCTTTTCGAGCGTCGGCTTGTCGCGGTAACTCTGGCGGTAGCGTACCCGCAGGCCCGGCCGCTTCATCTTGACCTCGATATGGTGCACCTTGCCGTCCCCGGCGTGGGCAAGGCTGTAGCTGAGCGAGTAGTAGCTCTCGAAATCTTCCTGCATCCGCGCAAGATCGGGGAGGAAGTCGTTGGCGTCGAGCATGGCGCGCCCGCCGGTGTCGACGGCCAAAGCGGTGAGCGAGCTCTTCAGGTTGTTCGTCTGGATCTGCTGGATGGCACCGACCTGGAGGAGCCTTTCCGAGGACTCATAGCTCACGTCGCCCGTGGCGTGCCCCTGCAGTCCGCTGGCCTGGAGCGTGTAGAAGGTCACCTGGTCGGCGCTGGCGTGCGCGGCGAGATCCTCGAGCTGTTTGGCGACGCTGTACTGCTGCGCATCGAGAGCGGCCTGCGCGGGATTGTAATTGCCAGGTTCGTCGGTGCCGGGGGCGGGAACCGGGAGGCCCATCTGGGCTGCCTGCCCGCTGCAGAGGGCGGCAGTGGCTTCGAAGAGCTCTTCGCCGGGAGTGACCGAGACACCGTCGCTCACATAGAGCAAGGCCTTGCGGCCGGGGACGCCGGACAGCGAGCTGATCGTTGACCCTAGAGCGCCGAGGGTGCGCAGGGCGTCCGCCCGCGTCTGCTGGGCATAGCTCTCGACCGGCTTGATGATGTCGGTCGAGCACCCGGAGATCTTGTACACATTGAGCACCGTGTCGTAAGCCGTCCGCCGCGCCTGTTCTTCCTGCTGCCCGTAGCTGGGCAGGGTTTCGGCCTCCCTGAGCGCCGTGTCGAGGGAGCCGCGATCCTCGTTCAGGGGGTGGCGGGTGCGCAGGTTGATGTCATAGGTGGCGAGCATCACCCGGTCACCGGCACGGGCATTCCGGAGCAGGAACTTCCGGATCTGTTCCACGGCCCGGGTGCGGTGCTCGGGGCGGAGATGGAGGTTGTCCAGGAACACCACCAGGGAGAGCCGGTGCTCCGGATCGGCCACCGGCGCCCCGGTATCCGCCACGATGGTTTCCCCCGGAACCGGAGGCGGCGCGGAGGGTGCTTCCCGGACGACGGCGGGAGGAGAGAGCTCCGCGAAGTTGCTGACCTCGACCGGCTTGCCATCCTCGAAGATGGCGAAGTCGTTCTTTTTCAGGCCGGTCACCCGGTTACCGTCCTTTGCGGTCACATAAACGTCGACATTGACGATGTTCACTTCCATCGTCTCGCCGAAACTCGGGGCGGCGGGAGGGGACGGGGACGCGGAGAACACCGGCGTCCAAGCCGCCAGCAGCAGGGCGCTCAGAGTGGAGAGAAGCTTTATCATCGGTATCCCTCTCCAGGAAAATCTAGAATTCAAATGGCTTCTGCAAAGGACAAGCCATTGAAGTCTCCTGGAGAGCGCGCCGCCAACCGTCCTCCCATCCGGACGATTCAGGGGGACAGCGGCAGGAGAACGTCCCCTGGAGCTGACGCCGGGGCCACGGCCTCCGCCCGCTCGCTCTGCCGCCGCCACATCCCGCGCCAGAGCAGGGCCGTCAGCGCGATGCCGATCAGGGTCAGCAGCGCGCTCCCTTCCGGACCGAAGCCGCCGCCGGTCAGATCCGGGTTGCCGGTGATCCTGACGTCGAGGAGATGGAAGAGCCGCACGCCGCTCACCTGAACCGAGAGCAGGCAGGCGACGGCGAAGTTCCAGACGCCATGGGCGAGGGTGGCGCTCCACAGGCTGCCGGTGCGCTCGACCAGGGCGGCCAGAACCATGCCGGCGAGCACGATGTTCACCAGCGCCAGAAGGGAGACGTTGGGATTCCAGGCATGGAGCAGAGAGAAGAGCGTCGAGGAGGCCAGCGCGGACACCCAGGGGCGCCAGCGTTCCCGCAGTGTCCTATAGATGTAGCCGCGCATGACCCACTCCTCCAGCCCCCCCTGCAGCACGAAGCCGAGCAGCACGAAGCCGAGCAGCAGGACCGGCGGGAGAGGCCACCAGGGCGCACCGTGCCGATACTCCGGGCTCACCCCCACGAGCTGGACCGAGGCCAGGGTATCCGGCAGGACGAGGATCAACGCCAGCCAGACCCCCAGCACCGCCACGGCTCCCAGGATCGACGTCGCGGTCTGCCGGAGGGCGGCGTCACGCCCACCGCCCGGCCAGCGGGCACCGATGCTGGCGAGCGTCCGGCGGTCGAGAAAACGGACGAACAACCAAGTCACGGCAACCAGGGGAGGGAGGCAGAGCGAGAACGCTGCCAGGACGAACTCCTCCGAGGTCCCAAAACCTCTCGGCCGGAACATGGGGCCGCCGATCAGCGAGGGGAGGCTGAACAAGAGGATGCCGATTCCCCACTGGAGCAGGATGAAGCTGATCAGGAAGAGCAGCGCGCGCAGGAGTGGAACCGACAGGTAGAGCAGGCGGGAACCGGACCGCCGAGCGGGTGGCCCGGCGATCGCGAGCGGTACGGAGGAAATTTCGCTGGGCGGCTGATCCTGGTCGGTCTCTTCCAAGAGGTTACCTCCTCGTGCCGGATTCTATGACGGCGCCGTTGACCCGTGCATGGCACGGCAGTTGCTATGTACACAAAGCGGGGAGAGTACAAAGGGAGTTAAACCAAAAGGTAAGGAGGATCGTCATGATTAACCTCATTCTCATCCTGATCGTCGGTGGCCTCATCGGTTGGATCGCCAGCATCGTCATGCGGACGAATGGCCAGCAGGGTATCCTGCTCAACATCGTCGTCGGTATCGTCGGCGCTCTGCTCGCCGGCTTCCTGCTGGCCCCGCTGTTCCACACCGGCAACATCACCAGTGGCGACTTCAGCCTGCCGGCTCTGCTGGTCTCGCTGCTCGGCTCGGTGGTCCTGCTGGCCATCGTCAATCTGTTCCGCCGCGGCGCAGTGCGCTAACCGGCCTTACCAAACACAGTTGGTCCGACGGCGGGGGTTCCGGATTCGTTCCGGTCCCCCGCTTGACGTATTTGGGGGGCTTTTCTCGATCGCAAGGCGGCGTCCGTGGAAGCTTGGTTTTATCTGGCTGTAATAATTACAGCGCCGGCGCCTTCGTCCCCTTCAACGCCGCCCGAACCCCCGGCTCCGTGGTGAGTCCCTGCTGCGCCAGGACGTCGCGGATCCATTCCGCCGCCATCAAATTGCCGTCCTTGGGGTAGTGGAGGAAGCTCTTTCTGGCCATCTCCCCCTCGGGGTCGTACTTCTCGAAGCCGTCCTCGAGATCGATCACGCGGTAGCCCCGGCGCCGCAGCTCGTCGAGCAACGGCTGGTAGGTGACCTGCTGATGACGCTGCTGGCGCAGGCGGACGTCCTTGCGCTCGGGAAACAGGACCACGATCGGCAGCGAGCCGTGGTCGAGGGCCTCGCGGTAGAACTGGTCGAGCACCCGGAACGTCACCTGATAGGCCTCCGAGCGGGTGTTGTAGAGCCCGCCCGGGGTGAAGATAGGCTGATTGAAATACTGATTTTGAATAATCCGCGCGAAGCGCACCGAGGGGAGGAAGTCGAGGCGGCTCCTGCGATGGAAGCGCCGGTAGAAGTAGTCGTGCTCGCCCAGGCGGGGGAGCATGCGCTCGGGATCCCTCAACAGCTCCTTGTACTCGTCGATGCTCCGGATCGGATTCTCGATCAGCACCAGCTTCCCCCCCTCGACGGCGAAGCGCGGCTTGCTGAACGGGATGCCGCTGCGGCTGAAGTAGAACGGCCGGAAGGTGTTGACCATCCGGCTGATGTTCTCGGACATGGCTCCGATCAGCACGATCGACGAGTGGTACTGGACCCCCTCGCGGCGGTAGCGCAGCAGGGCCTGCCCCGGGTCCGAGCCCGGAATGCCGAAGTTCAGCACCTCGAGGCCGGGGACGGACGATTCCAGCTTCTCTTCCCAGGTGAAGCCGGTCGGCACGCCGCTGCCATGGGTGAAGGAGTCGCCGAAGGCGCTGATGCGCACCACGCCCGGCGCCGGTCGCAGGGCATACTCGCGGGTGGCCCGCATCCCCTTGCTGTTCGCCTTGTACTGCGCCTTGTTGCCGTTGGGGCGGATGGTCCACCCCAGATCGGCGTCGAAGACCATGTAGGACGAGGTGTCGGCGATCTGGGCGGCGAGGATCCCCTTGTGCTTGTCGTTGAGGTCCTCGATCACCCGCGGCTGATACTCCAGATGCTTGTACTTCTTGAGGTAGCCCAGGGCCGCGAGGCAGGAGAGCTCGATCACCACCCACAGGAAGGCGATCAGGACGAGGGAGAAGGCGATTTTCTTGCGGCGCGAGATTTGGGTCATAAGAAGGGGGGCATTCTACTTGATACCCATTGATACCCGGCGATCCGATGCCGCACATCAGGTATCCTGCCTCTCCCTATGCCGTCCACGTCCAGCCTTCCTGTCGTCATCGCCGGCATGCACCGCTCGGGCACGTCGCTGGTGGCGTCTTATCTTGCGTCCCTGGGAGTCCACATGGGGGACCGTCTGCTGCCGGCCGACTCCCGGAACCCGCACGGCTACTTCGAGGACGCCGACTTCGTCGAGCTGCACGGCCGCATCCTGAGGGACTGCACGGCCGCGGGGGAGGCCGGGCACCAGGACTGGGGGTGGACAGAGAGCGGTCGGCTCGACCGCGCCCCCCTCGCCCGCTACGCCGGGGAGGCTCAGGAGCTCGTCGCGCGGCGCGCCGGCACGCCGGGGATCTGGGGGTGGAAGGACCCGCGGACCACCCTGCTGCTCGACTTCTGGGACGAGATCCTCGCGGGGCGCGCCCTCTACATCCTGCCGTATCGGTTCCCCTGGGAAGTGGCGGATTCGATGCAGCGCCTGGGGGCGGACGTCTTCCTGCGCAACCCGGAGTGGGCCTATCCCATCTGGACCTTCTACAACCGTCACCTGCTGGACTTCCACCGCCGGCATCCCGACCGCTCGGTGCTGGTGAGCGCCAACGCGCTGCTACGGGAGCCGGCACGCTTCACGGCCCTGCTGCGGGAGAAGCTGGGCCTGGCGGTGAGGGACGGGGCGCTCGGGAAGCTGCGGGATGCCTCCCTCTTCCGTTCGCTCGAACCCGCCGACCCGCTGATCCCGCTGGTGGCGGCCACCTCCCCGGACTGCGTGCGGCTGCTCGCCGAGCTCGATCAGTCCGCCGACCTCTCCGCGGCCGGCCTCTGGAGCTCCGAGCCGGCCCGGGGGGAGCGTCTGCGCCCGGCGGGGCCGGTCGATCTCTCGGTGGTCATCCCGTGTTTCGAGCTCGGCGAGCTCCTGGTCGAGGCCGTGGCCAGCGTGGAGAGGAGCGCCGCGGGCTCCTGCGAGCTGATCGTGGTCGACGACGGTTCCCGGCAGCCGCGCACCCTGGAAGTGATCGCGGCGCTGCGCGAGCGGGGGTACCACGTCATCAGCCAGCCGAACTCCGGGCTCGCCGCGGCGCGCAACCGGGGGATCGGCGAGGCGCGCGGCCGCTACATCCTGCCGCTCGACGCCGACAACCGGCTGGCTCCTGGCTTCATCGCGGCGGCGGTCCACGTCATCGACGCTCAGCCCGAGGTCGGCGTCGTCTATGGCGACCGGCTCGACTTCGGTGCCCGCTCCGGCCGGCAACGGATCCCGGAGGTCGACCTGCCGGAGCTCCTCTGGGCCAACACTATCGACGCCTGCGCCGTCTACCGGCGGGAGATCTGGGAGGCCAGCGGCGGCTACGACGCCGGGGCGGCGGTCTGGGAGGACTGGGAGCTCTGGATTTCGGCCGCGGAGCGCGGGTGGCGCTTCCACCGGCTGCCGGAGGTCGCCTTCGAATACCGGGTCCGGCCGGGCTCCATGCTCGACCTCGCCGGGCAGCAGCAGCGCTGGCGCACCGCCTTCGGGCACGTCTACCGCAAGCATCGCGGCTTCTATGGCGAGCACCTAGCGGAGGTGCTCCTGGCCGCCAAGGAGCAGGTCTTCGCCATCGACGGCGACGCCCTGGCTCTCCGGGCTTCCCGGGACGCTCTGCAGCGCGAAGCCGATCGCATCACCCGGGAGATCGATCTCATCGCCGCCGACGCCATCGCCCTGCGTGCCTCGCGCGACCGCCTGCAGCACGATATCGATGCCCTCGCGGCGGCCGAGCCCTGGCGAGTGGAGCAGAGAGAGATCGAAGCCGAAAGGGGGGCTCTGCGCCAAGCTCTGGAGCGCGCGGCCGGCGAGCGGGACGCGCTGGGGATCTCCAGGGCGGCTCTCCAGGAGGAGCTCGCGGCCTGGCGGGAGCGGGTGGGCTTCATGGAGGGGACCCGCGCCTGGCGGCTGCGGCAGGCCCTGGTGAGCCTCAAGCGGCGGCTTTTCTGACGGGGTGCCCGACCGGGTGCCGGGCCGGGCGCCGGGGAACGTTTGATCTCCGTCTGCTTTCCCGCTAAAATCAACAGGCTATTACCGTAGTCGCAGCTCGAAGGAGGCCTTTGATGCAGCCCCGTCCCAAGATCCGGCGTTTCCCCCGTGTCCCGGCCGAGCACGCCGTCATGTTGCGTCTGCTCGGCGTGAGACCGTTCGAGGAGTTCGCCCGCACCCGGATCATCGGTCCGGGCGGATGCATGTTCGTCAGCGAGGAGTCGCTCGGCTTCGGCTCGTTGATGGAGCTCTCGATCGCGGTCCAGGGGCGGGTCCTGAAGACCGATGGCCGCGTCGTCTACGAGATCCGCAAGAGCCCGACGGAGCACCAGGTGGGCATCGAGTTCCTGCGCATCACCCAGGCCGACCGCGCCTTCCTCGAGTCCTTCGTGGGGCAGCGGAAGAGCTCCGCCGGCGCGTCGCTCAACTGAGCGGCGGCGAGATGATCGATGGATGACCGGATGAAGGAGCTCTTGGGTCAGGGAGCGGCTCTCCTCACGGCGGCCGGAGCCCGGGAGGTCTACGTGTTCGGGTCGGTCGCTGCCGGAAGGGCTCATGAAGGCTCCGATGTCGATCTCGCGGTGGCGGGTCTCCCACCCGAACACTTCTTTGCCACCATGGCCCGGCTGGAGAACCTCTTCGACCGATCGATAGATCTCGTGGATCTCGACGACGCTTCCCCGTTCACCGATTACCTCAAGAACAAGGGAATCCTTCGGCGTGTGGCCTGATCTCAAGGATCAGATCTCCGTCGAAGAGGCTCAACTTCAACATCTGCTGACGCTTCATCAGCCTGAGTCCTCCTACCGCGGCAGCCCCCGCCCGGTCACCAGATAGGTCGCGAAGCTCCCCAGCCAGTGCCCCCCTTCGTAGTGCTTGCCGGTCACCGCGTCGAGGCCCGACTCGCGGTGGGCGGCGGCGGCGGCGCGCAGGGAGGGGAGGCGCGGGTCGCTCTCGGGGAGGCCGGCGGCGATCCCTTCGAGCATCCAGGCGCGGGAGAGATTCAGGCCGTCCAGATGGGCCAGCTTGCCGTCGCTCGGGTCGGTCACCACCGCCGGAACGATCCACGCGTCGCTGCCCACCTGGGGGAGGAAGGTCGACAGCCAGGTCGCATAGTACTCGGGCGGCATGATGCGCCGCATCAGGTCGGCCTCGGCGAGGCAGGGGGAGAGGAAATCCTCGCCGGAGGGCTCGTACTCCAGCGGGCAGGTGCGGTCCTTGAGGTAGAGCTCGCGCGCCCGCCGCTCGAAGAGCTCCCTCGCCTCGGCGTCCCCCGCCCCGCGCGCCCAGTCGATCATCAGTCCCAGCGAGAAGGCGGTCTGATTGTGCTCGCCGGTGCGGATGGGGTAGGAGAGCTTGGGAAGCCACGTGCGCAGCCGGCTCAAGCCCGCCTTCACCAAAGGATTCATGGCCGTGGCCCAGCGCCGGGCCTGCGGATCGTCCCACTCGTGAAGCTCCGCCGAGAGCTGGAGCAGCCAGGCGAGTCCGTAGGGGCGCTCGAAGGTCGCCCGCCCCTCCCCTTCCATGTACTTCGCCTCGACCGCCAGGTTGGCCGGCGTCAGGCTCCGGTCCAGGGCCGCCCGCGCCTTGACGGCGAAGGGAGCTTCGGGAAAGCGCCGCGCCAGGCGCGCGAGCAGCCAGTGCCCGTGCACGGCCGAGTGCCAGTCGTAGCAGCCGTAGAAGGCTGGAGTGAGCACGCGAGGGGGCTTCACGTCGGCGTCGCCGTTGAGCGTGTGGGCGATCTTGTTCGGATACTCCTTGTGGACGCAGGCGAGCGCCAGGTTGGCGAA
>JBDSHF010000022.1:0-18145 GCA_039918595.1 Thermoanaerobaculia bacterium
GCCCGCCTCACCCGTCGTCTCACCCTGGTCCTGGTGGCGGTGAGCGCCGTCTCCTTCCTCCTGGCGCTCCTGTCGGTAGGCGCCGCGACCACCGCGCTCGTCGGCGAGCGCCGGACCGAGATCGGCCTCCTCCTGGCCCTCGGCTATACCAGCCGGCGGGTCGGCGGCTTCCTCGCCGCCGAGCTGCTCGCGGCGGCGGTGCTGGCCGGCGCGGTGGGGGAGATCCTGGGCGAGCTGGCGGCGGGCTGGCTGGCGCGGCGCCTCCTGGGGACGGGGGGCGGGATCTCGATGACCTGGGGGGGCTTCGCCGCTGCCGCGCTGGTGGCGGTGCTGGTGGTGGGCTCCTCGATGATGGTGGCGCTGCGGCGAGTCGAGCGGCTCGACCCGGCGCGCGTCCTCCGTGGCGACTAGAGAAAACTCATGCCCACC
Source organism: Thermoanaerobaculia bacterium (assembly GCA_039918595.1). Classification (GTDB taxonomy): domain Bacteria; phylum Acidobacteriota; class Thermoanaerobaculia; order Multivoradales; family UBA5704; genus DATARR01. The sequence goes on from JBDSHF010000022.1 coordinate 430, forward strand.
CTGGTCGAAGCCGAGGCCCTGAGCCGCCGTTTTGGATCGCTGCGCGCCCTCGACGAGCTGACGCTCGGGATCGACGAGGGGGAGTGGGTGGCGGTCACCGGCCCTTCCGGCTCCGGCAAGACGACCCTGCTCAACATCCTTTCCGGCCTCGACCGTCCGACCGCGGGCACCGTGCGCGTCGGCGGCGTCGACCTCGCCGGGCTGAACCCCCGCGAGCTGGCGCGCTACCGGCAGCAGACGGTCGGCTTGGTGTTCCAGCAGTTCCATCTGATCCCCTACCTCACCTCGCTCGAGAACGTGATGCTGGCCCAGTATGTCCACAGCATGACCGATCGCGGCGAGGCCGAGGAGGCGTTGCGCCGGGTGGGCCTGGGCGAGCGCCTGGAGCATCTGCCGAGCCAGCTCTCAGGGGGCGAGCAGCAGCGGGTGTGCATCGCCCGGGCGCTGATCAACCAGCCGCCGCTGATCCTCGCCGACGAGCCCACCGGCAACCTCGACGCGGTCAACGAGGCGATCGTGATGTCGCTCCTCGCCGATCTCCACCAGCGCGGGCACACGCTGATCCTGGTCACTCACGACGCCTCGATCGCGGCCCGCGCCAACCGCGAGGTCCGGCTCGAGCACGGCCGGCTGGCCCGTCTGGAGCAACCCGGGGACGTCGAGCTCCAGGGGGTTCTCGCCGAGCTCTGGCACCTCATCGAGGAGGACCGGGCCGGCGTCTCGATCGCCCGCCGCGGCGTCGCTGAGCTGATGGCCGACGGCCTGCTCGCCTTCGCCGAGGGGAAGATCGCCTTTACAGAGATCGGCCATGCCCAGGCCCTGGCGGCCGTCCGGCGGGCGCGGCTCGCCGAGGTGCTGCTCGCGCGGACCCTCGACCGCGCCCTGACCGGCGAGTGCGGCCGGGAGGCGCCGGTCGCCGCCGGGTTCGAGGACCAGGTCTGCGCCTTCCTCGACCATCCCGCCCGCTGCCCCCACGGGCGGCCGATCCCGCCCGGGCCCGACTGCCCACCCCGTTCCGTCGACGGCGAGGCCGGGGCGTGAAGCTCCTCGCCGCCGGTTCCGTCCTGTTTCTCGCCGCCTGCTGCGCGGTCCCTCCGCGGACTCAGACGGTCGATCGGCGGGTGATGCTGATGGGCACCTCGCTGGAGATCGAGGTCGAGGCGGCGGACCGCGCCGCCGGGCTCGCAGCGAGCGAGCGGGCGGTCGCGGCGCTGGAGACCGCCGAGTCCCGGCTCTCCACCTGGCGCGCCGATACCGAGCTCGCCCGCCTGAACCGGACCCCGACAGGCGAGCCGGCGGCGCTCTCCTCCGCCCTCGCCCGCGACCTCGCGGCGGCGCGGCGCTGCTGGCAGGAGACGGCAGGCGCGTTCGATCCCGGCGTCGGCGCCCTGGTGCGCGCCTGGGGGTTGCGCACCGGCGGGCGGCTTCCGGGGCCGGCGGAGCGGCGGCCGGCGGACGGCATCGCCTGGCTCCGGCTGCAGCCGGAGGGGAGCGCCGTCCGCGAGAAGGATCTGATCCTGGAGGAGGGGGGCTGGGGGAAGGGCGCGGGGCTGGCCGACGCCATGGCCGCGCTGGCGGCGGCCGGCGTGACGCGCGCCGCCCTCGACCTCGGCGGGCAGGTCGCGGTCCTCGGCACCTGGGAAATTCCGGTCGCCGATCCGCGCCGGCGGGACCGCTCCGTGCTGGCGCTGAGCGTCGACGGCGGATCGGTCTCGACCTCGGGCAACGGCGTTCGCGGCGTCCACATCCTCGATCCGCGGACCGGCGATCCCGCTCCCGACTTCGGCAGCCTGACGGTCTGGACGGCCGATCCCCTGCGGGCGGATTGCCTGTCGACCGGCCTCTACGTCCTCGGTCCGCAGCGGGCGATGGCCTGGGCGGCGGCGCACCCCGGCGTCGAGGTGCTGGTGCTCCAGCCGAGCGGAGGCCGCCTGCTCGCGCGGGCGAGCCCGGGGCTGCGGCGGAAGCTGAGAGCGCTGAATCCGGAGATCGAGATCGAGTTCTGAAGTCCAGACCAGAGGAGATATTGATGCGTTTTCAGAGAGGGATTCCATTCCTGGCGGCCATGATCCTGGCGCTGTTGCTGACGCCAGCCGTCTTCGCCCAGTCGACCGGGCATTCGACCGAAGACAGGGTGCGTCAGCTCGAGCAGGAGGTCGAGCAGCTCAAGGCCGAGATCGCGGCGGCGAAGAGCGGGACCCCGAATGTCGATGCCGGCCGCCTCGAAGAGATCGAGCGGCGGCTGGAGGTGCTGGCCGGGGAGATCGAAAAGCTGAAGATCGGCGAGGCCGCCGTCGCGGCCGACCGCAGCGACTACGGGCTCGGCCCCGCGGCCTCCAAGGTCTACCGCGCGGAGCGGGGGATCTCGATCGGCGGCTACGGCGAGCTCGTCTACCAGCATATCCAGGAAGTCGGAGAGGCCGAGGAGCACACCCTCCTGCGCGGCAAGGCCGAGGAGGAGGAGGACGAGGACCAGCCCGGGGACCACATCGACGTGCGGCGCGCCGTCTTCTACTTCGGCTACAAGTTCAGCGACCGCATCCTGTTCAACAGCGAGATCGAGTACGAGCACGCCGGCGGCGAGGTCTCGGTCGAGTTCGCCTACCTCGACTTCCTCTGGCGCCCCGAGGCGAACCTGCGGGCCGGTCTGGTGCTGCTGCCGGTCGGCTTCGCCAACGAGCTGCACGAGCCGACGGTGCTCCTGGGAGCCGACCGTCCGATCGTCGAGCAGCGGATCCTGCCGACCACCTGGCGGGAGACCGGCTTCGGCCTCTTCGGCCAGGCCGGCCCGTTCACCTACCGCACCTACGTCGTCAACGGTCTGGATGCCGCCGGCTTCACCGACGACGGCCTGCGCGGCGGCCGCCAGGGGGGGAACCAGTCCAACGCCAAGGACCTCGCCTGGGTCGGCCGGCTCGACTACACGGGCGTGCCGGGCCTGCTCGTCGGCGGCTCCGCCTACACCGGCAAGTCGGGGCAGGATCTGGAGACGCCGGCCGGCCGGCATCTCGGCGTCGCGGCGCGGATCTTCGAGGGGCACCTGGAGTGGCGTTGGCGCGGGCTCGAGCTCCGCGCCCTGGGCGCCCAGGGGCGCCTGAGCGACGTCGCCGCGCTGAACGCCGCTCTAGGGCTTGAAGGCGATGAATCGGTCGGCGAGCGTCTCCAGGGGTACTACGTCCAACTCGGGTACGATCTGCTGTCCGGCCGCGGACAGCGGGCGCTCATCCCCTATGTGCGCTGGGAGACCCTGAACACCCAGGACGCGGTGCCCGCCGGGTTCAGCGCCAACCCGGACACCGAGATCCGGAGCCTGACGCTGGGGCTCGAGTACAAACCGATCGAGCAGGTCGTCGTCAAGGCGGATTACCAGAATGTCCACAACCGCGCGCGCACCGGCGCCGACCGCTTCACCGTCCTGCTGGGGTATGTCTTCTAGGCCGATCGTCCTCGTCTGTGCGTTGCTCCTGGCTGCCGCCATTCCGGCGGCGGCCAGGGTCTTCGTCACCACCGACGAGGCGCTGAAGCTCGCCTTCCCCGGCTGCGAGGTCACCCGGCGCACCGCCTTCCTCACGCCGGAGCAGTTGAAGCGGGCCCGCGAGCTCGCGGGGACGGAGGTGCCGAGCGCCCTCGCCGTCTATTACACGGCAACCAGAGGAGGGCAGCCGGCCGGCACGGCCTGGTTCGATACCCACCGCGTCCGTACCCTGCCGGAGACGCTGATGATCGTCGTCGATCCCCAGGGAAGAGTGGGACGCATCGAGGTGATCTCGTTCCGCGAGCCCGAGGAGTATCTCCCCCGCGGCGCCTGGTACGAGCAGTTTCGCGGCCGGGCGCTCGATCCCGAGCTCCAGCTCAAGCGCGGCATCCGGCCGGTGACCGGGGCCACGCTCACGGCGCGCGCCACCACCGACGCGGTCCGCCGCGTGCTCGCCCTGCGCCAGATCCTCGCCGGAGGGGGCAAGCCATGAGCCGGTTCGAGGCGTGGATGCTCCATGTCTCGAATCTCCTGGTGGGAGGGACGGGGCTGGTCTACGCCTGGATGGTCTACCTGGTGAAGCCGGCCGATCCGTACGCCGTGGTCAACCATCCGTTCCAGCCGCAAACGCAGCACCTCCACATCCTGGTCGCTCCGCTGCTGGTCTTCGCCACCGGCCTGATCTGGCGGCGGCACGTCTGGGCGGGGTGGCGGCGGGGGGGCACCGAAAGCCGGCGGAGCGGCCTCTCGCTGGCCCTTCTGCTGGCGCCGATGATCGTCTCCGGCTACCTGATCCAGACCGCGGTGGACGGAGATTGGCGCCGGATCTGGGCGGGCGTCCACCTCGCCACTTCAATCCTCTGGCTGCTCGGCTACCTCGTTCATCAGGCGACGGATTATTTCCGGGATTACTTCCGGGATTACTTCCGGACGACATCCGACCAGCGGTAGTCGACCACCAGCGGATCGCCCGCGCCCGTGCCGAGATACCAGAGCAGCGCCGGGCGGGGACGCAGCGTCCCGATGCGGAGCTGCCCCTCGCGGGGGCCCATGACCAGCATCGCGATCGCCAAGCCCTGGGCGTCCATGGCGAGCTCCGCCACCGCCACCGTGGCGAGCACGCCGGGAGCGGGCTGCCCCGTCCGCTGATTGAGGTACGACCAGGGGCCACCCTGCAACGGGCGATCGGTCTGGGAAGCCGCCGCCAGCGCCCGGTCGCGCAGGTAGATCTGGTCGGCGTGCTCTTCCTGGCCGGGGAGCCTGGGCATGGCGACCGGCCACCCCTTCCCCTGGGGGCCGGGGCCGAAGCCCCGCTCGACCGGGCCGATGCGGACGAACCCGTTGTCCACTTTCTGCTGCCGCAGGACCTCGACGGCGCGGTCCACGGCGGCGCCCTCGGCGAATCCGTAGAGATCGAGACCGCTCCCCGCCGCCAGCGCGACGCTCCCGGGCGGCGACTCGAGGGTCAGCCGGTCGCAGGCCGCGAGGCCCATCGCCTGCTGAATCTGCTCGGCCGAGGGGGTATCCTCGACCGGGGCGCGGAGGCCCCACAGCGCGTAGAGGTCACGCCCGAGAGGGCCGTGCGCGCCCTCGGACCAGACGCAGAAGCCGCCGGCGCGGGTGAGCACCGCCAGGAGCCGGGGATCGATCGTCCGCGGACCCTTGCCGGCGGTGGCGTTCAGGGCCGCGAGGGCGGCGCCGGAGGTCAGGCGCTCGATCTCGGCGATCTCGGCGAACGCCTTCTGGAGCGCTCCGCGCGCCTCTTCCGGCGGCAGGCCGCGGACCTCGATCTCCGCGGGCTTGCCGAAGGCCTGCACCGACTGGCGAATGGGTGCGGCGGGGGTGGAGGGGGCGGCGACGGGCGGAGCCTGGGCCCCGACGAGCAGGGCGAGCAGCAGCGGAAGCATGGAGGGATGATACCGGCATCCGCCCTCAAGGGCGAACGAGGAAGCATTCGAGCACCGCCCGGAAGGCGGCCCGCAGCTCGGTCCCATCGTAGTGGGCGGGAAAGTCCCCCCGCTGGGCCAGGAGCTGATCCCGCAGCAGCCCCTCGAAGGCGCCGATCAGGGCCGACCGCACGGCCTCCGGGTGGAGGTCCGGCTGCAGCCTGCCGCTGTACTGCAGCTCCCGCAAGAGGCCGTCGATCACCTCCAGCACCTTCTGGAAGCCGCGGGTCATCATCACCATGTGCCCATGCTTGCGGATGCGGCGCCCCTCGAGGAGCATCAGCGTCCGCATCTGCTTGTCGCTCTCCAGCGCGCCGATCATCAGCTCCGTCAGGGCGCGCAACCGCTCCAGCGGCGGGGCCTCGTGCCGCTGGACGCTCTGCACCCCCTGGGCCATCCGCTGCCAGGCTTGGTCGAAGATCCCCTCGAGCAGGCCCTCCTTGCTGCTGAAGTGCTTGATGAGCTGGGACTCGCTGGTCCCCGCCCGGCGGGCGATCGCCGAGGTCGTGGTGTTCTCGTAGCCGTCCTCCGCGAACAGCGCGCGCCCCGCCTGCAGGATACGGTCGTGGGACGACAGCTCGGCGACGGTCTCTCCGGGCGGGCTGGTGAGAGATTGAGGCTTCCTCATAAGCTAAAGAATCGTAGTATGGCTCCCTTTGGAGAGCAACAGGGGTAGTGCCACTATTGACATTAACGTCACACGGGGGGATACTAGAAGCAACAAAGACAAAAAAGGGAACTTAATCCCCTCGGGTGTGCTCAGTCTTACGGCTCGGGCGCACCACTTTTTTTATTTTTCAAGGAGGGCTGAGGCGGATGCGCGCGAAGCGCCGCTTGCCGACCTTGAACAGGTAGGGCTCCGCCCGGGGGGGCAGCTCCAGGGAGGGGTCCTCGGCCCGCTCGCCGTCGATCGAGACGGCCCTCTGCTCGATCAGCCGGCGGGCCTCGCCGTTGCTCGGCGCGAGCTCCGCCGCCACCAGCAGCCGGGCGAGGGTGAAGGTGCCGGCGAGATCTTTTTCCGGCACGTCGTCCGGCACACCGCCCCCCGCGAAGACGTTCTCGAACTCCGCCTCGGCCTGGGCCGCGGCCTCGTCGCCGTGGTACTGGGCGACCAGCCGGCGGGCGAGCTCCTGCTTGACCGCCTTGGGGTGGAGGGTCCCCGCCTCGAACCGGGCTCGCCGGTCGCGGATCTCGGCCTCGGAGAGGTCGGTCAGCAGGAGGAGCCAGTCCCACATCAGCGCGTCCGGGATCGACATCGTCCGGCCGTACATCTCCCGCGGGGGATCCTCGACGGCGATGGCGTTGCCCAGACTCTTCGACATCTTCTCCTGGCCGTCGAGGCCTACCAGCAGCGGCACGGTGAGCACGACCTGCGGCTCCAGCCCGTCCTCCTTCATCAGGTCGCGCCCGACCAGCAGGTTGAAGATCTGGTCGTGGCCGCCGAGCTCGACGTCGGCCTTGAGCTCGACCGAGTCATACCCCTGCGCGAGAGGGTAGAGGAGCTCGTGGAGGTGGATCGGCCGGCCTTCCTGGAAGCGGGTCTTGAAGTCCTCGCGCTCCATCATGCGGGCGAGGGTGTAGCGGCCGGCGAGGCGGATCAGGCCGTGCGAGCCGAGCGCTCCCAGCCAGCGGTCGTTGTCGTCGACCACCGTCTTCGCCTCGTCCAGCACGCGGAAGACCTGCCGCTGGTAGGTGCGGGCGTTGGCCGCCACCTCCTCGGAGGTGAGCTGGGGGCGGGTAGCCTTCTTGCCGGTCGGGTCGCCGATGCGGGCGGTGAAGCCGCCGATCAGGAAGATCACGCGATGTCCGAGCTGCTGGAAGTGCCGCATCTTGCGCAGCAGCACCGTGTGGCCGAGATGGAGGTCGGGGGAGGATGGGTCGAAACCGGTTTTCACCGTCAGCGGCACGCCGGTCTTGCGCGCGCGCTCCAGCTTGGCGCGGAGCTGGGCCTCGTCCACGAGGTCCACGGCGCCGCGCCGGAGCAGCTCCATCTGCTCGTCGACGGGTAGAAACGCGGGTGCGGCCATCTAGAAGTTGATGTACTCGAGCTCGGGTTGAAAGTTGGGGTGCGCCGCCGGCACCTCTTCGCGGAGGGGCGGCGCCTTGAACTGCAGCACGAGGTAGGCGCCGAACACGGCGGCGAACATCCGGTAGCGGGCGCGGAAGCCCTGCACGAGGCCGCGCTTCTTCTCCTTGACCAGGTGCTTCAGGTTGTACATCACGATCGTGGTGGTGCGGCAGCCGAGCTGGCGGCAGGCCCAGTTGAGGCCGGTCTCGATGGCGAACCCCTCGCGGTGGCTCTCGGGCACGGCCGCGAAGATCTCCCGCCCCAAGCAGCGGATGCCCGACAGCAGTGGCCCGGTATGTTCCTGGATGGCGTTGAGCGGCCCGCCGCGGTGGCGGATGCCGACGTTCATGTCGGAGCGGCCGGAGAGGACCGGCTCGATCAGCCGGTCGATCAGATCGACCGTCAGATTCATGATGTCGCCGTCCACGAAGAGCAGGATCTCGGCGTCGGTGTGGGCGACGCCGATCGCCATCGCCCTCCCCTTGCCGTGGTTCTGCCGCAGGTGGATGGTGCGCAGGCCCAGCGAGCGGGCGATCTCCACCGTGCCGTCGGTCGAGCCGTCGGAGACCACGAGGACCTCGTCGATCGCCGGGGTCGCCTTGAGCACCGAGAGGACCTCGATGATCGTAGCTTCCTCGTTATAGGCCGGTACGATGGCTGCGACGCGGCGGTCTCCTCTCATATCAGCCCTCCCGCCTGCGACTCGCGTGCAAGAACGTGGCCGGCCCAGGGAGGCGGAGAGGGGCTGGCCAGGGCGCCGGCGAGCATCTCCCCCGCGGCGACCACGCGGGCGTCACCGGCCAGGGACCACCAGCCCGCCTGGAGGTCCCCCGCGACTTCCAGCGCGAAGCCCCCCTGGGTCATCACCTGGAGTGGCAGCCGGGCCCTGCCCGTGGCGATCCCCACGGCGGCGCTCGCCAGCACGCCGGTGCCGCAGGAGAGGGTCTCGTCCTCGACCCCCCGCTCGAAGGTACGGATTTCCATCCGGTCCTGTGTGGGGAAGCGGACGAAGTCGACGTTCGTCCCCGGCGCTCCGAAGACGGGGTGATGGCGGATCGCGCGCCCGAGCTCGCGGACGGGGACGCCGGCGAGCTCCGCGGGCCAGAGCATCACGAAGTGGGGGACGCCGACCAGCAACTGGTAACCGGCGCGGGGAGCGCCCAGGGCCTCGACCGTCAGCTCGCGCGGCGCTTCCGACGGAACAGGGAGGTCGACCGCGATGCGGGAGTCGTCCAGCCGCCGGGCGGAGAAGACGCCGGCGGCGGTCCGCATCTCGACCGTCCCCTCGGCCCATCCGAGATGGAAGGCGAGCTGGGCGGCGCAGCGGGTGCCGTTGAGGCAGAGATCGGCGGGGAGGCCGTCGGCGTTGAAGTAGTCCATCGCCGCGCCGCCCGCCGCCCGCCGCAGGACGAACAGGCCGTCCCCGCCGAGCGAGACGCCGCGCCGGCACCAGGCGCGGATCGTCTCGGGGTCCGGGGTCTCGAAGGGCTCCGGCAGGGCCAGAAAATCGTTGCCGCTGCCGGATACCTTATAGAAAGGAGGCATAACCAAACCGGGTCATGGCGCCGTGGCCCGGACCTCGTTGCCGGGCCCGCTCTCGTTGCCCGCCTGATCCACCGCGGTCACGCGGTACGTGTAGGTCCTGCCGCCGGCGACCGCCGTGTCGACGTACTCCGCGGCCTCGACCGGCTTCGGCGTCACCCGCTCGAACTTGCCGCCATCGGCCGCGCGGCGATAGACGATGTAGCCCGCGACGTCCTCCGCCTCGCTCGGCCGCCAGACCAGGCGCACGCGGCCGGTCTCGGCCAGGGCCACCAGCTCGGTCGGCGCCGGCGGCGCGAAGCGGTCGACGTAGCGAACCTCGTGCTCGCTGGCGATCGCGCTCTCGATCGGCGGCTGAGTCTGGGAGAGGGCCGTCACGCCGTAGATATAGCTCTGGCCGAACCGGGCCGTGCTGTCGAGCCAGCTCTTTTCCTGGGCGCCGGCGGTGTGGACGGGCTTCGCGTTGGCGCGCTCCTGGGCTCCACGGCGGTAGACGTTGTACCCGGTCACGGTCCCCTCGACGGGGATCCATTCGACCAGGACGCCGTCCCCGCGGGCGGTGACCGTGACCCGCGCCGGCGAGGCCGGCGGCGCCGTCGGCGCCAACGAGACGATGTTCGAAAGCTCCGACCGGTCGCCGTTCTTGCCGAACGTGCGGACGGCGAAGTAGCCCGCCTGCGGCTGCGGTCCCGCGGGGGGGGCAGGCGTCGCCGCGGCAGGCGGTGTCGCGGGTGCGGGAACTGTCGCGGCGGGCGTCGGCGGTGTCAGCAGCGTCGGGGGGAGGGGGAGCGCGATGTCGATCCGGCTGCCGGAGGTGGCCGAGGTCAGGTCCGCCCCCTCGACCTTCTGGACGGGCTTCGCCACGTTGCCGAATTCGCGCGCATCGATAGGGCCGGGCTTGCCGGCCGGCGCGACACGCGAGACCGACCAGATCTCGACGGCGGAGATCCCCGCCAGCGCGGTGCCCGCCGGGGTCACCGTCGGATAGGTGAAGCTGAGCAGCAGCCGGGGGCCCTGCTGAACGACGGTGAGATCCTTCACCGGCGCCGGCACGGCCCGTAGCGGCGGCAGGGGAGGGCCCTGCTTGCCGCAGCCGAGCGCCGCGGCCAGCAGGGCCATGGCGATCAGACTGCTTGCGAGCCGACCGCCGGTTCTAGAGGACATAGCGCGAGAGGTCCTGGTCCTGGACAATGCCGGAGAGCACCCGGCGCACGTATTCGCCGTCGACGTTCACCGAGACGCCCGCCATGTCGGGGGCCTCGAAGGAGACCTCGTCGAGCAGGCGCTCCATCAGCGTCGAGAGCCGGCGGGCACCGATGTTCTCGGTCGAGGAGTTGACCTCGACGGCCAGGCGGGCAAGCTCGCCCACCGCGTCGGGAGTGAATTCGAGCTGTACCCCCTCGGTCGAGAGCAGCGCCGAGTACTGCTTGGTCAGCGCCGTCTCGGGCTCGGTCAGGATGCGGACGAAATCATGCTCGGTCAGCGGATCGAGCTCCACCCGGATGGGGAAGCGACCCTGCAACTCCGGGATCAGGTCCGACGGCTTGCTGACGTGGAAGGCGCCGGCGGCGATGAACAGGATGTGATCCGTCTTCACCATGCCGTACTTGGTCGACACATTGGTCCCCTCGACGATCGGCAGCAGGTCGCGCTGCACCCCCTCGCGCGAGATGTCGGGGCCACGCCCCCCCTCGCGGCCGGCGATCTTGTCGATCTCGTCGAGGAAGATCAGCCCCCCCTGCTCGACGCGCTCGCGCGCCTCGCGGGAGACCAGGGCGCGGTCGATCAGCTTCTCGGACTCCTGCTGCTGGAGGATCTCGCGCGCCTCGGCCACCGAGACCTGCTGCTTCTTCTTGCGGCCGAAGAGACCCGGCAGCATGTCCTTGATGTTCATGCCGACCTCCTCGACCCCCTGGGGCGTGAACATCTCGAGCGTCGGGGCCGACTCGTCGACCTCGATCTCCACCCGCCGGTTGTCGAGCGCGCCCGAGCGGAGCTTGTCGCGGAACTTCTCGCGCGTGGCGGCGAGGTCGTCCTCGTTCTCCTCCTCGTGGCGCAGGTAGGCGTTGATCGGCCGCGGCGGCACCAGGAGCTGCAGCAGGCGGTCCTCGGCGCGGGCGATCGCGGCGTCGCGCACCGCCTCGCGCTTCTCCTCCTTGACCATGGTGACCGCGATCTCGACGAGGTCGCGCACCATCGACTCGACGTCGCGGCCGACATAGCCCACCTCGGTGAACTTGCTGGCCTCGACCTTGAGGAAGGGCGCCTTGGCGAGGCGCGCCAGCCGGCGGGCGATCTCGGTCTTGCCGACGCCGGTGGGGCCGATCATCAGGATGTTCTTGGGCGCGATGTCCTCGGCGAGCTCCGGCGTCAGTTGCTGCCGGCGCCAGCGGTTGCGCAGGGCGATGGCGACCGCGCGCTTCGCCATCCGCTGCCCGACGACGTACTTGTCGAGCTCGACGACGATCTGCCGCGGCGTCATATTCTCGATCGCGAGGGCGGCTTGCGCCTCGCTGGAGATCTGAAGAGTCATGGCTTCTTTCTTTAAAGTTCCTCGACCGTCAGGTGGTCGTTGGTGAAGATGCAGATCTCGGCGGCGATCCTCATCGCCTCGCGCACCACGTCCTGGGCGCTCATCGGCGTGTGCCGGAGCAGGGCGCGGGCCGCCGACAGCGCGTAGTTGGCGCCGGAGCCGATGGCGAGCACGGGCTCTTCCTCGTCCGGCTGCATCAGCTCGCCGGCGCCGGAGACGAAGAAGCTCTTCTCCTTGTCGCTGACCAGGATCATCGCCTGGAGCTGCCGCAGCGCGCGGTCGGTCCGCCAGTCCTTCGCGAGCTCGACGACCGCCCGCTCCAGATTGCCGTTGAACTCCTCGAGCTTCTCCTCCAGGCGGCCGACGAGCGCCAGCGCGTCCGCCCCGCCGCCGGCGAAGCCCACCAGCACCTTCCCCTTGCCGACACGCCGGACCTTGCGCGCGCCGCCTTTGACGATGGTGCTCTGATTCATCGTAACCTGCCCGTCGCTCGCCATGCAGACCTTGCCTTCACGGCGCACGAGCAGGACCGTCGTTGATTTGAACGTATCCATGGGACGGGGATTGTACACCGCCGGCCCGCCCCCGCCAGAAGTCAATCCCGCCGCGCTCGCGGGTGGGCGTCCCGGTAGACCGCCAGCAGCCGCTCCACCTCCAGATGAGTGTACTTCTGGGTGGTCGACAGCGAGCTGTGCCCGAGCAGCTCCTGGATCGCCCGCAGGTCGGCCCCGCCTTCCAGCAGGTGGGTGGCGAAAGTGTGCCGCAGGGTGTGCGGATGGACTCCGCGCGCCACCGCGGCGACGTCCACCCAGCGGTCGATCACCCGCCGCACGTCGCGGTCGCTCAGCCGCGTCCCCCGCCGGTTGAGGAAGACCGGCTGGCCGTCATCCCCAGGTGCCCGCACCGTCTCCCACCTCTCCAGCCATCGCCGCAGCGCCTCCGCCGCCGGCCGGCCGAAGGGGACCATGCGCTCCTTGCTCCCCTTGCCCATCACCCGCACCATGCGGGCCGAGAGGTCGACGTCCGGCCAGTCGAGCCCCACCAGCTCCGAAACGCGCAGGCCCGCCGCATAGAGCAGCTCGAGGATCGCGCGGTCGCGCAGGATCAGCGGCCCGTCCCCCGCGGGGGCCTCGATCAGGCTCTCGACCTCGCCCGGCCGCAGGTGGCGCGGGAGGGTTTGCGGGGCCTTCGGCGTCTTCACCCCTTGCGCCGGGTTGGCCTCCAGGGTCCCCTCGCGGCAGGCGAAGCGGAACAGGCTGCGCACCGCCGAGAGCGCCCGCCCCTGGCTGCGCTTGCCGAGCCCCGAGCGGGTGAGCGCCGCCAGGAAGGAGCGCACCGCCAGCGGATCGACGTCCCCCGGCCGGACCGCGTCCGGCTCCTTGCCCAGGAAGTCGCGGCTGAGAAACTCATGGAAGGTGACGAGGTCGTGCTCGTAGGCGCGCAGGGTCTGGGGGGAGAGCTGCCGCTCCCCCTGGAGATGCTCGAGATAGCGGTGAATCAGACGGCGCACAGGACGCCCACCCCGTTGCGCTCCGCCCAGGCCGCCAGATCCCCCTGCGCCCGCTCGACGTAGGCGGCGCGGCGCTCCGCCTTGCGGATGCGGCCGGGGATCTCCTCGAACAGGCCGTAGTTGATGTTGGCCGGCTGAAAGTGCTCGGGGCTCGATTCGGTGAGATGGCGGGCGAGCGCCCCGAGCGCGGTGGTGGCGGGGAACGGCTCGGGCTCGCGCCCCTCCAGCTCCATGCTGAGATAGAGGCCGATCGCGAGGCCGGTCGCCGCCGATTCGAGATACCCCTCCACCCCGGTGATCTGGCCGGCGAGGCGCACCCGCGGCTCCGCCTTCACCCGGTAGCGCTTGTCGAGATGGGTGGGCGCGTTGATGAAGGTGTTGCGGTGGATCTGCCCGAAGCGGACGAAAGCGGCGTTCTCCAGCCCCGGGATCATCCGCAGCACGCGGTTCTGCTCCCCCCACTTCATGCGCGACTGGAAGCCGACCAGGTTGAACTGACTCTTGGCCAGGTTCTCCTGCCGGAGCTGGACCACCGCCCAGGGGCGGCGGCCGTCGGGCGTGCGCAGGCCCACCGGCTTCATCGGCCCGAAGCGCAGGGTGTCCACCCCGCGGCGGGCGATCTCCTCGATGGGCAGGCACCCCTCGAAGAACACCGCTTTCTCGAATTCGTGCGGCACCACCACCTCGGCGCCGGTGAGCGCGGCGTAAAAGGCGGCGTACTCCTCCTCGTTCATCGGCGAGTTGAGGTAGTCCTCCCCCTCCCCCTTGCCCCAGCGCGACTGCCAGAAGAGCTTCGACAGGTCGAGGCTCTCGGCCTCCACGATCGGGGCGATGGCGTCGTAGAAGTAGAGGTACTCGCCGCCGAGGAGCCCCTGGAGCTGGGCCGACATCGCCTCCGAGGTGAGCGGGCCGGTGGCGATCACCACCTCGCCCGCCGGAATTTCCGTCACTTCCTCACGCCGCAGCTCGATCCGGGGGTGATTTCCGATCGCCGCCGTCACCAGGGCGCCGAAGCGGTCGCGATCGAGCGCGAGGGCGCTCCCCGCCGGCACCGCCGCCTCGCGGGCCTTGCCGATGATCAGCGAGCCGAACGCCTCCATCTCCCGCTTGAGCAGCCCGGCGGCATGGAAGGGGTCGTCACTGCGCAGCGAGTTGCTGCAGACCAGCTCGGCGAGATCCCCCGACTTGTGCGCCGCCGTCCCCTTGGCCGGCCGCATCTCGTGAAGGACGACGCCGACGCCCCGCTCGGCGAGCTGCCAGGCGCATTCCGAACCGGCGAGTCCGCCGCCGACGATGTGGACGGGAGAAGGCATGGGAGGGATTATAGAGGTCCCGCTACTTCTTCCACCGCCGCCACGCCAGCAGCGCCGGCAGCAGAGTGATCGCCGCCAGGCAGCTGAAGGTGACGCCGAAGGTGGAGGCGTAGCCGATCGAGCGCAGGCCGGGGTAGTGGGAGAGGGCGAAGGAACCGAAGCCCACGATGCAGGTCAGCGCCGCCATCACCACCGCCCGGCCGGTCTCGGGCGCCCCGGCGGCGAAACCGGCGGGGTCCTCCAGGTAGCGCTGCAGCATGTAGATCGCATAGTCGGTGGCGACCCCGACCAGGAACAGCCCGACGTAGACGTTGATGAAGTTGAACTGCAGTCCGAGCAGCGCCATCAACCCCAGCATGCCGGCCGCGCCCGCCAGGAACGGCACGAAGGCGAGCGCCCCCCACTTCAGCGAGCGGTAGGCGAGCGAGAACATCGCGAAGACGATGAGGAAGCCGAGCAGCGTCGAGCGGGTGGCGTCCTGGCGCACGATGCCGCGCAGGGCGGCCGACAGCCGGTTGACGCCGGTCAGGATCGCCCCCTGATCGTCGGCGAGCGCGGTGAGGTCCCGGGGGACGAAGCGGCGCCACGATCCCCCCTTGGGATAGAGATAGATCACCGACATGTAGCCGCTATCCGTCCGCTTCAGGAAGCGCCGCAGCAGGGCGGTCAGGCGCTCGTCGTGGATGTCCTCCGGCCCCACCGGCCCCGGCGGGTTGAGCGCCTGGCCGAAGAGCTTCAGGAAAGCGTCGTAGGCGTCGGGGCGGAAGCCGTTCGCGGCCAGGGCCCGGTGCAGGGTGGCGGAGATCCGCTCGAACGAGAAGGCGTCGTTCCGCCCGGCGCGCAGGCGGGCCAGGATCTCCCCCTGCTGCGACTGGGGCGGCAGGAAGGAGGCGATCGACTGGAAGGAGGAGAGCGGGCCGTGCGCGACCTTCTCCTGGAGCGCCAGGCTCGCCGCCTGCGTCTTGCGCAGGACGCCGTCGAGATCCCTGGCCTCGACCACGTACATCATGAAGCCGAACGACTGGCCGAACTTCTGGGTGACCAGCGCCTGGTTGATCACCCCCTCGTTCCCCTTGGCCCGCAGGTTCTCGATGTTGTCGCTGAACTCGAGGCCGGGCGCCAGCGCCGCGCAGACCGCCACGATGCCGATCCAGATCAGGACGGTGGCCCGCGGATGGGCGATCGCCGCGCGGACCAGGCGGTCGGAGCCGAAGGAGCGCAGCTCCAGCCTGCCGCCGCCGCTGCCGCGGTCGGTCGCCAGCAGCAGGGCCGGCAGCAGGAACAGCACGCAGACCAGGAAGATCAGGATGCCGGTGCCGGTGAGCACCCCCAGCTCGCTCATCCCCTTGAATTCGGTGAAGAGGTAGGAGTAGAAGGTCGCCGCCGTGGTGAGCGCCGCGAAGAAGACCCCGTAGAGAGTGGAGCGGTAGGCGCCGCGGATCGCCGCCGCCGGCTCGGCGCCGCGCCCCCGGTCGGCCGCGTAGCGCCCGTAGAGCACGGTGATGAAGTCGACCCCGAGCCCCGCCACCAGGGCGCCGAAGGCGGCGCTCGACGAAGAGAGCTGGCCGAAGAGGAGCCCGGCGAGGCCGAAGGTCCCGAGCACGGCGAGCACCATCGGGATGCCGGCGTAGAGCAGCGCGGCGGGGCGGCGGAAGGCGTAGAGGAAGAGGGCGAGCACCGCCACACAGGAGAAGGCGACGTTGTAGATCACGTCCTTCTGGATCAGCTCGGCGTCGTAGAGGGAGATCGCGTAGCCGCCGGTATAGCCGATTTTGGGCGCCGGCACGCCGGGGTCCCCCTGGGCGCGGAGATCGGCCAGGGCCGCGCTTTCGACCCGGCGCGCCTGCGCCATGAAGCGGCGGCCGAACGGGATGTCCTGGGCCGGCCGGCGCGGCTGCACCAGCATCAGCAGCGTCGAGCGGTCGGCCGAGAGGTAGTAGCCGCTCGACGCATCGAGCTTGAAGCCGCCGCCGGCCGGCCGGAACTTGTCGAGAAAGATCGGCAGGAGGTGGAAGGGGTCGTTCTGCACCAGCTCCTGGGCGGCGATCCCCTGCGGGGTGCGCAGGGTCTGCCGGTTCTCCGCCATCGATTGCCCGATCTGCTCGTCGGTGAGCGCCGCCGCCACCCGGTCGAGCTCGGCGGGGGTGAGCAGCAGCAGCACCCGGGGGAGGATCTCGTCCATCATCTCCAGCGGGTTCGGCAGCCGGTACTGCACGTCCGCCACGGTGGGCAGGGCCTTGTAGCGCCGCGCCAGGGACTCGATCAGTGGCTCGTAGTCGTCCACCTGCCGCCCGGGGGGGATCCGCACCACCACGATGTGCTGGTCGAGCGTCCCCATGGTCTCCAGGACGTGGCGGAAGTCGTTGACCTCCTTGTTGTTTTGGGGGATCAGCGAGAGGATGTCCGGGTTGAAGCGGAGGCGCGAGGCGGAGACGATGGAGAGGACCGCCAGCGCGGCGGCCGCCCAGAAGATCGCCCGCCGGCGGTGGACCGCCAGAGAGGTGAGCCAGTCCGCGATGCGGTCGATCAAACGGGATTCTCCATCCAGGGATGAGCTCGATGCTCCTGATTGATACGGACAATGCCGCGGGTTCCCGGTCCGGGGACGTGGACGATGCCTTCGCCATCGCCGCCCTGCTGCGGAGCGGCCTGCCCGTGGCGGCGGTCTCTAGCGTCTCCGGAAACACTAGCGAGGCGATGGCGGATCGGAACAACCGCGTCCTCGGCGGGTTGTGCGGATACCCGGGTCCCTACCTGCGGGGCGTCGAAGCGGGGGACGTCGCGGATCGCATCGACCGCGCGGATCTGCAGGCGCCGCTCCGGTTTGTCGCCTTGGGACCGCTGACCAACCTCGCGGCCATTCTCTCCCGCTGCTCGGAGGCCGTTCTCGTCGGCAGCAATCTCACCTCTCATGGCCGCTTTCCTCCCTGGTGGCCGCACGAGTTCAATCTGACGAAAGATCGGGCGGCTACCCGCGCCGTCTTCGCCTCGGACCTGCCGTTGACGGTGATCCCCCTGGATGTTGCCCGCCGGCTGCGCGCCGGCCCGCGGGAGCTGCGGGATCTCCGGGGACCGCTGGGGGATTTTCTGCGCCGCCATTCCGAGCGATGGTCCCGCCGGTCTCTTCTCCTGCGGGGATCGCGCCGCTTCCCGGTCTTCGATCTCGCCGCCGCGGGGTACGTCCTTGACCCGTCGCTGGCGACCGTGGAGGAGAGCCGCGTCCGCCTTCATCCCAATCTCTGGCTGGAGTATGGGCGAGGCGAGCGGCGGGTCCGGGTGGTCCGGGATCTCGACGCCAGCGCGATCTGGGAATGGTTTGTCCAGCTCGT
>JBDSHF010000023.1:0-20152 GCA_039918595.1 Thermoanaerobaculia bacterium
GCGGTCGGCATCCACCGGCTGAGCGCGGCGCCGAAGATCGACGGCAAGCTCGACGACGTGGTCTGGCAGGAGGGGAACCTGCTGACGGACTTCATCCAGATCGAGCCGATGAGCGGCCAGCCGGCCACCCAGAGGACCGAGGTCCGGATGGGCTACGACGCGCAGAACATCTATTTCGGCGTTCGCTGCTACGACACCGAGCCGAACCGGATCGTCGCCAGCTCCAAGAGCCCGGACGCCGGCCTGGCCTCGGACGACACGATCACCGTCTTCCTGGACACGTTCCACGACCGGCGCAACGGCTTCTTCTTCAGCATGAACCCGATCGGCGCCAAGACGGACGCCCTGATCCGCAACGAGGGGGAGGACGTCAACACGGACTGGGACGGCCTGTGGGACGGCGTGGCATCCCGCGACGGCCAGGGGTGGACGGCCGAGATCGCCATCCCGTTCCGGACGCTGCGCTTCGCCAGCGGCACCGACGTGCAGAGCTGGGGCTTCAACGTCCGCCGCTTCATGGCGCGCACGCAGGAGTCGTCGTTCTGGAAGCCGATCCCGCGCCGGCCGGGCGGCCTCGCGCCCTATTCGGTCTCGGACTACGGCGACCTCACCGGCCTCGACAACCTGGGCAACAGCGGCGGCCGCTACCAGTTCGTGCCGTATGCGATCGGCAGCACCGGGCGGGAGTTCCACGCCACCGCCAACAACGAGGATACCGACCTGGGGGGGGACCTGAAGATCAATCTCACCTCCCAGTTGGTGGCTGACCTGACCGTCCATACCGATTTCGCCGAGGTGGAGGCCGACCAGCAGCAGTTCAACCTCGAGCGGTTCAAGCTCTTCTACCCCGAGCAGCGGCAGTTCTTCCTCGAGGGGGCCAATCTCTTCTACTTCGGCGACCGCCCGGAGCAGTTCGCGGTTCCCGAGCAGTTCAACTTCTTCTTCAGCCGCCAGATCGGCCTGGCGGAGGACGGCCGGGTGGTGGTGCCGGTGATCGGCGGCGCCAAGCTGGCGGGCCGGGTGGGCGACACCAGTGTCGGCTTCCTCAACATGACGACCGAGGACACGACCTATTTCAACGGGGCGGGTCACCGCATCGACGAGCCGCGGACCAACTGGACGGTGCTGCGGCTGAAGCAGCCGATCTTCGGCAATTCGACGGTCGGCCTGATCGGTCTCAACAAGGACCGGCAGGGAGGGGACTCCAACCGGGGCGCCGGCCTCGACTGGGACCTCCGGCTGGGCCAGAACTGGCTCTCGGCCGGCTACGTGGCGAAGACCGATACGCCCGGCCTCGACCGCAGCGACAACGCCTACTCGGCGGACCTGATCTACAAGACGGCGAAGTTCCGGGCCCGCCACCGCTACACCAACATCGGCGAGAACTTCAACCCGGAGCTGGGGTTCCTGACCCGTTCGGGGATCATCAAGAACCACACGAACATCGCCTCGTCGATCTCGCTCGACAAGAACCCGTTCGGAGTCCACAGGATCAACTACCTGGGGGATTTCAACCACATCGACAACCTGAAGGGGGAGCTCGAGACCCAGCTCTCCACCTATGAGCTGGGCTTCGTCTCCACCAAGGGCGCCGGCATCGCCTTCCTCTACTACGACGACCTCGAGAACCTCGACGTGCCGCTGACGGTGGTCAAGGGCGCCACCATCCCCGCCGGCCACTACCGCTTCCGCAGCCTGTTCACCGGCATCTCGTCGGGCTACACCGGCAAGGTCGGGTTCACCTTCTGGTATCACCCCGGCGGCTATTACGACGGCGACCGGCTGCGCACGCTGCTGACGCTGGTCATCCGCCCCGTCGAGGGGCTGATCATCTCCCCGACCTACGACCGGGTGAAGGTGGACGCCCCATGGGGCAAGTTCACCACGCAGATCGCGCAGACCGCGATCGACTACTCGTTCTCGACCCGGCTGTCGACGCGGCTGACCCTGCAGTGGCGGGACGGGGACAACTACCGCGCCAACTTCATCATCAACTGGCTGTATCGCCCCGGGTCGAACCTCTACCTGGTCTACAACGACATCCAGGACCTCGACGACATCCGCCGCAACTCCGGTTTCAGCACGCTGTCCCCGGGGCGCCAGGTGCTCATCAAGGCCACGCGGCGCTTCGACTGGTGACGGAGGGAGCCCCAATGAACGAGACGCGTCAGTTCTCGCCCGCGACCCTGGTCGAGCTGCTCCGCATGCGGGCGACGAGCCAGCCGGAGCGGCGGGCCTACACCTTCCTGCTCGACGGCGAGCGGGAGGAGGTCCATCTCTCCTACGGCGAGCTCGACCGTCAGGCGCGGGCGATCGCCACCAGGCTCCAGGAGATGGGCGTCGAGGGGGAGCGGGCGCTGCTGCTCTACCCGCCGGGGCTCCAGTACGCGGCGGCGTTCTTCGGCTGCCTGTATGCCGGGGTGACGGCGGTGCCGGTCTACCCGCCGCGGCCGAACCGGCCCGACCCGCGGTTCCTGGCGATCCTCGCGGATGCCCGCGCCCGCGTCGTGCTGACCACCTCGGCGATCCTGCCCAACGCCGAGCGGCTGCTGCAGGCGGACGCGCCGGTCGCCTGGCTGGCCACCGACGGGCTCGACTCCGAGGGGGCGGAGGAGTGGCGCGATCCCGCCGTCGGGCCGGAGCAGCTCGCCTTCCTCCAGTACACCTCGGGCTCCACCTCGGCGCCCAAGGGGGTGATGGTCAGCCACGGCAACCTGGTCCACAACGAGCGGCTGATCGAGCGGGCTTTCGGGATGACGGCGGAGTCGGTGGTGGTGGGCTGGCTGCCGCTCTACCACGACATGGGGCTGATCGGGAACCTGCTGCAGCCGCTCTGGGCCGGCTGCTCCTGCGTGCTGATGTCGCCGGTCGACTTTCTGCAGAAGCCGCTGCGCTGGCTGGCGGCGCTGTCGCGCTACGGCGGCACCGTGTCGGGCGGCCCGAACTTCGCTTATGACCTGTGCGCCCGCAAGATCCGCCCCGAGGACCGGGCCGGCCTCGACCTGTCGCGCTGGGCGGTGGCGTTCAACGGCGCCGAGCCGGTGCGCGCCGAGACGCTCGACCGCTTCGCCGCGGCGTTCGCCGCCTCCGGCTTCCGCCGCGAGGCGCTCTTCCCCTGCTACGGCCTGGCCGAGGCGACGCTGTTCGTCGCCGGCGCGGCCGTCGGCGAGCCGCCGGTGGTCGGCCGCTTCAACGCCCCCGGGCTGGAGCGCCACCAGGCGGTGGCGGACCCGGAGGGGCGGCCGCTGGTGAGCAGCGGCCGGCCGGCCCTGCTGGCGTTCGGGCAGGAGGTGGCGATCGTCGATTCCGAGAGCGGCGTCCGGCTGCCGGAAGCGGCGGTGGGGGAGATCTGGGTGGCCGGCCCGAGCGTGGCCCAGGGGTACTGGAGCCGGCCGGAGCCGCCCGAGAGCACCTTCCAGGCGCTGACCCGGGACGGCGAGGGGCCGTTCCTGCGCACCGGCGACCTCGGCTTTCTCGCCGGCGGCGAGCTGTTCGTGGCCGGCCGCGCCAAGGACCTGATCATCATCCGCGGCCGCAACCACTATCCGCAGGACATCGAGATGACGGTAGAGGCCAGCCACGCCGCCCTGCGCCCCGGCTGCGGCGCTGCCTTCAGCGTCGACGAGGAGGGGGAGGAGCGGCTGGTGGTGGTGCAGGAGATGCGGCGGGAGGCGCGCCACGCCGATCCCGGCGAGGTGATGGCGGCGATCCGCCGCGCGGTGGCCGAGGAGCACGAGGTGCAGCTCCAGGCGGTGGTGCTGATCCGCACCGCGAGCCTGCCCAAGACCTCGAGCGGCAAGGTGCGGCGGAGCGCCTGCCGCGCCGCCTTCCTGGCCGGGGAGCTCGCCGCCGTCGCCGCCTGGGAGGCCGAGGGGGGCGCCACCGGCGCGGTGACGGTGCCGCACGCCGGCGACCTGAGCCGCGAGGAGGGCGCGCGGGACTGGCTGGCCGGCGAGGTGGCGGCGCGGGCCGGGGTGCCCCGCTCCGCGGTCGACGTCGACGCGCCGCTCCACCGCTTCGCCCTCGATTCGCTCAACGTCATGGAGCTGGCGCACGCGGTGGAGGAGCGGCTGGGCGCGCCGGTGCCCATGGAGACTTTCTTCGAGGGGTCCAGCGTGGCCGACGTGGTGGCCCGCGCCTTTGCCGCCCGCGCCCTGGCGCTGAGCACCCCGGCGGCGGCGCCGCCGCCGCTCTCGGCGGACGCCGAGCGCCCCCTGTCGCAGGGCCAGCGGGCGCTCTGGCTGCTCTACCTGCTCGATCCGGAGAGCTCGGCCTACAACGTCCCCGGCCTGGTCACCCTCGAAGGGGAGGTCGACGCCGGCGCCCTGCGCCGCGCCTTCCAGGCGATCGTCGACCGCCATCCGATCCTGCGCTCGACCTTCTCGGCGCCGCAGGGGGAGCCGGTGCGGCGGGTCCACGAGGGCCTCGAGGTCCCCTTCTTCCAGGAGAACGTCGCCCGCTGGACCGAGGCGGAGCTGGCGCGGCAGATCGCCGAGGAGGCCAACCGGCCGTTCGACCTCGAGGCCGGCCCGCCGCTGCGCGTCTATCTCTTCGAGCGCTCCCGGCAGGAGCGCGTGCTGCTGGTCGTGGTCCACCACATCGCCACCGACTTCTGGTCGCAGGCGGTGATGCTCCAGGAGCTGGACGCGCTCTATCCGGCGGCGCGGGCGGGGGAGGAGGGCTCGGCGCTGCCGCCGGCCGCCCCCTACGTCGAGTTCGTCCGCTGGCAGCGCGAGATGCTGGCCGGGGCGGCGGGGGAGCGGCTGCGCGCCTACTGGCGGGAGCGCCTGGCCGGCGAGCTGCCGGTCCTCGACCTGCCGCTCGACCGGCCGCGCCCGCCGGTCCAGACCTATGGCGGCGCGACGCGGCGGCTGCGCCTGCCGATGGACCTCTCGGCGCGGCTGGCGGGGCTCGGGCGCGAGCACAACGCCACCCTGTTCATGACCCTGCTCGCCGCCTTCAAGGGGCTGCTCTACCGCTACACCGCGCAGCGCGACCTGCTGGTCGGAGTGCCCACCACCGGCCGCGCCCGCGCCGGCTTCACCGGCATGGTGGGCTACTTCGTCAACCCGGTGGTGCTGCGCAGCAACCTGCGCGGCAACCTCTCGTTCGCCGCCTTCCTCGACCAGGTCCGCGGCCACGCCCTCGGCGCCTTCGAGCACCAGGACTACCCGTTCCCGGTGCTGGTGGAGGAGCTGCAGCCGGAGCGCGATCCCAGCCGCTCACCGCTGTTCCAGGTGATGTTCGTGCTGCAGAAGGCGCCGCTGATCAAGGGGCAGGACCTCACCCCCTTCGCCCTCAACGAGGGGGGCGCGCGGCTCACCGTCGGCGGCCTGCCGCTGGTCTCGATGCCGGTGGAGGAGCAGATCGCGCAGTTCGACCTCACGCTGACCATGGGGGAGAGCGAGGGCGCCCTGGCCGCCGCCTTCAACTACAACTCCGACCTCTTCGACGGCGAGACGGTCGAGCGTATGGCGCGGCACTTCGAGACCCTGCTCGCCGGCCTCGCCGCGGACCCCGAAAGCAGGCTCGCCGACCTGCCGCTGCTCACCGAGGCCGAGCGCCACCGGCTGCTGGTCACCTGGAACCACACCCGCGCCTACTACCCGGAGGAGGCGCTGATCCACGGGCTGTTCGCGGCGCGGGTGGAGCAGACGCCGGCGCTGCCGGCGGTGGTCTTCCGCGGCGAGGAGACCGCCTATCTCGACCTCGACTGGCGGTCGAGCCAGCTCGCGCACACCCTGATCGCCCGCGGCATCGGCCCGGAGGACCTGGTCGGCATCTGCCTCGAGCGCTCGCCGGAGCTGATCGTCGGCATCCTCGGCATCCTCAAGGCCGGAGCTGCCTACCTGCCGCTCGATCCCGAGTACCCGCGCGAGCGGCTCGCCTTCATGCTGCGCGATGCCGGCGCCCGCCTGGTGCTGACCCGCGAGGAGCTGGCGCCGCTGCTGCCGGCGCCGCTGCCGGAGGGTTGTGTGGCGCTCCACCTCGACACCGGCTGGGCGGGGATCGCCGCCGGGCCCGGCAGCCGGCCGCCGCTGCGCGGGAGCGCCGGCAACGCCGCCTGCGTCA
This sequence comes from Thermoanaerobaculia bacterium, assembly GCA_039918595.1. Taxonomy (GTDB): domain Bacteria; phylum Acidobacteriota; class Thermoanaerobaculia; order Multivoradales; family UBA5704; genus DATARR01. Next base: position 6,073 of record JBDSHF010000023.1, read on the forward strand.
TCTACACCTCCGGCTCGACCGGGCAGCCCAAGGGGGTGGTGCTCACCCACCGCAACCTGGTGAACATGGTGGTCTCGTTCATCCGCAGCTACAGCCCGGACGTCGGCGACCGGCTGCTGCCGCTGACCTCGATCGCCTCGGCCAGCTTCGTCGGCGAGATCTTCCCCATCCTCTGCGCCGACGGCGCCCTGGTGCTGCCGGACCGCGAGGAGATCCTCGACACCCGCCGGCTGGTCGAGCTGATCGCGCGCAGCCAGGTGTCGATCCTCTCCACCGTGCCGTCGCTGATCGCCACCCTCAACGCGATGAAGGAGGAGCTCCCCCGGCTGCGGCTGATCCTCGCCGGCGGCGAGGCGCTGACCGCCGGCGACGTCGACCGCATCCTGGAGTCGGCGACCATCGTCAACGGCTACGGCCTGACCGAGACCACCATCTGCTCGACCTCCTACCAGATCGGCATGGCGGACCTGCAGTCGGGCGGCACGCTGCCGATCGGCCGGCCGCTGATGAACCACCGGCTCCACATCCTCGACTACGAGCTGGGCCTGATGCCGGTCGGCGGCACGGGCAAGCTCTACATCGCCGGCGACGGCGTCGCCCGCGGCTATCACGGCAACCCGGCGCTGACCGCCGACCGCTTCGTGCCCGACCCCTTCGGCCGCGGCGGGCGGATGTACCGCACCGGCGACCTCGCGAGCTGGCTGCCGGACGGCAACATCCTGTTCCGCGGCCGCGTCGACCAGCAGGTCAAGGTGCGCGGCTTCCGCATCGAGCTGGGGGAGATCGAGACCGTGCTCGGGGCCTGCCCCGGGGTGGCCGAGTCGGCGGTGGTGCCGCGCCAGGAGGCGGGGGAGAAGCGGCTGGTGGCCTACGTGGTCGCGGCGCCGGTGGACGGCGGCGAGCCGCCGACGGCCGGCGCCCTGCTCGCCCATCTGCGCGCCAAGCTGCCGGAGTACATGGTGCCGTCGGCCTTCGTCTTCCTGCCGGCGCTGCCGCTGTCGCCCAACGGCAAGGTGGACGCGCGCGCCCTGCCGGCGCCGGAGCGGGTGCGCCCCGAGCTGGAGGCCGCCTACGCGGCGCCGAAGAGCGAGCTGGAGCGGATCATCGCCACCGTCTGGCAGGAGGCGCTGGCGGTCGGCACGGTGGGCATCCACGACAACTTCTTCGACCTCGGCGGCCACTCGCTGCTGCTCGCCCGCGTCCACGCCCGGCTGCGCGAGGTGCTCGGCCGCGACATCTCGCTGGTCGAGCTGTTCAAGAACCCCACCGTCAGCTCGCTGGCCGCGGCGCTCTCGGCGCCGGCGGCGGCGCCCGAGGCCGCGCGGCGCCCGGTAGTGGCCGCCGCCGAGCTCCCCTCCCGGCAGGAGCGGGGCGAGGTCGAGATCGCCGTCGTCGGCCTCGCCGGCCGCTTCCCGGGCGCCAGGACGGTCGACCAGCTCTGGGACAACCTCAGGAACGGCCGCGAGTCGATCCACTTCTTCACCGACGAGGAGCTGCTCGCCTCCGGCGTCGACCCCGAGCTGGTGGCCAACCCCGACTACGTCAAGGCCAAGGGTATCCTGGGGGAGATCGACCAGTTCGACGCCGGGCTCTTCGGCCTGTCGCCGCGCGAGGTCGAGCTGATGGACCCGCAGCACCGGATCTTCCTCGAAACCTGCTGGGAGGCCCTGGAGCGGGCCGGCTACAACTCGGGGCGGCCGGCCGGCCGGGTGGGGGTGTTCGGCGGCGAGAGCATGAACACCTACCTGATCACCAACCTGCTGTCGCACCTGGAGCTGGTGGCCTCGGCCGACACCCTGCAGGCGTCGCTCGGCAACGACAAGGACCCGCTGACCTCGCGCGTCTCCTACAAGCTCAACCTCAAGGGGCCGAGCATCACCATCCAGAGCGCCTCGTCGACTTCGCTGGTGGCGGTCCACGTCGCCAGCCAGAGCCTGATCAACCGCGACTGCGACATGGCGCTGGCGGGGGGCGTGTCGATCCACTTGCCGGAGCTCTCGGGCTACATGTTCCACGAGGGGGGGACGACCTCGCCGGACGGCCACTGCCGCACCTTCGACGCCCGTGCCAAGGGGTTCGTCAGCGGCCACGGCTGCGGCGTCGTGGTGCTCAAGCGGCTGGCCGACGCCCTGCGCGACGGCGACCACGTGCACGCCGTGATCAAGGGGTCGGCCTGCAACAACGACGGCTCGCTCAAGGTCAGCTACACCGCCCCCAGCGTCGACGGCCAGGTCGAGGTCTACTCGATGGCCTACGCCAACGCCGGCGTCTCCCCCGACTCGCTGAGCTACGTCGAGTGCCACGGCACGGCGACGCCGATGGGGGACCCGATCGAGATCGCCGCCCTGACCCAGGCGTTCCGCGCCCATACCGGCCGCCGGAACTTCTGCGCCATCGGCTCGCTGAAATCCAATGTCGGCCACCTCGACTCGGCGGCCGGCGTCTGCGGCCTGATCAAGGCGGTGCTCGCCCTGGAGCACCGGCAGATCCCGCCGAGCCTCCACTTCGAGCGGCCGAATCCGCAGATCGACTTCGCCAACAGCCCGTTCTTCGTCAACACGGCGCTGCGCGACTGGGAGACCGACGGCCAGCCGCGGCGGGCCGGCGTGACCTCGCTCGGCATGGGCGGCACCAACGCTCACGTGATCCTCGAGGAGGCGCCGCTCGCCGAGCCGTCCGGCCCCTCGCGGCCCTGGCAACTGGTGCTCCTCGCGGCCCACGCCGAGCCGGCCCTGGAGACCGCGACCTCGGAGCTGGCAGCCTTTCTCGACCGCCGCCCGCTGCTCGACCTCGCCGACGTGGCCTACACCCTGCAGGTCGGGCGGCGGCCGTTCGCCCACCGCCGGGCGCTGCTCTGCCGCGACCTCGGGGACGCCGCGCGGGCGCTGGAGTCGCGCGATCCCGAGCGCCTGCTGACCGTCCGCCAGGAGGCGGGGGACCGGCCGGTGGTCTTCCTGTTCACCGGCCAGGGATCGCAGTACCCGGGCATGGGGCGCGGCCTCTACGAGAGCGAGCCGGCCTTCCGCGGCGAGGTGGACCGCTGCTGCGACCAGCTCCGCCCGCACCTCGGGCTCGACCTCCGCGAGCTGCTCTTCCCGGCGCCGGGGGAGGAGGCGGCGGCGGCCGAGCGGCTGCGCCAGACCGCGCTCTCACAGCCGGCCCTGTTCGTCGTCGAGTACGCCCTCGCCACCCTCTGGATGCAGTGGGGGGTGCGCCCGCAGGCGATGATCGGCCACTCCATCGGCGAGTACGTGGCCGCCTGCCTGGCCGGCGTCTTCTCGCTGCGCGACGCCCTGGCGCTGGTCGCCGCGCGCGGCCGCCTGATGCAGCGGCTCCCCGGCGGCGCGATGCTCGCCGTGCCGCTCCCCGAGGTCGACGTGGTGCCGCTGCTGGACGGCGAGCTGTCGCTGGCCGCCGTCAACCGCCCGTCGCTCTGCGTGGTCGCGGGTCCCACCCCGGCGGTGGAGGCGCTGCGCGAGCGGCTGGCGGCGCGGGGGATCGACGGCCGCCTGCTGCACACCTCGCACGCCTTCCACTCCGCGATGATGGACCCGATGCTGGCGCCGTTCGCCGAGCGGGTGCGCAAGGTCAAGCTGTCGCCGCCCCGCCTGCCCTACCTGTCGAACGTGACCGGCACCTGGATCCGCCCCGAGGAGGCGACCGATCCGCTCTACTGGGCCGAGCACATCCGCGGCACCGTGCGCTTCGCCGACGGCGCCGCCGAGCTGCTGCGCGAGCCCAACCGCATCTTCCTGGAGGTCGGCCCCGGCAACGTGCTGACCACCCTGGTGCGCCAGCACCCGGCGCGCACGCCGGCGCAGGCGGTGCTGCCGTCGCTGCGCCACCCGCGGGAGGCGGCGGACGACGTCCGCTTCCTGCTCGACACCCTCGCCCGGCTCTGGCTCGCCGGCGCCGAGGTCGACTGGAGCGGCTTCTATGCCCACGAGCGGCGGCGGCGGGTGCCGCTGCCGACCTACCCCTTCCAGCGCCAGCGCTACTGGGTCGAGCCGCGCAAGACCGAGGGGCGCGCGAAGGATCGCGGGCGCCGGCAGCGGGACCTCGCGGCGTGGTCCTACGCGCCGAGCTGGAAGCGGACCGCGCCGGCGCCTTCCGCTCCGGCGGAGACGGCCGGCGCCTGGCTGGTCTTCCTCGACGACCACGGGCTGGGAGCGGCGGCCGTCGACCTCCTGGAGGCCCAGGGGCGGGAGGTGATCGCCGTGCGCGCCGGGGACCGCTTCGCCCGCACGGGCGAGCGCGAGTTCGCCGTCGACGCCTGGAACGCCGCCGGCTACGACCGGTTCCTGGAAGAGCTCGCCGCCTACGAGCTCCGGCCGGGTACCGTCCTGCACTTCTGGAACGTCACCGCCGGGGAGGCCGGCGCGTCGCTGCCGGAGGCCGACCGCGCCCTGGAGCGCGGCTTCTTCAGCCTGACCTTCCTGGCGCAGGCCCTGGGCAAGCGCAACCTCACCGAGCCGGTGCGCATCCTGGCCGTCTCGACCGGCCTGCAGCGGGTCACCGGCGAGGAGCCGCTGCAGCCGCTCAAGGCGGCGCTGCTCGGTCCCTGCCGGGTGATCCCGCGCGAGTACCCGAACCTCGCCTGCCGGAGCCTCGACGTGGTGCTCCCCGCGGTCCCCTCGACCCCGGGAGACGGCCTTCGCGCGCTCGCCGGCCGGGTGCTGGAGGAGCTCGCCTTCTTCCCCGAGGGGGAGCCGGCGGCGGCGCTGCGCGGCAGCTTCCGCTGGGTCCAGGAGCTGGAGCTTCTGCCGCTGCCCGCCGCCGGGGGGAGCCCCGCCCGCCTGCGGCAGGGGGGCGTCTACCTGATCACCGGCGGCCTCGGCGCCCTGGGGCTGGAAGTGGCCGGGCTGCTGGCCCGCGCGGTGGCGGCGAAACTCGTGCTGGTCGGCCGCACGCCGGTGCCGGAGCGGGAGAGCTGGAGCGCGTGGCTGGCGGCGCACGGCGAGGAGGACGCCACCTCCCGGCGCCTCCGCGGGCTGCTCGCCATCGAGGCGCTGGGCGGCGAGGTGATGACCGTCGCCGCCGATGCCGCGGATCTGCCCGGGATGGCCGCGGCGCGGGATGCCGCGGTCGCCCGCTTTGGCGCCGTCCACGGCGTGATCCACGCCGCCGGCCGGCCCGGCGGCGGCATCGTCCAGGTCAAGACCCGGGCGGCGGCCGAGGCGGTGCTGGCGCCCAAGGTGAAGGGCGCCCTGGTGCTCGACGAGCTCTTCCGCGGCGAGCCACTCGACTTCATGGTCCTCTTCTCCTCCATCACCGCCGTGCTCGCCCAGCCCGGGCAGGTGGACTACGCGGCGGCCAACGCCTTCCTCGACGCCTTCGCCCAAGAGCGGAGCGCCCGCGGCGCCTTCACCCTGTCGCTCGGCTGGGACGCCTGGCGGGAGGCCGGCATGGCGGTCGACACAGAAGTGCCGGCAGAGCTGCGGGAATGGCGGCAGCAGGAGCTGAAGTTGGGTATGTCGATGGCCGAGGGACTGGAAGTCTTCGGCCGGGCTCTGGCCTCCTCTTCCCCCTGGCTACTGATCTCGACCCGCGACCTCGCGTCCCGCCTCGAGCAGAACCACGCCGCAAGCACGCTCGCGGAGATCGACCGCGCGCAGGCGGCCCGCGCCGCCCATCCGCGGCCGCTGCTCGCCAACGCCTACGTGGCGCCGAGCGGCGGGGCGGAGGAGCGGATCGCGGCGGTCTGGCAGGACCTGCTGGGGATCGAGCCGGTCGGCGTGCACGACAACTTTTTCGACCTCGGCGGCAATTCGCTGATGGCGATCCGCGTCATCGCCCGCCTGAAGAGCGAGCTGGGGGTGGATGTCTCCGAGGTGAGCATTTTCGAAGGTCCGACGGTGGCCGCCCTCGCCAGGCTCCTGGCTCCCGGCGAGGAGCGGGACGGCGAGGGCTTTGAAGACCAGCGGGACCGCGGCGAGCGGCGGCGGGCGGCCCGCAAGGGGCGGCGCGCCACCGCGGAGGTTTCATAGACGGATGGAGGTCGCATAGAAGGATGACGGATGAGCTGGACGACCTCGAGGGAGCAATCGCGATCGTCGGGATGGCCGGGCGTTTCCCCGGCGCCCGCGGCGTAGCGGAGCTCTGGCGCAACCTCCGCGCCGGAGTGGAGTCGGTGCGCGTCCTCTCCCGCGAGGAGATGGCGGCGCTCGGCGCCGGCCGTGCCGCGGACGACCCGGCGTGGGTGCCGGCGGTGGCGATGCCGGACGGGATCGACGAGTTCGACGCCCCGTTCTTCGGCATCAGCCACCGCGAGGCGGAGATCCTCGATCCCCAGCACCGGCTCTTCCTGGAGGCTTGCTGGACGGCGCTCGAGGACGCCGGCTACGACCCGGAATCCCCGGCGGCGGTGACCGCCGTCTTCGGCGGCGCCACCACCAGCACCTATCTGCTGTTCAACCTCGCTCGCAACGTGCAGGTGGCGGCGACGGTCGATCCCCTGCAGCTCATCGTCGGCAACGCCGTCGATTCGCTGACCACGCGGGTCTCCTACAAGCTGAACCTGAAGGGGGCGAGCCAGGCCGTGCAGTGCGCCTGCTCGAGCTCGCTGGTGGCGGTCCACCTCGCCTGCCAGGCGCTGCTCAACCAGGAGTGCGACGTGGCGCTGGCCGGGGGCGTCTCGATTAACGTCGGGCAGCGGGCGGGCTACCGCTTCCAGGAGGACTCGATCCTGGCGCCGGACGGCCACTGCCGGGCCTTCGACGCGGCGGCCCGCGGCACGGTCTTCGGCGGCGGCGCCGGAGTGGTGGTGCTCAAGCGCCTGGAGGACGCCGTTCGGGACCGCGACACGGTGCGCGCGGTGATCCGCGGCTCGGCGGTGAACAACGACGGCGGCATGAAGGTCGGCTACACGGCGCCGTCGGTCGAGGGGCAGGCCGGGGTGATCGCCGAGGCCCTCTCGGTGGCGGGGATCGACGCCGGGACCATCGGCTACATCGAGGGGCACGGCACCGGCACCGCCCTCGGCGATCCGATCGAGATCCAGGCGCTCGCCAAGGCGTTCCGCGCCCGCACCCCGAAGCGGGGCTTCGCCGCCCTCGGCACCGTCAAGGCCAACATCGGCCACCTCGACATCGCCGCCGGTATCGCCGGGCTGATCAAGACCGTGCTCGCGCTGCAGCACGGCGAGATCCCGCCCAGCCTCCACTTCGAGCGGCCGAACCCGCGCATCGACTTCGCCGCCAGCCCGGTCTACGTCAACCGCGAGCTGGCGGAGTGGAAGCGCGGCGGCGCGCCCCGCCGGGCCGGCGTCAGCTCGTTCGGCTTCGGTGGCACCAATGCCCACGTGATCCTGGAGGAGGCGCCGGCACTGTCGGTATTGCCGGAGCGCCCGGCCGCCGCCGGGCCGTGGCGCCTGCTGGCCGTCTCCGCCAAGACCCCGGCCGCGCTGGCCGCGGCCGTCCGCAACCTGGCGGAGCACTTCCGCGCCCATCCGGAGACCGACCTCGGCGACGCCGCCTTCACCCTGATCGCGGGCCGGCAGGCGTTCGCGCACCGGGTGGCCGTGGTCTGCCGGGACGCCGCCTCCGCGGTGGCGGCGCTCGGCCGGCCCGATCCCGGCACGACTCTCGGCGAGGCCGACGCGCGCCTGGCCGCCGCCGGCCGGCGCTGGCTCGCCGGCGAGCCGCTCGATCCCGAGGTTCTGTTCGCCGGCGAAGAGCGGCGGCGCATCCCGCTGCCCACCTACCCCTTCGAGCGCCACCGGTATTGGATCGAACCCAGCGGGATCGATCCCGAGGGCCCGGCGATGCCGGTCGCCGGGGTGGTCCTGGAGCAGGCCCAGACGCTGCACCCCCGCCCGGCGCTCCCCACCGCCTACGTGGCGCCGCGCGGCGAGCTGGAGGAGCGGGTCGCCGCGGTCTGGCGGCAGGTGCTGGGGATGGAGCGGGTGGGCGCGCACGACAGCTTCCTGGACCTCGGCGGCGACTCGCTGCTGGCCACCCGGCTGATGTCGCGGCTTCGCGAGGAGCTGGCGGTCGACCTGCCCATGGACCGCCTGTTCGCGGAACCGACCGTGGCCGCCGTGGCCGCCGCCGTGGTCGAAGCCCGCGCCAGCCAGGTCAGCGAGGAGGATCTGGCGCGGATGCTCGCCGAGATCGGCGGCATGCCTGAAGGAATGCCTGAAGAGGGGGCGCCATGACGGACCTCAACGCGGCGCTCAAAAATCTCACGCCGCGGCAGCGTGACCTGCTGCTGAAGCGTCTGGAGACGGAGGGGCGCGGGGCGGCGCGCCCGGAGGGCGAGCGCATCCCGAGCCGGCCGCGCGCGGCGGGGGAGAACGCATTTCCGCTCTCCTTTGCCCAGCAGCGGCTCTGGTTCCTCGACCGCATAGAGCCCGGGAGCCCGCTCTATAACATCCCCGCCGCCTTCGAGATGACCGGTCCGCTCGACACCCCGGCCCTGGAGGCCGCGCTGCGCGAGGTGGTCCGCCGGCACGAGGCGCTCCGTACGACCTTCGCCGACCGTTCCGAGGGCCCGGTCCAGGTGATCCACCGGCGAGGGGACCTGCCGTTCGCCATCGCCGACCTGCGCGCGCTGCCGGCGGGGGAGCGGCGAGCCGAGGCCTGGCGCCGGGCCGTCGCCGAGGCCCGCCGCCCGTTCGACCTCCAGCGCGGACCGCTGCTGCGCGCCCTGCTGCTCCGGCTGTCCGGCGACGAGCGCGGCGAGGAGCACCTGGTGGTCCTCACCATCTACCACATCGTCAGCGACGGCTGGTCGATGGGCGTCCTGGTGCGCGAGATCGCGGCCCTGTATCCGGCTTTCGCCGCCGGCCTGCCGTCGCCCCTGCCGCGCCTGCCCATGCAGTACGCCGACTTCGCCGTCTGGCAGAACGAGCGGTTGCGGGCGGGCGAGGTCGTGGAGCGCGAGCTGGGCTTCTGGCGGGGGGCGCTGGCCGGAGCGCCCGCGGCGCTCGACCTGCCCACCGACTCTCCGCGGCCGGCGTTGCAGACCTTTCATGGCGCCCAGGTCCCGGTGCGCCTGGGGGCGGAGTTGACGGCTGCCCTGCGCCAGGCCGGGAGGGGGGCCGGGCAGACTCTGTTCATGCAGATCCTGACCGCCTTCGCCGGCCTCCTCGGGCGTTGGAGCGGCCAGGAGGATCTGCTGGTGGGCTCGCCCATCGCCGGCCGCCAGCGCGCCGAGGCGCAGGGGCTGATCGGCTGCTTCGTCAATACCCTGGCCCTGCGCGCCGATCTCACCGGCGGGCCGTCGCTGGGCGAACTGCTGGAGCGGGTGAAGCGGATGTCCCTCGCCGCCTTCGCTCACCAGGAGTTGCCGTTCGGCCGCCTGGTCGAGGAGCTGCACCCGCAGCGCGACCTCTCGCGCTCCCCCCTGTTCCAGGTGATGTTCGTTCTGCAGCGGGCCGAGGCCGCGGCGCTGGAGCTGCCGGGCCTCGCGCTGCGCCCCCGCGACCTCGACACCGGCACCGCCAAGTTCGAGCTGACCCTGCAGCTCGCCGAGAGCGCCGGCAGCGTCGACGGCTGGATCGAGTTCAACGCTGACCTCTTCGAGCCGGCCACGGCCGCGCGTCTGGCGGGCGGACTGGAGACCCTGCTGTCGGCTTTTGCCGGCGGTCTGGAGCGTCCGGCCGCCGACCTCCCCGTGCTCGCCGCGGAGGAGCGCCGGCAGCTCGCCGCCCTGTGCCGCGAGGCGGACCGGCCGTGGAGCGCGGAGGCGCTGGTCCACGAGCTGTTCGAGGCGCAGGCGGCGCGCACCCCCGAGGCGCCCGCCGTCTCCTTCGGCGGCGAGGTCCTCACGTATCGCCAGCTCGATGAGCGGGCCGGCCGCCTCGCCCGCCGGCTGCGCCGACTGGGCGTGGGCCCCGACGCGCGGGTAGGGCTCTGTCTGGAGCGCTCGGCGGAGATGGTGGTGGCGCTGCTCGCCATCCTCAAGGCCGGGGGCGCCTACGTCCCCCTCGACCCCGCGCACCCCGCGGAGCGGCTGGGCATGATCCTCGCCGACGCCGGCATCGCGGTGCTGGTGACCGAGGAGCGTCTGCTGCCGGTCCTGCCGCCTCACGCCGCCGCCCTCCTCTGCCTGGACCGTGACGCCGCGGAGATCGCCGCCGGGGAGCCCAGGCCCCGCGAGCGGACGGCGGTGGCCGACAATCTCGCCTACGTGCTCTTCACCTCCGGCTCCACCGGCCGGCCCAAGGGGGTGCAGGTCACCCACCGGGGGCTCGCCAACCTCCTGCGCTCGGTGGCCGAGCGGCCGGGGATCGGGCCGGGGGACGTCACCCTGGCGTTGACCACGATCACCTTCGACATCGCGGCCTTCGAGATCTTCGGTCCGCTGATCGCGGGGGGTCGGGTGGTGGTGGCCACCCGTGACGAGGCCGCCGACGGCCGCCTGCTGGCGGCGCGCATCGAGGCCGTCCGCCCGACCCTGGTACAGGGCACCCCCGCCACCTGGCGGCTGCTGGTGGACTCCGGCTGGCGCGGCGCGCCGCGGGTGCGGGCGGTGACTGCCGGCGAGCCGCTGGCGCGCGACCTCGCCGCGGCCGTCCTCGACCGTTGCGCCGAGCTCTGGAACCTCTACGGACCCACCGAGACGGCGGTCTACTCGACCTGCTGGCGGGTGGCTCTCGACGGCGGTCCGATCGTCATCGGCCGCGCCGTGGCCAACACCGATCTCCATGTGGTGGACCGCGCGCTCACCCTGGCCCCGCTGGGAGCGGCCGGCGAGCTGCTGATCGGTGGCGCCGGCCTCGCCCGCGGCTACCTTGGCCAGCCGGATCTGACGGCCGAGAAGTTCGTGCCCGATCCCTGGAGCGTCGAGCCCGGGGCCCGCCTCTACCGGACGGGCGACCTGGTGCGCTACCGGCGGAGCGGAGACCTGGAATACCTGGGGCGCATCGACCACCAGGTGAAGGTGCGGGGTTTTCGCATCGAGCTGGGGGAGGTCGAGGCGGCGCTGCGGCGCCACCCTGGCGTGCGCCAGGCGGTGGTCGCCGCCCACGGCGAGGGGAGCGACCGGCGGCTGGTGGCCTGGCTGATCGCCGGCGGGGAAGCGCCCGGGATCGGCGAGCTGCGCGAGCATCTGCGGCGGACCCTGCCTGAGTACATGGTCCCCACCGCTTACCGGGTGATGGCCGCCTTGCCCATGACCCCCAGCGGCAAGGTGAACCGCAAGGCCCTGCCGGCGCCCGAGGGGACGCGCGAGGCAGCCTCCACAGCGGCTTACGTGGACCCGCGGAACGATCTGGAGCGCACCATCGGCGCCCTCTGGAGCGAAGTGCTGAAGGTGGACCGCGTCGGGGTGGACGACAACTTCTTCGACCTCGGCGGCCACTCCCTGCTGGCCGCCCAGGTGCACGTCCGGCTCAGCGAGGCGCTCGGCCGCGAGTTCGCCCTGCTCGACCTGTTTCGCTACCCCACGGTGTCGTCGCTGGCCGCCTTTCTCGGCGGCGCCGCCGAGGTCGCCTCGCCGCGGGCCGGGCTGGCGCGGGCCGCGGCCCGGCGCGCGGCCGCCGGGCAGGCGGCGGGCGCCATCGCCATCATCGGCATGGCCGGGCGGTTCCCCGGGGCGGGGAGCGTCGAGGAGCTCTGGCGCAATCTGACGGGCGGCGTCGAATCCATCTCTTTCTTCAGCGACGACGAGCTGCGGGTGGCGGGGGTGGCCGAGGCCGACCTCGCCAATCCGCGCTACGTGCGGGCCCGCGGTGTGGTCGACGGGGCAGACCGTTTCGACGCCCCGTTCTTCGGCTACAGCCCGCGCGAGGCCGAGGTGGTGGACCCCCAGCAGCGCCTCTTCCTGGAGTGCGCCTGGGAGGCGTTCGAGGACGCCGGCCACGAGCCCGCGAGCTTCCCGGGGGACGTCGGCGTCTTCGCGGGCGCGGGCATGAACACCTACATCCTCAACTTCCTGGGCGATCCGGAGGTGCTCGACTCGGTCGGCAACTTCCAGGTCATGATCAGCAACGACAAGGATTTCCTCGCGCCGCGGGTCTCCTACAAGCTGGGTCTCACCGGGCCCAGCCTGGCGGTGCAGAGCTCCTGCTCGACTTCGCTGGTGGCGGTCCACCTCGCCTGCAACAGCCTGCTCGCCGGCCAGTGTGACGCGGCCCTCGCCGGCGGCGTCTCCCTGCGCCTGCCGCAGGCCATGGGCTACCACCACCACGAAGGGGCCGTCTTCTCGCCCGACGGCCACTGCCGCGCGTTCGACGAGAACGCCGGCGGCTTCGTGGGGGGCAACGGCGCTGCCGTGGTGCTGCTGCGTCGCCTGGAGGACGCCCTGCGCGACGGCGACTCCATCCGCGCGGTGATCCGCGGCTCGGCGATAAACAACGACGGCTCGTTCAAGGCCGGCTTCACGGCGCCCAGCGTCGACGGCCAGGCGCAGGTGATCGCCGAGGCCCTCGCCGTCGCCGGCGTCGAGCCGGCCTCGATCGGCTACGTCGAGGCGCACGGCACCGGCACCGAGCTGGGCGACCCGATCGAGATCGCGGCCCTCACCCAGGCTTTCGGCCCTGGAGCGCCGCGCGGCGGCGTGCTGGTGGGCTCGCTCAAGACCAACATCGGCCACCTCGACAGCGCCGCCGGCGTCACCGGGCTGATCAAGGCGGCCCTGGTGGTGGAGCGCGGGCAGGTGCCGCCGACCCTGCACTTCCAGCGGCCGAACCCGAAGCTGCGGCTGGAGGAGACCCCTTTCCGCATCGCCGACCGGCTGATCGACTGGGAGAAGGCAGGGCCACGACGGGCGGGTGTCAGCTCGCTGGGGATTGGCGGCACCAACGCTCACGTGGTGCTGGAGGAGCCGCCGACGGTGGCGTCGGGGACGCCGGGTGGCCCCTGGCAGCTCCTGCCGCTCTCGGCGCGCGGCGACGCCCCCCTCGAAGCCGCCCTCTGCCGCCTCGCGGAGCATCTGCGGAGCCATCCCGGGCTCGACCTGGCGGACGCCGCCTTCACGCTCCAGGTGGGACGGCGCCGCTTCGAGCGCCGCGCGGTGGCCCTCTGCCGTGACGCCGGGGATGCCGTCGCCGTGCTTGAAGGTGGCGACCGGGAGCGGCTCCTCTTCGGCGGCGGCGAGGCGCGCTCCGTGGCCTTCCTGTTCAGCGGCCAGGGCGCCCAGCACGCGGGGATGGCGGCGGAGCTCTACCGCGCCGAGCCGGTCTTCCGGGCCGAACTCGACCGCGCCGGCGACCTGCTGACGCCGCTGATCGGGCGTGATTTGCGGGACCTCCTGTTCGGTTCTGGATCGAGGGAGGCGGGGGAGGAGCTGGCGCGCACGGAATTCACCCAGCCCGCGCTGTTCGCCGTCGAGCACGCGCTGGCGCGGCAGTGGATGGCCTGGGGCGTGCGGCCGGTGGCGATGCTCGGCCATTCGATCGGCGAGTACGTGGCGGCCTGCCTGGCCGGCGTCTTCTCGTTCGCCGACGCCCTGGCGCTGGTCGTCGAGCGGGGCCGGCTGATGGCCGCGATGGAGCCGGGCGCCATGCTGGCCGTCTCGCTGCCGGAATCCGAGATCGTGTCTCTGCTCGGTGAGGATCTGGCGCTTGCCGCCGTCAACGGCCCGCAGCGCGCGGTGGTGGCCGGCCCGGAGCCCGCCGTGGCGGCGCTGGCGGCGGAGTTGGAGGCGCGGGGAGTCCGCAACCGCCGCCTGCGCACCTCCCACGCCTTCCACTCGGCGATGATGGAGCCGGCCCTGGAGCCGTTCGCCGAGCGGGTGCGGCGCGTGCGCCTGTCGCCGCCGTCGATCCCCTTCGTCTCCAACGTGACGGGGACCTGGATCACCGCCGGGCAGGCCACCGACCCCGAGTACTGGGCGCGCCAGATCCGGGCCACCGTGCGTTTCGCGGACGGCCTGGCGGCGCTGGCTGAGGAGCCCGACCGTCTGCTGCTGGAAGTGGGCCCGGGCAACACGCTGACCACGCTGGCGCGCGAGGCCGGCGCCGTGGCGGTGGCCTCGCTGCCGCACGCGAGCGACCGGCGCGGCGACCATGCCTTCCTGCTGACCGCGCTGGGCCGGCTCTGGCTCGCGGGGATCGTTCCCGACTGGCGGGCTCTCCACGAGGGCGAGCGCCGGCTGCGGGTGGCCTTGCCCACCTACCCCTTCGAGCGCCAGCGGT
>JBDSHF010000024.1:0-6516 GCA_039918595.1 Thermoanaerobaculia bacterium
AGCCCCGCGGCCCGCGAGGGCGCCGGGGCCGCCAGGAAGAGAGCCGCCATCAGGCCGAGGGCGACGAGGACACGTCGAATCTGTTGAGACATCTGGACCTCCCTAAGGTCAGCGGGGCGAACCAGGGCCGCCATGGCCCGAGTGCCCGCGAGCGCTACCTTCCTCTAAAGCTCAAGTGCACCAAGTCAACGGAACAGGGGCGGAATTCTCCCCTCCTGGAGCGTAATTCTCCCCTTTCCACCCCCTACGGTCGATCCGCGAAGACGTCAATCGGGCGCGGCTACCCGGAACTACGGTTGCTGGTGGAGGAAACTTATCCACACCGCTACATAACTGTCAACGCGCCGCTTGGAAGAGCGCGAGATGGGTCTATGCAGACCCTCTGTTGACACATTCGCAAAGCTAGTGAACCATTGGCGCACGATGAGCGAAGACAACGGAGGTCCGAAGCGGATTCCGCAGGGAATCCTTCAGAAAGAGCTCGGTCAGCGGATCGTGCATCTCCGTAAGGCGCGGAGGTGGAAGCAGGGGGATCTGGCGAAGCGCCTGCGAGTGCCGGGCACCCGCCTTGGGAAGTGGGAGCGGGGGGTGAACGCGCCGCCGCTGGAAGACCTCGCGATGCTGGCGGCGGTGCTGGAGGTGACGCTGGGCGAGCTGGTCCTCGGCCAGGCACACCCGCCGCCGATCCTCCCGCCGGCGGAGCGGACCGAGCTGGGGATGTATATCGCCGGTTTCATCCGGCTCTTGAAACCCTTGATGGAGCGGCCCCATGGGAAACCCGGGCGCTCGGGAGGCGCGACGTGAGCCTGAAGCGTAACCATGAGAGGACCCGCGAGTTGCTGGCGAGCCTGACCGAGGCGGAGGTCCCGGCCGTGCTCCACCTGCTCACCTGCGAGGACTGCTATGCGGAAGCCCTGCGCTGGCTGGCCGAGCGAGCCGATCTGCCTGGGGATTCTCTGCCCGGAGATCCCGGCGTAGAAAAGAACGGAGCCGAGGATCTCGTCCGCCTGGAGTGGAAGGCGCCGGGGCTGGTGGAGGCCTTCGCGCGGCAGGGGGCCGAGGAGCAGGCTCTCCTGCGCGAGCTGCTGAGCCTGTCCCCCGGCGAGCGGGCGCGGGCGGTGGCGAGGGATTCGCGGTTCCAGAGGGAGCGGCTGGCCGAGCTCACCCTCTTCGAGAGCGAACGCCTGGCGGCCTCCGACCCGGGAAAGGCCGAGGAGCTGGCGCGGCTGACGTTCACCCTGGCGGTTCAGCTCGCGCCCCGGATTCCCTCCGCGCGGGCGGACAGCTTGCGGGCGCGGGCCTGCTCCCGCGCGGGGGATGCCCTGCGGCGGGCGCGGCGGGGGGAGGAGGCCGATGCCACGTTCCGGCAAGCGGCCGTCTACCTGCGGTCTCCGCTGGACTCCCCGGACCGGGCGCTGTTCGCGCGGCTGCTCGCCCGGCTGCGGACCGAGCAGGGGAGGCTCGACGAGGCCTCCGCGCTGCTGGACTACGCCGCCGGCCTGTACGGGCTCAACGTCGAGGACCACGAGCGGGGGTTGTGCCTGGCGGCGCTCGGGTTCCTCCATCTGGAGGAGGGGGATGCCGCCGGCGCCCTGGGGCCTCTCACCACGGCACGCAAGATCGTGGATGTCGAGGAAGATCCGGCGGCCGCCTGCCGGGTGCGGCTCTCGCTGGCGCTCTGCCGCGCCGTGCTCGCCCGCGGGGGAGCCCTGGCGCTGGTGCGGGAGGCTCGCGAGCTCTACCCGCGGGTGCGGAGCTTTGGCGACCTGGTGCGCTTCTACTGGCTGGAAGGGCGGGTCTCCGCCTACCTCGGCAACCTTCCGGAAGCGGTGGACCTGCTCGAGAAGGTGCGCGGCAGGCTGCTGAAGGAGGGGGACCTCTACGAGGCGGCCCTGGCGACGCTCGACCTCGCGCTGCTGCTGGCGCGGGACGAGCGGGGCGCGGAGATCCATCCGCTGATCCACGAGCTGGGCGCCGCCTTCTCCGTCCACCCCGGCGCGGAGGGGGCGATGGTGGCGCTGTCCGCCTTCGAGGCGATCGCCGCCGCGAAGCGCGAAGACCTGGAGAAGGCCGCCGCCGTGGCCGGCGGATGTCTGCGCCGGCTCTCCCGCGGACGGGCCAGAAGACTGGAATGACGATGTTTCCGGCGCCATGAAGGCGCCGGACCTCACGACCCAAGGAGGTCAACCATGCAGCCGATCGCCATTATGCACTTCATCAACCGGTTGAGGCGGCCGCCCCGGCCCATCTACCAGAGGCTGAAGCCGGAGCGGGTCCAGGAGGAGCTGAAGACCATGCTGGGCTGGAGCCTGCTCTCCAGCGGCAAGGCCATCCAGCGCGTCCTGCGGTTCAAGTCGGAGACCGCGGCGGTCCATTACGCGGCGTTCATCTCGGCGCAGGCCACGGACGTGGGGCAGCCGGTGCACCTGACCCTGGATGAGAGGACCTTGACGGTGAAGCTGTTCGCTCCGCCGCACAAGGGCCGCGCCACCGCTCTCGACATGGGCGTCCTCGGGTTCGCCCGGCAGCTCAACTGAAGCTCAACGGAAAAGAAAGGAAGACCTCAGATGCCTAGATCATCACTCGCCGATTTCATCAGCGACTGGGAAACCCTGCTCAAGAACGTGACGGAGACCGCCGCGGAGCTCCCCAACGTGGATGTCTACAAGACCGCCCTGGAGCAGTTGGCGGGGCGGGCGAAGGACGGGATCGCCCTCGCGAATTCCCGGCGGGGCTACAAGCAGCAGGAGACCCGCGACCTCCGGTCGGTCATGACGGAGGGCAAGGATGCCGCCGCCAAGCTCAGGGCCGCGGTCAAGGCTCACTTCGGCCCCAGGAGCGAGAGGCTGGTCCAGTTTGGGATGACGCCGATCCGGAAGCGGAAGCGGCGGGCGGCGGATTCAAAGACCGAAAAGCCGAAGCCGGCGGAACCGGCTTCGGCTTCCCAACCTGACTCAACCCCTCAAGACACGACCCTGAAGACGTCGTAGGCCGTTCGGGGAGGGCGTGGGCCAACACGCCCTTCCCGTTTTTGCAGAGGCAGAGAGATGATACCTCGCCGGCGCTCAGTCGTCCACGTGGATGGCGGTCCCGCTCGGGCCGAAGGAGAAGGAGGGCCGGTCCTTCTGCCAGAAGAAGGGCTCGCGCTTGTGCGGGTTGGGCGCGAGCTGATCGAGAGTCAGGGAGTCGTAGACGCGGCCGTTCTGGATCACGAAGCGGATGTGGTCCGAGTTGCGGATGTCGGCGAGCGGATTGTCGTCGAGCACCACGAGATCGCCGAGCTTGCCGGTCTCGATCGAGCCGAGGTCGCGGTCGAGGCCGAGGTAGCGGGCGCCGCTGAGGGTGGCGGCGCGCAGCACCTCCATCGGCGTCAGCCCCCCTTGAGCGAGCATCCACATCTCCCAGTGGGCGCCCAGCCCCTCGCGCTGGCCGTGGGCGCCGATCTGGACGCCGACGCCGTCGCGCGCCAGCTCGGCGGCGACGCGGGCGTTGTTGAAGTGGTTGTACTCATCGTCCGGAGCGGTGACCCGGCGGCGCGAGCGCTCGTCGAGGACCTCGCGCGGCACGAAGCGCCCCAGGCGGTCGTTCTCCCAAACCTTGGTCTTGTCGTACCAGTAGTTCTCCCCCCAGATGCCGCCGTAGCCCACGATCAGCGTCGGGGTATAGCCCACCTGGGTTCCTTTCCAGAGCTGGTGCACGTCGGCATAGGCGCGGGCGACCGGGATCGAGTGCTCGATGCCGGTGTGGCCGTCCACCACCTGGGTCATGTTGTGCTCGAACAGCGAGCCCCCCTCGGGCACCACCATCATGTTGAGCTCGCGGGCCGCCGCGATGACCTGCTGGCGCTGGTCGCGGCGGGGCTGGTTGTAGCTCTTGACGCTGAAGGCGCCCACGGCTTTCATGCGGCGCAGGTGCGAGCGGGCGTCCTCGGCGCTGTCGATGGAGGCGGTGAACGGCGCGTTGGCACCATAGAGGATGGTGCCGGTGGAGAAGATCCGCGGCGCGGTGATCAGGCCGGCGCGCTGGAGCTCGGAGGCGGCGAAGACGGTCGCCGTGTCGTTCGACGGGTCATGCAGGGTGGTCACCCCGTAGGTCAGGCTGGCGTAGGGGACCCAGTTGTTCTGCGGGATGATGCCGTCCGAGCCGAAGGGGCCATGCCAGTGGACGTCGATCAGGCCGGGGATGACGGTCTTCCCTTTGGCGTCGACGACGTAGGCGCCGGCGGGAACGCTGACGCTCGCCCGCGGCCCGACGGCCGTGATGCGGTTCCCCTGCAGGATCACCGTGCCGTCCTCGATCACCTCGTCGCCGCGCATGGTGACGACGCGCCCGCCGACCACGGCCACCGTCCCGCGGGGGACGTCGCTGTCGGCCTGGAAGCCGATGTCCATGCCGTGGGCCGGCGGGTCGGGGAGGGTCTCGGGAGCGCCCGCGAGGAAGGTGAAGGCGTTCTTGAGGTCCAGGGTGTAGAGCTCGGGGCCGAGCGACCAGTGAAGGCTCCGCGAGTCGCCGGACCAGTGGAGGTACTCGCCGGCGTCGCGGGTGACCCGGCGCAGCGGCAGCGTCGAGGCCTTGGGGCCCACCTCGATCGCCTTGCCGGTGGCGACGAACGGCATCACATAGGCGTGGAAACGCTCGACGAACGCCACCCAGCGCCCGTCCGGCGAGAGCTGGAACTCGGCCGCGTTCTCGCTGATCAGGTGGGTGCGCTCATCCTTGCCGTCGAGGCTGAGCGAGACGAGCTGGCGTTTCCCCTCATCGGCCTCGCGCAGCAGGTAGACGCGGTCGCTCTCGACACCGAAGCGGGGCTGCTCCCCCTGTTCGGTGACCAGCGTGGAGTTGCCGCCACCGGTGGCCACCCGATAGATCCCGGGCGTCAGCGACCAGGCGGAGGAGCGGACGAACCCCCCCTCGATCTGGCGGTAAACGATCTGCTTGCCGTCCGGGCTGAAGGCGGGCTCGACGTACTGCCCGGGCTGCTTGACCACCACCCGCCCCTCGCCGCCGTCGGCGGCGACCACGCGCACGGTGCCCAGCTTGCCGTCGTCCCAGGTGGTGTAGACCACCTGGCGGCCGTCGCGCGAGAACGCGGGGAAGATCTCCCAGTGATCCGTCTGGCGGGTCAGCCGCCGCGGCTTGCCGTTCGGGAGATCGCGGACCCAGAGGTGGCCGAGCGCCTGATAGATGACGCGGTCCCCCTTGGGGGAGACGTTCACCCAGCGGAGCATCCGGGTTTCGAAGCTCTTCGGGGCGACCTCGACGGGGAAACGCAGCGCCTGGGTGACCCGCCGCGTGGTGCGGACGTGGAAGGGGATCTCCGCGACCTTGCGGCTGGCGACGTCGATGCGATGGAGCTTGCCGCCGGCCCAGAAGACGATCGATTTGTTGTCGGGGGTCCAGGCCATCGACGGATAGAGGCCGTGGATCGACCAGGTCTCCTGCATGTCGCGGTCGAGGCCGTCGTAGATCGGCCAGGTCTCGCCGGAGCGCAGGTCCATCAGGTGGATCACGCTCTTGTTGCGCACCCGGCGGATGAAGGCGAGGGTCTTGCCGTCCGGCGACGGGGTGGGGCGGACCGAGCCGCCGGCGCCGGTGACGAAGCGCTGGACGTTGCCGGTCTGCCGGTCGAGCCGCTGGATGACGAAGATCTCGGTGTTGGGGTCCTTGTTGTACTCGAAGACGCGGCCGGGCGTGATGTCCTGGCTGAAGTAGACGTAGCGGCCGTCGGGGGAGAAGACGGGCTCGCCGGCGTCCTTCTGGTCGTTGGGCTTCTTGGTGAGCTGCAGGCCGTCGCCGCCGCTGCGGTGGTAGAGCCACATCTCGCCGGCGCCGAGGGAGCGCTGGGCGGTGAAGTGCTTGCGGGCGACGACGTACTGGCCGTCGGGCGACCAGGACGGGCTGTTGAGCAGGCGGAACGACTCCTTGCTGACCGCGCGCGGGTGCGTGCCGTCGCGGTCGACGAGCCAGATGTTGTCGCCACCCCCCTGGTCGCTGGTGAAGGCGATGGTCTTGCCGTCCGGGCTGTAGCGGGGCTGCATCTGCCAGGCGACGTCGTGGGTGAGCGCCCGGGCCTCGCCGCCGCCGATCGGGATCGTATAGAGGTCGCCCAGCAGGTCGAAGGCGATCTCCTTGCCGTCCGGGCTGACGTCGAGGCTCAGCCAGGTCCCCTCGGTGACGTCGATCGCCACCTCGCTCGATGGGCCGGGGGGTTTGTTGACGTCCCACTTCTCCTCTTTCTTCTCCGAGATCTCCTTGGGAGCGCCCTTGCCCCCCTCCTTCTGCTCCTTCTTGAGCTCGGTCGCGTTGGATTCCGGTTCCTGTTCGCGCTTCTGCTGATCCTTGAGTTGCTCGTCCGGCGGCTTCTGCTCGGAAGGTGGTGGCGGGGCCGGAGGCTGCTGGAAAGCCAGGAGGCCGGAAGCGGCGAGCAGCAGGGTGAAGAAAAGGGGACGGATCGATTTCATGCCGTGTCTTCCTGTCGGGATGAGGTGAGGCGGCTCAGGCGAGAGCCAGAGGGCA